>JAFTZY010000023.1 GCA_017460955.1 Oscillospiraceae bacterium
CCCGTCGGCTCGGTGGGCTCCTCCGGCTGCCGGCCGCATGCCGCGAGCAGGACCGCCAAGGCAAGCACGGCGGCCGCAAGCTTCTGGTATTTCATAGATGTGCTCCTCGTTTACTTTGTGATATTGTTTTTATTGTAGCATATAGTCCTGATTAAGTCAATGACATTATATGAACAAATCCATTTTTTTCTCTCAAACGCAGTATTTACGGGCTTATCAGCACTTTGCAGCAGATGGATATATGATCGAAATCCGTTTTTCTTCTACCAGATTTTTGGGTGTTTGCCGACTGCTCTTTCATACTAATTTCTGATGAACGAGAATTGGTATAAACAAGTATAACAGTCACAAGTCTGTCTTCCCCCATAGCGTCGGATAAAAACCTATACAGTCTCTTACTGCCTGTATCATAGTAGCTGACATCTCCGTTATCTTCAATTTCACAACATTTACCCCAAGAACTATACAAATTTTCATGGGCACTTTGGAGGGACCGGTGATACTTCGTGAGATTTCCAATAATCCGTCCAACGTGCAGGACTACTACGATGGGGTCACGACAAGAAGTCCTTCAAGATCAAGCTCCACACCGATAACGACTACCACATGGATCCCCTCGTGCGCTACCGGCTGATGCTCGAGCTCTCCTCGCACTGCGACGGCATGCGCTACAGCAACTACATGTACAAGGACTTCGGTGAGAAGTTCCGAATGGGCCCTCCCGGGACTATGACTGGACCTGGAACGCCAGCTATGCCGTCCCCGCGAACGAGTGGTGGACGGACCAGTCGTACACAGGCCGCAGCGGCCGGGAGCCTTGTCTGCTCGAATTTCAGAGCCTTCACGGCAGACGAGCCGGGCATTTCCGTGACGGTTCGGGGACGGGGTGCTCAATGTGCTCGATCTTGCGCAGATGAAGCGCGAGCTGCTTCGGCAGCATAGCAGGATCCCCGATTTTTTCCGCAACCCCCTTGCAATTTGTTGAAGATTGTGCTATACTTTACCTATGGGCCCTGCGGGGTCACCCCACTTTTATCGATCAGGAGGAGAATACTATGAAGCAGAGCTTTGAAAAGGGCTTCATCACGCCCCATCCGGTGCTGATCCTCGGCACCTACGACGAGAACGGCACCCCCGATGCCATGAATGCAGCATGGGGCGGACAGATCGCCGGCAACCAGATCGCCGTCAGCCTGTCCTCGCACAAAACGACCGACAACATCCGGCGCAATAAGGAATTCACGGTGGCATTTGCCACGGCCGAGCAGATCGCTGCGTGCGACTATGTGGGCATCGTCTCCGGAAACAAGGTGCCGGACAAGCTTGCCAAATGCGGCCTGACGGTCACGAAGTCCGACAAGGTCAATGCGCCCGTCATCGACCAGCTCCCGGTCACGATCGAGTGCAAAGTGACCGCATTGCAGGAGGAATTCGGCGAGACCCGCGTGGTAGCAGAGATCGTCGGCATGAAGGCGGAGGAGTCCGTCCTGACCGACGGCAAGGTGGACCTTGGCAAGCTGCATCCCGTGGTATTTGACACGGTCGGCCTGTGCTACAGGGTCGTCGGCGACAGCGTCGGCGGTGCCTGGAGCGTCGGCAAGCAGTTTGACTGATCATACAGAAGGAAAACAGCGATGGCAGAGTGGAAATGGGACGGCTCGATCTGGGATTTTGCAGAGACCGTGCAATGGGCGCTGGTGTTCCGGCAGCTGAGCAAGGACCGGCCTGCGGGCTGGTCGGAGATGGTCTCCGATCCCAAAATGATCCTGAAAAAGGCCGATGAATACGGTATCACGCTGCGTGCGGTCACGGACGAGATGCTCCGTATCGGCGCGGATCTGGACCATATGCTGGCGCTCCTCGAAAAGCGCCGCGACGCTCCCGAAGCGGACGGATGACAAAGCCCCCCGGATCCGGTCCGGGGGACTTGTTTTTCCGGAGGCAGCTTCTGGCCGATTCCGGAAACGGGCAAAATGGCGGGAAGGAAATGCTGTCAGGCTGTCTGCCGGCATTTCGGGGACCGCCAGCGATCAATGATGAGGTGAAAGAATATGCGAAGCATCCTGCACATCCTGGGAGCCGTCTGCACATCGGCAACGCTGCTCCTGACAAGTATGCCGCTCGGGACATCCGGCGCCGAGGCGGAGCCCAAGCTCCTGGCGCTGGCGTTTGACGACGGCCCGAATACGACCACGACCAATGAGGTGCTCGACCTCCTGGCACAGTACGATGCCAAGGCCTCCTTCTTTGTGATCGGCACGAACATCAACGAGGAGAGCGCAAAGTCCATCAAGCGTGCCTATGACATGGGCATGGAGATCGACAACCATTCCAAGACCCACACCAGTATGATGAACATGACCCCGGAGGAGATGCTCGAGGAGATCGGCTATGTCGATGAACAGGTCGAGGCCATCACGGGTGAAAAGACGAAATTCTTCCGCCCGCCCTTCATCGGCGTCAGCCAGTCCATGTACGACACCATCGACCTGCCGTTCGTGTGCGGGGCGGATATGCAGGACTACATGGCGCAGGTCGATACCGCACAGCGCGTCGAGAACATCCTGAACGCCGCACAGGACGGCACGATCTATCTGATGCACGATGCTGCCGGGAACGACCAGACCGTCGAAGCACTGCGGATCGCCCTGCCCCAGCTCATCGAGGAGGGGTATGAGTTCGTCACGATCTCCGAGCTCTTTGAGCGCCAGGGAGAGACCCCGCAGCGGGGCATCCTCTACTCGAGCGTGACAAAATACCCGTGCAAGGGGTATACGCTGCGCGAAACGCTCTCCTCCGGCACCGTGGACAAGCTTGCGCTCGACATGGCCGCCCTGCAGGCACTCGGGGACAGCTATGCCATTGAGATGGAGTACACGAGCACCTCCGGCTACCCGCCGGTCATCGCCCTGCAGCGATGGAGCAGTGAGCCCTCGCTGTGGCATGCTGTGCAGCCGGGCTATTCCAACGGCAGCAAGGCCGTGTTCCTCCCCTCGGACATCCTCTCGGCTTTTGCGACGCTCGGTGTGGACTACGGCGACTTAGACGGCATGACCCTGTCGGCCTACGGCGGGGAGATCACGCTGACCGATATCCGCCTGCTGGTGAAGGAGGACGCGCAGCCGCCCACGGGCGATGTGAACGCGGACGGCACCTTCGATCTGCGCGATGTCGTGCTGCTCCAGAAATGGACCGCCGCCGTGCCGGGGACCGTGCTCGCAGACGGGCCGTCGGGCGATCTCCATGCGGACGGCCGGCTCGATGTGCGCGATCTGTGCCTGATGAAACGTGCGCTTTTGCAGCAGAGCGAATAAACGGGAGGGAAACTATGCAGCAGTTTACATTTGAAGAGCTCATCGACCATACGCTGTGCATCACGGGCTATGACGGCGATGAAGCATGTGTCACGGTGCCCGAGCAGTTCGGGGGCGTGCCGGTCACGATGCTCTCGGACGGCATTTTCAAGGGCCATGCGGAGATCACCGCGGTGAAGCTCCCGGATGCGGTCACGTTCCTGGGCGGATTTGTGTTCGACGGCTGCACACAGCTGCACCGCCTGACGCTCCCCGCCGCACTCCGGGACATCTTCCAGTACACCTTTGTGCGCTGCGGGCTCGAGGAGATCGAGCTGCCCGCGGGCGTACACAGCATCCCGCCCTTTGCCTTCAAGGACTGCACACAGCTGCGGCGCGTCGTATGTCCTCCGGGCCTGCAGCGCATCCATGCCTGGGCCTTTGAGGGCTGCACGGCACTCACCGATCTGCAATACGATCCTGCCACACAGGTCAGCGAGGACGCCTTCGCCGCACGCAAATAACAAAGCTGCCGCCCCCGGGGAAACCCGGGGGCGGATTATTTATGCGCTGTGGCGGTACATCCGGGCCAGCGCATCCCGCCGATGCAGGTCGCGCTCGAGCTGCTCCCCGGCAAGCCGGAGCCTTGCCTCCCCGACCGTCTCCCCCGGCCTTGCCAGGAAGGTGCGGACAAAGGCGCTCTCGACTGACGCGTATCCTGCAACGGCGCCGTTCCGGACCGCACGGTAGGCGCGGACATTGGCATCGACCGTCCGCTCCCAGAGGCTGCGCTGCCCGTGCAGGACCTCCGGCATCACGGGCTGATCGCGCATCAGGTGGTCACAGGGCGTGGTGAAGGCAATGGCCTGCGTGGACTCCACCGGGACATCTGCCGCCCGGAACTGTTCGAGCAGTGCGCTGACATACTGCGCTCCCTCAAAGTCCTGGACCATGTCGATGCAGAACATCCCGCACTGGCAGGTCATGTTCAGCACCAGACCGTCCGAGCAGTCCGAGAACAGATGCACACTGTCGATGTACTGCGCATTCTCCCCGAACCGGAACTGCCCGACGTAGCTGATGAGGTAGGTATCAAGCTTCAGATCGTCCAGAAAGCGCATCACCATGCGCTTCTTCCGGAACGAGTGCAGATGGCTCACCGCATCAAGCAGCATCACGATCTTGTTGAACTCGTCCTTGCACCGCTCCGGCTCGCGCTGGGCGTTCATCAGCGCCTTGTAGCGGCTGCACAGTTCCTGCTCGGACAGCGCCTCCTCGGCCTCCCCGTAGGGCAGGCTGATGCTCTTGACGCAGTTCTGGCAGGTGCCGTCCATCCCGAGCGCGGCCCTGGCATCCACCGGGAAATTGCTGTTGATACACCCGGCCTCCGGATGGAGCGAGCGGATGGCGCGGCTCATCATCACACTGAGCATGACCACCGGAGAGGCGCCGCTCCTCCGGCACAGCTGCATGAACGCCTCCTGCGGAAAGCGCAGCTCATAGCGGCGGTGCGAGGCCTTCTCCCCCTTCGTCTCCGGGAGCGTGAAGCCCTTCCGGGAGAGTCCCTCGATCCGCCCGAGCTTCGAGCGGTCCACGGGATAGCGCGTGCTGCACGGATCGGCCGTCTCGCGCTCCGAGACCGGCACCGCCTCTGTCAGGATCCCCTGTGCCGGTGCCGTGCTGCCGTAGGCCGCCTTGCAGTAGTACCACAGCAGCGTCTCCACAAAGCGCCCGACGCCGCGTCCGTCGGCAAGGGCATGGTGGAAGGAGACGTTCACGCTGCACCCATCGTGCGTCACGCCGATCAGATAGTAACGGTTCTCCGTGCCGCCAAGAGGCGGCAGGTCGGGTGTGTGTGTCACGGGAAACGGCAGGTCATTCGGTACGGCATAGAAGTCCCCGTTCTCCTCCAGGTATCTCACGGCAAAATAGGGATAGCGCTGCATGGTCCGGGCGGCGGCCTCACAGAGGGCATCGTGATCGACCTCCCTGTGCAGGCGGATCTCATAGACCTCGCTCGGCAGACCGTTCTTCCGGTACAGGTAGGGCTGTCCGGCTCTGACTTTCGTGCGCTGCATCGTTGTATTCATAGTTGGTACCTCACTTTCGCGGTGTGCATGGGGGTGTTCCCCCCGGTATGTCTCTATGATACGGCACGTTGGTTTGAGAAGTGTTTCGGAAATGTTTGCGAAATGTTAAAAATCCCCCTTGACAAAAACTTTTCTGTGTGGTATAATAACATATGTTATATAACAAATGCTATGAAACGGAGGTGGTTCTGTGCCGCCCAAGGCAAGGATCACACGCGAGCGGATCCTCGAGGCCGGACTTGCCGTTCTGCGCCGGGAGGGGGAGGCACATCTGAATGTGCGCCGGATCGCCGCGGAGCTCGGCTGCTCGACGCAGCCGGTGATGTACCATTATACCACCGTGCAGACACTGTGGGAGGATCTGTATGCCGCTGCGGATGCGCTGCACACGCAGTACATCCTGACGCCCGATGAAACGCTCGGGAACCCCATGCTGGCCATCGGGATGCAGTACATCCGGTTTGCAAGGGAGGAGGGGGCGCTGTTCCGCTTCCTGTTCCAGTCGGACCGGCTCGGCAGCAGGAGCCTTGCGCAGCTGACCTCGGACGAGGCGCTCGCACCCCTGCTTGTGCCCCTGTGCAGCAGCACGGGTCTGTCCGAGGCACGGGCGCGGGAGGTGTTTTCCGCGCTGTTCCTGTGCGTCCACGGCGCCGCGTGCCTGCTGGCGAACAATTCGCTGGTGTATGAGGAAGAAGAATATGTCCGGCTTCTGACCGATACCTTTCGGGGGCTGGCCGGCATGCCCGGGAAAGGAGGGGCCCATGTACCGCCTGCTTTGTAAAAACGAACTGACATTTGCCATCATCCTGATCGTGCTCTATGTGGTGGGGAGCTCCCTCATGCAGCAGGTCTCGGCGTCCCTTGGGATCGACTACCTGGCGGAGACAGTCTTTGTGGTGGCGCTGGCGGCCGTGCTGGCAGTCTTTGTGCTGCGCCGGGGACTTGCCCGCCATGTGGGGCTGTGTCCGCCGGCGCTCCCGGCCGCCCGGATGCTCTTCTATCTCCCGCTCTGGCTCATCGCGGGCGGGTGCCTGGTGTTCGGCGCGGGGACGGTGCTTTCCCCTCGCAGCGTGCTTTTGCACACGGTCATGATGATGGCCGTGGGCTTTCTGGAGGAGCTCATCTTCCGTGGCTTTCTGTTCCGGGGGATCGCCGCCAAGGGGAGCCGGACACGGGCCGTTGTGATCGCCTCGCTGACCTTTGGCATCGGACATATCGTCAATCTGTTCAACGGGTATGCCCTCCTTGACAGCCTCACGCAGATCGTCTTTGCCGTGTCCGTGGGCTTTTTGCTGACCATGCTCTTTGTGCGCACGGGCAGCCTGTGGGCATGCATCGTGTTCCACATCCTGAACAATGTGCTGACCGTGTTCGAGACGGGGGAGGTCCTCGAACATCTGACCGGGAGCAGCACGGCGGCGTCCCTGACCGCACTCGGTGTGCGCCTGTGTCTGACACTCGGCTACCTTCTCTATGTCTGCAAGGCCCTGCCTCCGCGGGAGCTGACGGATGGAGAGATTCCCGTGTAACAAAAAGTCCCCCTGCACATGCGGTGTGCAGAGGGACGGCGTTTATTTGCCGCTGTCGCCGTAGTTGGAGAGCACCCTTGCGGACGGGTCGTTGACATCGCAGCCCTCCCAGTCGCGGTTGGGCATCCAGAAATCCGTGACCATCCGGCTCTGGCCGGGATAGTATTTCTCGAACAGCTCCCGGTAGAGAAGGGACTCCTTTGTAAAGGGCTGTGCGTGGGAATAGCGGGCACGGCGCGTTTCAAATTCCGCATCCGTGTAATATTTTTCTGCATAGGCCTTGAGGTCATCGACCATGGAATGCCCGACGGCATCGGAGAACGCGGCCTTCTCGCGCCAGAGGATCGTATCCGGGAGGTAGTCCCCCTCGAACGCATGGCGCAGGAGGTACTTGCCCTTACCGTAGACGTTCCGCTTGATGGCGGGATCGAGTGCCATGACATAGCGCACGAAGTCGAGGTCCCCGAAGGGCACCCGTGCTTCGAGCGAATTGACCGAGATACAGCGGTCGGCACGGAGCACATCGTACATGTGCAGCTCCCGTATGCGCTTCTCCGCCTCCTGCTGGAAGGCGGCATCGTCGGGGGCAAAGTCGGTGTATTTGTAGCCGAACAGCTCATCGGAGATCTCGCCCGTGAGCAGCACGCGGATGTCCGTTTGCTCATGGATCGCCTTGCAGACAAGATACATGCCGATGCTGGCACGGATGGTGGTGATGTCATACGTTCCGAGCAGGTGTACGACCTCCTCGAGCGCACGGAGCACATCGTCCTTTGAGATGATGACCTCGGTGTGGTCGCTGCCGATGAAGTCCGCAGCCTCCCGGGCATATTTGAGGTCGATCGCATCCACATCCATGCCGATGGCAAAGGTGCGGATGGGCTCACGGGAGGCCTTGGCTGCGATCGCACAGACCAGGGAGGAGTCGAGTCCGCCCGAGAGCAGAAAGCCGACCCTGGCATCCGACACCAGGCGTTTTTCCACGCCGGCGATGAGCTTTTCGCGGATGTTCCTGCACGCGGTCTCCACATCGTCCTGCGATACCGTCCCGGGCGATGCGATGTCACAGTAGCGCACAAAGAAGCCGTCACGGTAGTAGCAGCCCGGCGGGAAGGGCATGATCTGACTGCAAATGGGGGTCAGGTTCTTCGGCTCGCTTGCAAAGACGATCGCGCCCTTGCTGTCATAGCCGTAGTACAGCGGACGGATGCCGATGGGGTCACGGGCGGCAATGAACTCTCCATTGGTGCTGTCGTAGATGATGCACGCAAATTCCGCATCGAGCAGGGAGAACATATCCGTGCCGTACTCCCGCCAGAGCGGGAGGATCAGCTCGCAGTCGGAGTCGCTGGCAAACGTGTAGCGGCCCCGGAGCTTCTCTCTGAGCGCCTGGAAGCCGTAGAGCTCCCCGTTGCACACGGCCAGGTCCCCGTCCAGGGAAAACGGCTGCATCCCCTCGGGGGTCAGTCCCATAATGGCAAGCCGGTGAAAGCCGAGGATGCCGTTGTCATTCCCGATGATCCGGGAGCAGTCCGGTCCCCGGGAGACCGTCTGCGCAAATCCTTCCTCAAACAGCGCCCTGTCAGCCGACGGGCTGCACCAACCCATAATGGAACACATGTCGCTTCACTCTCTTTCCTTGACTTTTGCATGATAAAACAGACAAGGATGCCCGCTGCACGCACAGCGGACATCCTTGTCCATGTATTTTATTTTAGCACATCGCCGGCGGATTTGTCAATGCTTTTTGTAAGGAGTTGCGGCAAAAAGAACATGGTTTTGAAAGAAGCGGGGGCGGTTTGCTTAAAAAAACAATGCAGGGCAGTACCCCTCCCCCGGCCGGTGCGGGGATATTAGCCGGCGAAGAAGGGGGGATCCCCGTGATACTGTGTCTTTTTTGTAAAATTATATACATTAGCTATTGAAAATTATAGTGAAATGTGCTACAATAAAATTGTAACACGCAGATATAAAACGTATCGGAGGCCTCACAGAGGCCCCGATACTTGCGGGGTGCGGGGCCTTCGGCCCCGCAATATAGCCCCCGCCCCAGTGGCGGGGGTGGGGGTGGAGAGAATTCGCCTCTCAAAGAGGCTATCACACCTGTATTCCCATATGTCAGGGAGGACATCCATGAAACTCTTTACCAAAACAGGCAGCATGATCCAGACCGATCTGCTATCCCTGATCGTCATCATCCTGTGCGTCGTGGTCGTTTATGCCGCCTGCCGTCCGGAAAAGACGACCTTCCTCGATCAGATCACCGGCATGAACGGCGGCTGGGTCACCCCGGAGGGAACGGTCGTCTCCCTCGATGCCCTGCCGGAGGGCGACGTGACCGTCACACATGATCTTGACAGCATCGATCTGTACCGGAAGCGGCTGTGCTTCAAGAGCAGTGATACCCATCTCACGGTCCTGTTCGACGGACAGGAGGGGTACCGCTATGCCCCGGAGCAGGCCAGCATCCTTGGCAAGTCCTACGGGATGTACATCCACACGGTCCCCATCCCTGCCGATGCGCAGTCCGTCACGCTCCTCCTGCACCCCATCTACGACGGCACGGCCCCCTACCTGCGGGATACGGCCGTGGAGGACGCCGGGGTCTTTATGGGCGATATCTACCATGAGGGGCTGCCGAGCATTGCCCTGTGCGCCACGATCGCGCTGTTCGGCGTGCTCATGCTGATCCTCGGCTTTACCACATGGCAGACCAAGGAGCGCAACAATGTCAATTTCTTCTCACTCGGCGCGTTTGCCATTCTCGTGAGCACCTGGTCGGCCAACGACACCTACATCATACAGGTCTACACGCAGCATCCGGAAATGATGCGCTTTGCCAACTACCTGTGCCTGATCTTCATCGCCTATCTCCCCGTGTCCATCATGGCCAAGGCGACCAACTGCACCGACTCCCCCATGCTGCCGGTGCTATTCCTGCTGACGATCGTCAACTTCGCCGTGACCATGATCCTCTCGCTTTTGGGGGTGCGGGATGTCCGGGAGATGCTGCCCTTCTCCCACTTCAACATCGCCGTGGCACTGGTCATGACGATCTATCTGATGGTGCGGGGCGTCCGGAAACGGACCATCGACAAGGCCTTCCTGCGCTCGGTCATCATCGGCATGACCGCCGCCGTGATCGGCGTGGTGGCGGACATGGTGCGCTTCCAGCTCTTCCCCCACAGCCACCTGGGCTCGAGCGCCTTCACGCGTGTGGGTGTACTGATCTTCGTGCTCCTGATCGGACTGCACCTCATGCGCGAGCGCACGCGCCTTGCCGTGGAGCAGAGCCGCAGTGAGCTGATGAAGAAGATGGCCTACACGGACGGCCTGACCGGGATCGCCAACCGCGCCGCCTTCCATGAAAAGGAGAACGAGATCCGCAGCTCCCACACGGACTGCACGGTCATCCAGCTCGACATCAATTTCCTCAAGCGCGTCAACGACGTCTACGGCCACGCGGAGGGCGACAAGCACATCCGCAAGGCGGCCTCCCTCATTACACAGTGCTTTGACGGGATGGGAACGTGCTTCCGCACAGGCGGTGATGAGTTCATCGTGATCGCCGAGCGCGGCACGGAGGAGGAGATCGTCCGGGCCCTCCGGCAGCTCGACCAGCTTGCCGATGCATACAATGCCGAATCCGCGCCCCCGGTCCCGCTGCGCATCGCCTACGGGTATGCGCATTACACCCGGCAGACGGACATGCTCGAGTCAGCCGAAAAGCTGGCGGATGAGCGCATGTACGAGAAAAAACGCGCCATGAAGGCGCAGGCATAACAAACGCCGCATGCACCGGTCAGACCGGGCATGCGGCATTTTTTGTGCAGTTACGGCGCCTCGTCCTGTGCGGCAAGGTCCTCATGGAGCCGGTCGATCATCTCCTGCACCTCTTCATCGGAGGTGTTCACGGCAGCGGCAAGTCCGAGATCATCCCAGTAGAGTGTGAGCGTATCGCCGCTGCGGAGCATCAGGTTCCCGAGGGGATCGGCCTGTCCGTCCTGTGCGGTGACGGCGACCACCTGGAAGCCCCCGGCAAGGTCCTCCTCCGCAAGGCCGCTAAGGTGCAGCACGGTCTCCTCCCCGCTGCTAAGCGCCTCAGTCAGGCATTCCTCACGCCGGCTCTGGTCAGCTTCAGGACTGATCGTGAGCTCCGTGAGCGTATCGCCTGTGAGGTTGCGCACGGTCAGGTCAAGGGTCTCCCCGCCCCCGCAGCCGCACAGCAGAAGGCTTACGGCCACAAGGCCAAGTATCCGGCGTTTCATGGCACGCCCCCGTCAGCTTCGCATCAGCTCGCGCTTCATCGTGCTAAGATCCAGGACATTCAGCGTCCCGTCCTCACACAGATCGCCCGCCTGCCAGTCCGCAAGCGCGGTGCCCTGCACACGCACGATCCATTTCTGGAGCACGATGATGTCCGTCAGGTCAAAGACGCCGTCCGCATTGACATCGCCGCGGATGCGCTGCGCGGGCTGAGTGGGCTCGGTATTGCGGATGTTCTCAAGGAGCTCGATGGACTCGATGTACACGATCCTCGGCATATCACCGGATGGGTCATACCGGAAGGTGATGCGGACGGAATCGCCCGCTTCGTAGTTGTAAATGTTATTTGCAGGCTTGTCCGCATCGAACAGTCCCTCACCGGACAGCGTGTAGCCCGTGCCGTCCAGCTGCAGAAAGCCCTCATAGAGCTGCGTGATCGTGCCCTCAATGACGGCCGTTTCCAACGCAGCGGGCTCGGTCGCAGGCTCCGTGGGCGGTTCGGTCGCGGGCTCCGTTACAGGCTCGATCTCCGGCTCCGTTGCGGGCTCAGTCGGCGGTTCGGTCGCGGGCTCGGTGGCAGGCTCCGTGACCACGGCGGACAGATCGAAGCGTCCCTGCTCGTCCTTGAGCTTGCTCCAGGTATAGCGGAGGAACCACTGGTCGAAGGTGTTGATATAGGCGCAGCTCCCGGCACACATGATGGACCATTCACCGCCGGGGAAGCCTCCGGGCGGATAGCCGTCGGATTCGCCCTCGCCGCCGTAGTAGTCCGGGAAGCCGAAGCCGTGTCCCATCTCGTGCAGCAGGATGTGCTGGCTCGTGGTGCCGTTCACGAGTCCGAGGATGGAGTTGTCCGAGAGGATCTGCCCGTAGTGGTAGCCGTAGCCGCCCATGTCGATCATGCCGTTGATGCCGTGGAGGTACATGTCATAGCGGTTGTCGTAGCTGCCGTTGTAAGTCCAGTTCTTGTCGGACCAGTGGACATAGCGGGACAGGTCGGTCGGCTCGGCGGGCTGGATGGACGGCATGCTCGCATTGCCCATGCCGCTTGAGACCATGTCGTCGTACAGCCAGGATGACGCGGTATCCGTGTAGACGACCTCGTCGGGCTGGAGATCGAGCAGACAGCTCTTGTCGAGGACCGCATACCCCACGACCTTGACATTGACATGCTCGAAGGGCCAGTCGTCGTACCCGACGAGGTAGTCCGTCCAGGCATTGACAGCGTCCTCGAGCATCTGCGGGAGCTTCTGCCGCTGCTCGAGCGTAATGGGCGTATAGGACTGCCAGATGAGGATGTACTGCAAAGTGCCGTTCCCGGCGATGATCTGGTCATAGATCGTGGACCAGGCCTCCGTGGACCGTTCGGTCTCGATGCGGTTCGCCCAGACCCAGTCACAGGCAGTCTTGTAGTCCTGCGGCATCTCGGATGCGCTTGCGGCAGAGGCCGTCACGGCATAGTCCTGCGCGGCCGGTGTCCACGCACCGCTCCCGAGCAGCATGGCAGCCGCCAGGACGGCTGCAGTCAGTTTGCGGATGTACATATGGATTTCCCCCTTCGTTCCGATCGCACATTTTGTGCAGAATCGCTATACTATAGCCACAGTATATCACAAATTTGTGGGATTTTCCATTGCATATCCCGCACGGTTTATGGTATTTCCTGCACTGTCCGCTGTCTCTGAAAAAACGGATTGCTTTTTCCGCAGATCCGTGGTAGGATAGAAGTATCGACCGATGCAGAAAGGAGCCTGGAATGGAATACGAAACACCTGGAAAAACACTGACCGTATCCGGCCGGACCGTCACGCTCTTCGGGACACCCGATGCCCCCTGTCCCGTGGTCTGGCTCAACACCTATGACAACGAGGGCGGGGCCGTCCGGGAGGCGCTCCTCTCGCTGCATGCGCCGGCGCATGTGCTGGCCGCCGTGCAGATCGCGGACTGGAGTGGGGAGATGTCCCCATGGGCGGCGCGGGGCCTGTTGCGCCGTGAGCCGGACTTCCCCGGTCATGCGGACCGCTATCTGGAGGAGCTCACGGGTGTCCTCCTCCCGGCGGTCACGCGGCAGCTCCCGGTGCAGCCGCTGTACCATGCCATTGCGGGCTATTCGATGGCAGGACTGTTTGCGGTGTATGCGCTGTACCGGACGGACGTGTTCCGCCGTGCCGCCTCGGCGTCCGGGTCGCTGTGGTATCCGGGCTTCCCGGAATTTGCCGCATCCCACGAGATGCAGCGAATCCCCGACGCCGTCTGCCTGTCGCTGGGGGATCGGGAGGCACGCACGCGCGATCCCGTCATGGCAAGCGTTCTGGACAACACACGGGCGTTCTATGCGCATCTGCAGGCGCAGGGCATTGCTGCCGACTTTGTGACAAATCCCGGCAATCATTTTCAGGAGCCGGCACAGCGCATGGCAAGGGACATCTGCCGGATGCTTTGTGTGCCATGACAAAAAGAACGCATCCCGGGGAAGGGATGCGTTCTTCAACTTGTCGAAAAGCGCTTGGCAGCCACGTCGGAGTCGGCTTAAAAGTTTTTGATCCAGCTTTTTTCAAAAAGCTGGTCGCCCACCGCAGTGGGCGAAATCCCCTTACCCGCCGCTTTTTTCAGGGGTGAATTCAAAAAACAGTCCTGTGGACTGTTTTTTGAAGAGGGGCGCTTTTTTGCAAAAAAGCGCGCCCTACCTATCAAATGAAACGCGCCTCTCCTTGCCGCCTTTAGGCGGCAACTAGCTTTTTTGAAAGAGTGAAGAACGCATCCCCGGGAAGGGA
>JAFTZY010000024.1 GCA_017460955.1 Oscillospiraceae bacterium
CCTGCTGCCGCATCGGTGCGGCGGCCTGCGGGGCGGGTGCGGCGGGCTGCTGGGGCTGCGAGAGCTTGGACTGGTAATTCCATCCCAGTAGATAGGTGAAGCATACGAGCACGAATTCGATCGCCATGTCCGACAGGAACATCTCGTTGGCCATCAGATCGCGGGCACGGGTGATGCCCATCTGCTGGTTGGCCTCCTTGCGCATGGCGGTAAGTACGCCGCCGGTCAGGACGTTCTTGAGGAGCCTGCGCTCCTTCTCATACTCGGGGATGAAGTCGTTCATCAGGGAAATGAACCGGCCCGTATCCTCGAGGGTGTCCTCGCCGAACTGATTCACCATGTTCTTGAGTCCCTGCGCGATCTTCTCGGTGTTCTCAAATCCTGCAACATAGAGCATAATGATAGCCTCCAACCTTTCCTTTGAATTTATGTTATGTCTCTTCCGGTACAGAAAACCGGGGCGGGAGCACGGCGCTTTCTATCGAAAACGTTTTATACTGCCCGTCTAAAATCTGTAAATATTACACATAATTTAAGTATATCACGACTTGTCAGGATTGTCAATACTTTGTGCCCTCTTTTTTTGTTTTTGGTGGGATTCGACAAAAAGGGCGGATCATTTTCGGCACGCCGGCCGCCTCGTGAATTCATACGAAAACGGGCTGTTTTTTTTGGCTGAAATCACGGCTTGCAAGCGGGCGGAAACTATGGTATAATAAGGGTGTGTGATCCTCCGGGATCCTGCAAGCAAATACAGGAGGTTTTTTGCGTATGAACAGATACTGTAAGGCAGCGCTCACCGGAATGCTGCTGCTGTCGATGCTCGGCACCGCCGGCTGCGGATCGGGCAGCCAGACGCCGGCCCATACCATCACCGTCATCTGCAAGAGCCAGGACAGCTATTGGGATGCCACCAAGCTCGGCGCACAGGACGCCGGCGAGGAAATGAACCTGAACGTCATCTACGAAGCGCCCGAGCGGGAGGATTCCGCCGAGCAGTACCGCATGATCAGTGAGGCCATCTCTGCCGGTACCGACGCCATCGTGCTCGCACCGGTCGAGCCGGATGCCTTCAACGACGTGCTCCAGCAGGCCACGGCCGCCGGGATCCCCGTGCTGACCATCGACTCCGATGTCAGCTACGCCGACCGCGCATCGTGCATCAGCACCCAGAACGTTTCCGCGGCTGCCATTGCCGGCCGCTATGCCGTTTCCCTCTTGGAGGACGGCGATACCGTGGGCATTATTTCCCATGCCGTATCCTCCCAGACAGCCCAGGAGCGCACCTCCGGCTTCATCGGGGAGGTCATGGGCACCTCATCGAACACCCCCGGCGATGCCCCGAAGGAGGGCGGCGATGCCCCCCAGCCGCAGGAAGGCGAGGGCGGCGGTGAGGCACAGCCCGAGGGCGGTGACCAGCCCGCTGAGGGCGGCGGCGAGAATGCCGACCAGCCCGCCGACGGCTCCCTGCCCATTCCGGATGCACCGGCTGCCAGAGCCCTGCCCGAGGGCAGCGCCTCCGGCTTCAAGCTGCTCCAGCCCGTGGACTGCGGCGGTGACACCGTCGTATCCCGCGACAGTGCGATGCAGATGATCCGGGACAACCCCGACCTCGACCTCATCTATGCCACCAACCAGCCCGGCACGGCCGGTGTCTGCGAGGCAGTTGCCACGATGATCGCCGACGGCGAGATCGAAGCCGGCCAGATCAAGGTCGTGGGCTTCGACTATTTCGGTGACAGCTACGGCACGAATGCCTATACCTATGTCACCAGCGGCGTGCTCAACGGCGTCATCGCACAGAATCCCTACAACATGGGCTATCTGGGCGTGCGCTATGCGGAAAAGCTTGTGAACAGTGAGGATGTGGCTGCCACGGTGGACACCGGTGCCGCGCTCATCACTGCCGACAACATCAACGACGACGACATCCAGTGGCTCGTCGATCCGACACATAAGTAAGGGGGGCGGTACATATGGCAGCAAATCAGTCAGCAAAGAAGATCGGCCGTCTTTACAGTATCGCCGGTATCGTCGTTGTGCTCTTCATCGCCTTCAACATGGTCGTGGAGAATCTGGTCTACCTGCGCAGCCGCCAGGTCTATGATTCCAACATGGCATCCGTGGAGGCCATGAGCCGGATGAACGACACCCTCTCGGATGTCAACGAAAACGTGCTCCTGCTCGTAGCGGGCATGGAATCGAATGCAGGTCTTAACATCCTGGACAGCATCGACAAGGAATTTTCCACCATCGACACCCTGATGCAGGATTACGAGGCACTCGACCACACCGAGATCGAGATGCGCCGTTACCGTCAGGCATGCTACAGTATCCACGCTTACGAACGCAAGATCAATGAGGTCAGGGATGTCCTGCCGACCTCCGGATACGATGTATCCCGTTCGATCTACACCCAGGAGCTTGCCCCGCTGCAGACCTGTGCGACCGAGATGCTCATGGCAACGGTCGAGATCGGCACCCGCAACGCCTCCGACAACGTACAACGCAGCTCCCTGCAGCACGGTATTGCCCAGCTCGCACTGATGCTGGTCACGATCTTCGGTATCGTGGCACTGTTCATTGCAGGCCGCAGAGCCATCCAGGCAAACCTCAATATTCAGCAGAAGGAGGAGGAGCTTGCCGAGGCAGGCGAGCGTCTGGACAACTCCCGCAGAAAGATGTACGATGCGGCACATACCAATATCCTGACCGGTATGCGCAACCGCTACGCACTCGATTCGTACCTCTCGCGTCTGATCGGCAATGCACAGTTCAATCTGGCCGTGTTCGATATGGACAATTTCCGTGTGGTCAATGACACCTACGGCTACGAGGTCGGCGACGAATATCTGTGCGTGGTCTCGGACCGTCTGAATGAGGAATTCGGCAGCTCCGGTGAGCTGTACAACATTTCCGGCAACGAGTTCTGCATCATTTTCAAGGAAGAGATCGGTGATATGCAGGCACAGCAGCTGGCCGAGCAGATCCGTCAGAGCATCGGCAGACCCGCTACGGTCGCCGGGATCGTTCTGCAAAGCCCGGTTTCCGCAAGCCTGTACCACTGCCTGCCCAGTGAGGGCATGGACGTGAACGGTCTGCTCATGAAGATGGACTCCGCCCTGCACCAGGCAAAGCGCGACGGCGGCGACAGACTCTATTACATCCAGCAGTAAGCCCCCAAAAGCCCCCTTCCGCCAGGAGGGGGGCTTCGTTTTTGAGACGATCCCCGCCCCCGCACCGCGGACTTGACAAATCGGGGAAAATGTGGTATGGTATAGGGGAAGGGAAGTGATCGCTATGGAACTGTGTGCAGGTCAGTACCGCTATCTGCTGTGCATCCACCGCATGATGCGCGAAAAGCGCCGCATCCGCTGTGTAGACATCGCTGCGGAGCTGGGCGTGACCCGGCCGAGTGTGAGCAAAATGATGAAATGCATGGTGCGTATGGAGCTCGTGGAGCCGGAATACCAGGAAGCCGTCCGGCTGACGCCCAAGGGGCTTGAGATCGCCGAGCGCGGCAGCAGTGATTTTGACGCAGTGTACAGCTTTTTCCGGCGGATCCTGCGGCTTCCCCCCGCACAGGCAAAGGAACATGCCTTCCTGTTTCTGTCGGATTTTCCACAGCATACCGTGGAAAAGCTCTCCAGTCTCACACAGCGCAGCCTTGAACAGGCACGCCGCCGCCGGCAGACTCCGGAATCAGAATAGTCGTTTTTTCAAAGCATACGGTTAGCTCTTGCTAACAGAAAGGAGCACAGTATGGGCACCTATTTGGTCGCAGGGATCCTCGCGGTGATCGTGGGGCTGATCCTGCGGTATCTTGGGAAGCAATGGAAAACGAGCCACGGCTTTTGCGGCGGTGAATGCAAGAGCTGCGGGCATTGCAGCGGCTTACAGAACAGCGGCGGCTGCACGGGCAGCTGCGCCGGCTGCAGCGGCTGTGCGCACAGACAGGAATAAAGAACACCCCCGGAAATCCGGGGGTGTTTTCGTCAAGGCTCCAGATCAAAGAGCTGGTGGTAGAAATCCGCATAGTCCCTGCGGTCCTCCTTGGTGAAGGCGATGGCTGACGACGGGTGCAGGTTCATCTTGCCGGTGAGCAGGTACTGGACGTCATAGCCCCACTTGAGGCCCGCCTCCCGCAGCGGCACCATGTACGACTCGTAGAAGCGCAGCACGGGGGTGATGTTGTACTTCGGGTTCTTCAGAAAGCCCAGAAGCAGCTCCATGGCGCAGTTGCCGGCGCCGCGGCCCATGCTGCCCACGGTCGCATCCAGGAAGCTTGCGCCCATCGTGCAGCTCTCCACGGTGTTGGCAAAGGCCAGCTGCTGGTTGTTGTGCGCATGGATGCCCACGCTCTTGCCGGCCGGCTCCATGGCCTCTATGTACTTCACCGTCAGATTCTGCACCTGCTCCGGGAAGAGCGAGCCGTAGCTGTCCACAATGTAGACGGCATTGACCGGGGACTGTGCCAGCAGGGCGAGCGCCTCCTCAATGTCGGTATCGTTTGCCTTCGAGATCGCCATGATGTTGCAGGTCGTTTCGTATCCCAGACTTGCCGCATATTCGATCATCTCGATCGCTGCCGGCATCGTGTTGATGTAGGTGGCCACGCGCACCATGTCCAGTACGCTCTCCTCCCGCGGCAGCAGATCCCGCTGCAGGTTCGTCCGGCCCACATCCGCCATCACCGACAGCTTCAGATCCGTCTCGTTGTTCCCCACGATCCGACGCAGATCCGCCTCACGGCAGAACTTCCAGTCACCGAAATCCTCCCGCTTGAAAATGTCCGTGTCGGCAAGGTACCCCATCTCCATATAGTCCACACCGGCCCGCAGATTGGCCAGATACAGTGCCTTCACAAATTCGTCCTTGAAACGGAAATTATTCACAAGACCCCCGTCCCGGATCGTGGCATCAAATACCTTGATGTCCGGTCTGTAGGTCATCAGATTACCCTTGCGCTGCATAATGATTCCTCCTAAGTTATTTTAGCCGTTTAAAGCGTTTAAGCTTTAAACCATGAATATATTGTACCACCTTCCGGCCGGAAAGTCAAGTGTGTTTGCGGATTTTTTCAAATTCGGCAGAATGCACAAAAAGTGCGGGGAAAAGCGGCCCTGAAATTGGAGCATCCCGGTCCGGTGACAAAAAACTTTACAAATCCCCCAAAATATGCTATACTATACACAGAATTCCCAAAAAGGAGCGGATGTCCATGACATGGTATGACAGCTTATGGTTTTTCATCATCTACGCCGTGCTCGGCTGGTGTACGGAGGTCGCGTATGCGGCAGCCAAGACCGGTCATTTTGTGAACCGGGGCTTTCTCAACGGGCCCTACTGTCCCATCTACGGCTTCGGGGCGCTGACGGTGCTCGTCGTGCTCTCCCCCATCGCGGACAATCCGATCCTGCTGTTCCTGGGGTCGGTGGTGCTGACCACGGCGCTCGAATTCTTCGGCGGCTTCCTGCTTGAGCGATTCTTCCATGAGAAGTGGTGGGATTACTCCGCAGAGCCCTTCAATATCCGCGGCTACATCTGCCTGCGGTTCTCCCTTCTGTGGGGCATGGCGTGCATGATCGTGGTGGATGCGGTGCATCCGTGGTTTGCGCTGTTCACGGCATGGTTCCCGGAGCCTGCGGGCATCGCCGTTTTGTGCGTGGTATATGCACTTGTGACCGCCGATCTTGTTGTGACAGTCGCCAATCTCCTGCAAATGCGCCGGCATCTGCACACGCTGCGCCGGCTCGGGGACGAGCTCCGCAAGCTGTCGGATGCGCTGGGTGAGCACATCTCGGACGGCGTGCTCGAAACGCAGGCCATCGGCGAGAATGTCCAGGCCCACACCGCACAGAGCCGCCTGCGGATGCAGGAGGAGCTGCGCAGACGGCGTGATTACGTCGAGACGGAGCGCCAGCGGATGCAGGAATATGCCGCTGCCCTGCGTGAGCGCATCCGGCTCGAGCAGGCACAGCTCCCGGAGGTCCACACCCGTCTGGTGCGTGCCTACCCCAAGCTGCGGCAGGTGCTGACACAGCATCGGGAGAAATAAGACGAATGGAACGCTGCTTTTGAAAAAAGCAGCGCAGTCTGTCAAAAAACGATCGGCGGCCACGCCGAAGGCGGCTTAAAAGTTTTTGATCCAGCTTTTTTCAAAAAGCTGGTCAGGTCCAGGGCTGAAAGCCCTGGTCGCCCACCGCAGTGGGCGAAATCCCCTGCCCGCGGCTTTTTTCAGGGGTGAATTCAAAAAACAGTCCGGTGGACTGTTTTTTGAAGAGGGGCGCTTTTTTGCAAAAAAGCGCGCCCTATCCATCAAGTATAATGCGCTTTTCCTTGCCGCCTTTAGGCGGCAACAAGCTTTTTTGACAAGCTGCGCTGCTTTTGAAAAAAAGCAGCGTTTTCATTGCTCCCTGCTGTGTACAGTGCATTCCTGTTTAAGAGACTGTTTAATACACAACGTAGTCCTTCTCCACCATGTAGACGAGCTGGGACAGGCGCAGGTCCTCGATCCCGGTGCCGGCGGCAATGGCCTCATGGATGACGTGGAACTGCCGGCTCAGGGCGAGCAGGTGCAGGTTCTCCTCCTTGGTGGGGGTGCGCTTTTGCAGGAACTGGAGCACCGCATCCTCGATGTAGCCGTAGCTGCGCACCTGGGAGCAGCGCAGCTCCTTGTCGGGCTTGCCGCGGTCCACGACCGGCATGAGGACGCCTCTGTCCCGGTAGCCGACGGACACACGGCTGTAGATCTCCGGCACGAAGGCTGCCAGCTCATAGCCCAGGCTCTTGGTCGGTGCCATCTCCCGGATCTGCCGGAAGGTCCGCTGGAAGCTCACCTCATCCCGGATGTCGAACAGCATTTCCAGCGCACGGAAGGTCAGCTCCCCGACCTGCTGCTTGGAAAAGGGACAGATCCCGGCGGTGGACGGATCCTGCAGCATCAGCAGGAACACCTTGTCCGCCTCGAACGCCGGCGGATCCTGCCGGTGCAGCTGCTCGGAAAACAGCACATCGCTCAGTCCCTGATCGACCGTCCCGTTGATGCGGGCCTCGCACACCGGACGCCCGTTCACCCGTGCCGACACGAGCTCCAGCCAGTAGGCGTGCTTCGTGCCAAGGTACAGCGGCAGTGCCTCCCGCACGGTCTCGAACAGGTCATGCACCGGACCGTCCCCGTTGTGGATGCCCTGCCGGGTCGAGGGGATGTGGAAGCGGTGGGGCTGCCCGTAGACGTCGGCTTCGATCACGCCGTCGGTCATCCGCGTCAGGGAGCCGAGCACATTGCCCAGCGCGATGGTGCAGAAATCCTCCGTGCTGCGCCGGAGCGCCGCATCCGGGGTATCGCCCGCCGCTGCACTCACATAGACCATATCCTCGTCAAAGGCAGGGTTGGTCATGATGAACAGGATGCTTGCACGGTAGCGGTCATCTGCCCCCTGCATTTCCCCGAATTCCAGACGCAGCCGCAGATCCTGCTTCGGATAGTACAGCCAGTCGTTTTCCCACTCCGCTCCCGGGACCCGCTCACGGATCAGTGTGAGCAGCTCCCGCGCATCCAGTGTGGTCTCCAATGCATCGGTCATTGCCATGGTTTCTTCCTCCCGATCGTTAATTGTTTTTTCTATTATACCATACTACTCACGATTTGTAAAGCGCCCCGCCCCCTGATTTCTAACTTCTCACTTCTCACCTCTAACTTCTAACCGCAAAAATCCCCCTTCCGTGACAGAAGGGGGCATTTTTGCGATATAGGGGTTTTAGGGGGTGACGGTGCTGCCACCGTACAAGTATAGGATACCCCCTGCATGTGAAAGCTGTGTGACAGCCTGTCAAAAACCGGATGAGAGTGCAAAGGTCACCTTGCCTCGAACCAGAACACCGAGCCCTCCCCGAGCTTTGAGCGCACGCCGTACCGGAAGCCGTGGAGCTTCAGGATCGCCTT
This sequence comes from Oscillospiraceae bacterium, assembly GCA_017460955.1. GTDB lineage: Bacteria > Bacillota > Clostridia > Oscillospirales > Ruminococcaceae > UBA3855. The sequence goes on from JAFTZY010000024.1 coordinate 7,946, forward strand.
GACGATGGAAAGCCCCAGTCCCGTACCGACGGTCTCGCGCCTGTGGTTCTCACTGCGGTAGTACTTGTCGAAGATCTTGCCGAGCTTGTCCTCCTCGATCCCGGCACCCGTGTCCCGCACCTCGATGCGCACACCGTCCTCGGTGTTGATCTGGGAGACGTATACGCATTTGTCCTCACCGGTGTAGTTGATGGCATTGTTGATGAGATTGCACACCACGCGCTCGAGCTTGCCCGGATCACAGGTGATCATGCGCTCCTCATCGGGCGTGAAGCTGATATGGTACCCCATCTGCTCGGAGATGCCCTTATAGCGGCCGATGATGTCGGTGAGCCATGCACGCACGCCGACCTCCTGCGTTTCGAGCTTCTGGCTGCCGTTTTCCAGCTTGGACAGGTCGAGGATGTCCGTGACGAGCATCGTCAGCCGGTCGGTCTCCTCAATGATGACCTGCAAATGCGCCGCACGCTTGACGGGGTTGTCCCCCGACAGGTCCCGGATCATCTCCGCATAGGCCTTGAGCATCGTCAGGGGCGTGCGCAGATCATGGGAGACATTGGCGATGAGGTCGCGCTGCATGGTATCCACCCGGGCGATCTCATGCTCGGCATAGGAGAGCGTGCGGGCAAGCTCATCGGCCTCGCGGTAGCCGCCGCCCTGGAACACGGTGGTATAGTCCCCCTGTGCCATGCGTCCGGCGGACTGGGTGATGCGGATGATCGGCCGGGACAGGCGGTCGGACAGGATCATGGCGATCACGAGACCCACCACGAGGAGCACAAGGGCGATCCCGAGCGTGACGCGCTTTAAGAGGCTCACGGTGGTGCCGATGGGCTCGATGATGGTATTGCACAGGATATAGCCGTCGGGCTCTGCCGCGTCCCCGATGACCGAGCCGACCACGAGCGTCTCCATCCCGAGCTGCTCATCGAACACGCTCAGGGTGATGTTGCCGCTCTCGCTGGCCTCGAGCTCCGAGAGGAGGGGATAGAGGTAATTGCGCCAGCCGTGGAGCAGGCAGTTGCCGCCCATGACGTCCTCGGAGTAGAGCACCCGTCCGCGTGCATCGGTGACGGTGACGCAGACCTGGTTGGAGAAGGCCTGTGTCCGGATCCGGTCGGCGTAGTCCTCGCTGCCGTAGGTATCCATGAGGGTCTCGGTCATATGCCTTGTCTCCCGGATCTTGAAGGTATAGTAGAGGGGGGCAAAGAAGATGAGCTCGAGAAAGAGGACGGCTGCGGCGATGAAGGAGAAGAGCATGAAGGAGAGGGCAAGCCAGGTGCGCAGGGAAAAGCGCCGGCGTGCCTTCTTACTGCCCCTGCGCATCGAACTTATAGCCCATGCCGCGCAGGGTCACGATGAATTTGCGGTATTCGCCCAGCGAGCCGCGCAGCATCTTGATATGGGTATCGACGGTGCGGTCATCGCCGAAGAAATCATAGCCCCAGACGGCTTCGAGTAGCTTGTCGCGGGTGAGGGCCAGACCCTTGTTGCGCACGAGGTAGAAGAGCAGGTCGTACTCCTTGGGGGTCATGGCGACCTTCTGTCCGTCCACATAGACCTCACGTCCGGCAAGGTCGATCTCGAGGCCTTCAAAGACAAGGCGGTCGGCGGCAGCATCGGCGGGCGCAGCACTGCGGCTTCTCTGGAGCACGGCCTTGACGCGGGCCATGAGCTCCTTGGGCGAGAAGGGCTTGACGACATAGTCATCCACGCCGATCTCGAAGCCGAAGAGCTTGTCGTATTCCTCCCCGCGTGCGGAGAGCATGATAATGGGGATGTTCTTGTGCTTCTTGATCTCCTTGCTGGCGGAATACCCGTCGAGCTTGGGCATCATCACATCCATGATGATGAGATCGTAGTCATTTTTGCGGCATTTCTCCACCGCCTCCATGCCGTTCTCGGCCTCATCGACCTCGTAGTCCTCGAATTCGGCATATTCCCGCACCACGGCGCGGATATTGACCTCGTCATCCACGATGAGCAGTCGGCTCATATTGTCACGTCCTTTCTCGGAATCCCTGTCGGGTTCTGATGGTATTATAGCATATTTTCCGGGATTTGTAAAGAGGGATCGTGGAGGGAAGGGCATTCCCCTTGACAAATAGTGCCTTCCATGTTACAATACTATTAATACTTTATAAAGTAATATAAGGAAGGAGGTGCCCGTATGATCCTTGTCACGGGGGATATCCATGGCTTCGGGACGCCCGACGAAAGTGCGCGGCTGTCCCGGAAAAACAAGCTCTGCCGGGAGCTCTTTGCCTCCATGGACAAGGAGGACTATCTCGTGATCTGCGGGGATTTCGGCCTTCTGTGGAACGGCGGCGCGTCCGAGCGCTGGTGGCTGCGCTGGCTCGAGGAAAAGCCCTACACCACGCTCTTTATCGACGGCAACCACGAGAACTTCGCCATGCTGGACGCCCTCCCGGCCGAGGAATGGCACGGCGGACGCATCCACCGCATCTCCGACAGCATCCTCCACCTGATGCGCGGGGAGCTCTTCGAGATCGAGGGACGCACCTTCTTTACCCTGGGCGGCGCCGAAAGCCACGATAAGCCCTACCGCATCCCCGGCGTGAGCTGGTGGCCCGAGGAGCTCCCCTCCGAGGAGGAACTCGCCCATGCGCGGGAGACCCTCGATGCCTGCGGCTGGCAGATGGACGGCATCCTCACGCACTGCCTGCCCACCCGGCTCCAGCGGGAGGTATTCCCCGGCTACAGCTACCCCGCCAATGCCCTGACTGATTTCCTCGAGACCCTCTATGACCGTGCGGACTTCTCCACCTGGTATGCCGGACATTATCACGTTAGCGGCAAGGTCACGACCGACCACCGCGTCCATATCATCTACCAGACCCTCCAGCTCCTGTGAGGTGATCCGCATGCACGACCTCCTCACGGCTTTCGGACTCCCGCAGGACGGCACGTTCACCGTGCTCTCCGGCGGGCACATCCACCGCACCCTGCGCTATGCCTGGAACGGCGGCAGTGTCATCCTGCAAAGGCTCCACCCCTCCGCCTTCCCCGATCCCCATGCCCTCATGCAGAATCTCCGGCTCGTCACCCGCCGCCTGACTGCCTGCTCCATCCCCACCCTGCACTACCTGTCCTGCACGGACGGGACCGCTCTCTTCACCGACGCGCAGGGCGGCTGCTGGCGGGCCATGGACGATCTCGGCACCTGCCCCGGCACGCCGGACCCCTACGCGGCGGGCCTTGCGCTCGGACGCTTCCAGAAGGCCCTTGACGGTCTCGAAGGTCTTGTCCCCGTCTCCCCGGGGTTCCATGACACGGCGCGGTATTTCGATGCGCTCGACGCACTCTGCCGCACCCGTGTGCTCACCCCGGCACAGCAGCGCCTTGCCGGGGCGCTCCTGCCCCTCCGGGAGGCTGCCTGCGCCCTGCAGGGGCTCCCCCTGCGCACGGTCCACGGCGATCCCAAGGCGGAGAATTTCTTCCCCGCGCCCGCCCCCGTCCTCCTCGACCTGGACACGGTGATGTATGCCCCGGCAGGGTACGACCTCGGGGATGCCGTGCGCTCGCTGTGTACTGTGAACGGCATCCCCGACCGCGCAATGCAGGAGCGCCTGACCGCAGGCTTCCTCGAGGGCGCCGGTCACCTCACGCCGGCAGAGCGCCGCACCCTCTCCGATGCGCCGTTTTGCGTCACAGCGGAGCTTTCGGTGCGCTACCTGACCGACGCCGTTCAGGGCGGGACCTACTTCGGCCTTCCCCCGGAGGACTGCCTTGCCAGAGCACAGGCCCGCTTCCGGCTCGCGGAGGCCTTCCTGTCCGTATCGCATAGCAACTTCTAAAGGCTTCCAATCTTTTTGCCCAAAATTTGTGCAAAGTGACGAAGTGGACGATTACAAAGAGTATAACGCAAACGTTTTATAACGTGGCTTCCTCCCTCTGTTCTCCGGATTGTAGATTCTCCCCCGGGCATCGGTGCCGCGGGGGGGCAAATACGGGAACGGGAGGGGGCTTTTTTAGCCCTTGCACCGGCAAATTTGTCATTGACAATCCGGGGTAAAAAAGGTATAATAAGAGGGATGGGACGGCCTGCGGCAGAGCCGTGTCCCTGCATGAAACGCATTTTCTGATTTGGGAGGAAGCCACTGTGCCGCCAGTGCAATGTGATGAACAAAAATAACATACTATGGATCGAGCTTGTTTTTGCGCTCGTCTCCATTCTGGTGCTCTTCATCGCGACCTCCTTCCCGGAGGCGGCGATGCTGACACTGCGCATCTATGTACTGTGCATGATCGTCGTGACCCTGACGCTCGTGGTCGCCGTGCGCTACTACCAGAGCCAGCACAGCTCCGTGGACATTGACCGCATCTGTGAGATGGTGCGGCGCATCAACATGCCCGCCTTTATCTGGTCGGATGACCTGACCACGATGTATACGAACCACGCCATGGATGAGCTCCTGGGCATTGACGAGAGCGATGATCCGGGTGACAATGCCGTGCTTCTGAGCAATTTCTTCCACAGCATCGGCCTGTCCCCGCGGGATGCCTCCGAGGTCATGAACGGCCAGACCTATGTCAAGGGCATGGAGACCGAGGACGGTATCCGGCATTTCAACTGGATCACCTCCCTGCTCAAGCAGGGCAAGTCCGCCTCGCTCTATTTCTCCATCGGCTTTGAGACCACCGCCCTCATGCGCACACAGATCCGGCTGTCGAACACCGCCAAGGACCTCCAGATCTCCGAGAGCCGCTACGCGCTGTCCATGAAGCTCTCGGGCATCGGTATCCTGCTGTGTGAGACGGCACGGGATGAGTACTTCGTCTCCAACGAGGCAAGGGCCTTCCTGGGCACGGCCTCGAATTCCATCACCTTTGCGGAATTCCGCAAGAAGCTGCATCCGGATGACCGGCTGCTCTTCGATGATTACCTCGGCAAGATCCGTGCGACCCGCCCGGATGCGGCGTCGAGCCGCCCGCGCTCGCTCGAGCTGCGCATCCGTCCGCGTCCCGGCCTGCCCTATGTCTGGTACTCCTACCACTACCATGAGAACCTGGGCAATGCCGACGGCACGCCCATCATCGGCGGTGCGCTCATCGACATCACCGGCGAGAAGATCAAGGATGCGACCATTGAGCGCCTGGCCTTCCTCGATGAGATCACCGAGATCGCCAACCGCAACAAGCTCATGCATGACGGTGAGGAGACCTACCGCATCTGCAAGACCATGAACACCAGCTGCTGGATCATGATCCTCGACATCGACCGCTTCCACATCATCAACGATACCTGCGGCTACGAGAACGGCGACAAGATCCTGCGCAGCTTCGCCCATATCCTGTGCAAGTACGCCGCTGCCGGCGGCTTTGCAGCAAGAGTCAGCGCCGATAATTTCGCACTGGTCATCCACGATTACAGTGACTTCGGCGACGAGAACCTCCCCGTGCGCACGCTCGGTCACATCCGCAGCGACATGGCACAGCTTGCCACCGGAGAATTTGCCAACATCGCCCTGAGCTGCTCGGCCGGCTTTGCCCGCATCCCGGATGACGGCCAGAGCTTCACCGAGGTCCTCGAGCATGCCGAATTTGCCCTGGCCATGGGCAAGGGGGAGCTGTCGTACATGATGGGCTACGATGCCCACATGCACCAGGAGATCCTCCACCAGGGCGAGATGGAAAAGGCGCTGGCGGGCGCCATCGAGCAGCATCATCTGTGTCTGTACTACCAGCCCAAGGTCGATCTGCACACGCAGAAGATCATGGGTGCCGAGGCACTCATCCGCTGGATCAAGCCGGACGGCACGATGATCTCCCCGAACGTATTCATCCCCATTGCCGAAAAGACGGGCATGATCTCCGACATCAGCCGTTTCGTGCTGCGTGAGGCGTGCCGTCAGAATGCCTTCTGGCAGCAGCTGGGCCTGTCCCCCATCGTCATGTCCATCAACTTCGCCTCCGGCGACTTCTACCAGGCCAATGTCTGTGAGACGGTCAGGGAGGAGCTTGAAAAGGCGGGCATGGACGCCAAGTGGCTCGAGCTCGAGCTCACGGAGCGTCTGGCACTGGGCGATGTGAACTACACCGTGCAGCAGATGAATGCCCTGCGTGAAATGGGCATCCTGCTGGCGATGGACGACTTCGGCACCGGCTATTCCTCCCTGAGCTACATCCAGCTTCTGCCGCTGACGCTCCTTAAGCTCGACCGTTCCTTCATCATCGAGATCGAAACGGATACCGTGGCACAGGAGATCGTCTCCGCCGTCATCAAGATCGCCAAGTCCATGGACATCGAGACGATCGCCGAGGGCGTGGAATTCAAGGGGCAGGCCGCCATGCTCAAGGAGATGGGCTGCGACTACATCCAGGGCTACCTGTACGGCAAGCCCATGACCGCCGAGGATTTCCAGCGCCGTCTGGAGATCAACACCTATGGAAAAATAATCTCATGAGCAGTAAAACAAGCATCAAAAAACCGTATACCCTCGGCGAGGAGATCTTCAACTCCGTTTCCCACGGTGTGGGGGCGCTCCTTGCCATTGCCGGCACGGCCGTGCTGATCGTCTTTGCGGCGGTCAACCGGGGGCCCATGGAGGTGGTGTGCGCGTGCCTGTTCGGGGCCTCGCTCATCATCCTCTACACCATGTCCACGCTCTACCATGCCATCACCAACCCCACGGCCAAGAAGGTCTTTCAGATCCTCGACCACAACACGATCTTCCTGCTCATCGCCGGCACCTACACGCCGTATACGCTGTGCTGCATCCGGCCCATGTGGCTTGGCTGGACGATCTTCGGGTGCATCTGGGGGGCGGCAGTCTTTGGGATCGTGATGTCCTCGATCAGTCTCGAGCGCTTCCGCAAGATCTCGACCTTCTGCTACATCCTCATGGGCTGGGGCATCATCCTGGCCATCCGCCCGCTGACACGCGGGATCCCCGTCTTCAGCCTTGTGACCCTCATCGTGGGGGGCGTGCTGTACTCGCTGGGTGTGATCTTCTATGTCAAGAAAAGCGTGAAATATTTCCACTCTATCTGGCATCTGTTCGTGGTAGCGGGGAGTGTCCTGCACTATTTTTCCGTCTTCTGGGCGATCGGGTTCCCGAAGGCGTAACGGGAGGAGCTTGTGATGAAAACACCGCAGGAGCGAAAGTCGGTATCCGAGGCGTACATCCGTGCCCGCGGCATCGGGGTCTTTGAGGGACTGCCGGTGCTCCCATCGGCAAATGAGGTCCGGTGCAAGGGGCTCGATGCGGTATGCAGGCGGGCTGTCGCATCGCTTCTGATGACGCAGATCGCCATGGAGATCAGCCGGGAGCAGTACGGGAATGTCTCCTTTTTTGTGGACAAGCTCAAGGCCTACGGCGTCATGGGCGCCCTGAATGCCAAGGAGCAGCGGCTTGTCAGCGGCATGTTCAGTGCGCAGGACGTACTGGATGTGGTCTGGGAATACGAATGCTGCTGGGCGCTTGACTGGACGCTCGGGCTCGTGGAGGATATTTCGGATGCGGGCTCCATCTGCGACTGTGAGCGTGCGATAGGGCTTGTCGCATCATGCAGGGGATCGGAGGAATTCCGCAGCCGCTGCACGATGCGGAGCACGGAGGAGATCCTGGACATGCTTGACCTGTACTACCGGTATCACTGGGCCTGTGTACAGCATCGGCATATTGATCCGCAGCTGCCCGTCGGGGACCTCAACGAGGAGGTCGTCTTTGAACGCAGACGGGGACTGGAATGGCTGATAAGCGAGGAACAGGACTGGCATGAGATCGCAATGAACACTTAAATACAACGCACTCTATTATATTTCAAGGAGGACACTATCATGGCAAAAAAACGAATCGGCATCCTGACATCCGGCGGCGACTGCCCCGGCCTGAATGCGACCATCCGCGGCGTGGCCAAGGCCTGCTATGAGCGCATGGGCGAGGACAATGTGGAGATCGTGGGCATTTCCAACGGCTACTACGGACTCATCCACGGCCTGACCCGCACGATGGCACCCTCGGATTTTTCGGGCATCCTCACGCAGGGCGGCACGATCCTGGGCACCAAGCGCCAGCCGTTCAAGATGATGACGGTCATCGGCGAGGACAATGTGGACAAGGTCAAGAACATGAAGGAGACCTACAAGAAGGAGAAGCTTGACTGCCTGCTGACGCTCGGCGGCAACGGCACGCACAAGACCTCCAAGCTCCTGGCGGACGAGGGACTCAATGTCATCGGTCTGCCCAAGACGATCGACAACGACCTGTACGGCACGGACGTGACCTTCGGCTTCCACACGGCAGTGGACATTGCGACCGATGCGCTCGACCGTCTGCACACGACCGCTGCAAGCCATTCGCGCATCATCGTCTGCGAGATCATGGGCAACAAGGCCGGCTGGCTGACGCTGTATGCGGGCATCGCAGGCGGTGCGGACATCATCCTCCTGCCGGAGATCCCGTACAACATCGACAGTGTGTGTGATGCGGTGGTCAAGCGTGCGCAGAAGGGCAAGACCTTCTCGATCCTGGCCGTGGCCGAGGGCGTGAACGACACCGAGATCGCCAAGCTCAAGAAGAAGGAGCGCGAGAAGTTCCGTGCCGAGAACGGCAACGACACGGCCCGCATCGCTGCCCAGATCGAGAAGAACACGGGCATCGAGGCAAGAGTCTGCGTACCGGGGCACATGCTCCGCGGCGGTTCGCCCAGTGCCTATGACCGTCTGCTGGCAACGCAGTTCGGCGTCCATGCCGCCAAGCTCATTGCGGAGGAAAAATTCGGCCGCACGGTGGCCTTCGTGGACGGCAAGGTGACCTCGAACAAGCTCGATGACATTGCCGGCAAGAAGAAGCTGGTGGATCCCAAGGGCCAGCAGGTCCAGACGGCACGCGATCTGGGCATTTCGTTCGGCGACTGACACGGGGAGGAAGGACAATATGAAGGAACTCGACAGGGAAGCGGAGAGCTTCCGGCTGCATTACGAGAAATTCCTCATCGGCTGCGAGGCAGTGGCCGAGGAGGGCTGGGATACCGAGGTACTCGGTGAGATGGGCGACTATTACACCGGGATGCTCCTGCGCATCATCCTGCGCACGGTCGAAGCGGACGGCTGGGTGAGCGACCAGGAGACACGCTATGTCAATGACCTGTTCGGCTTCACCTACACCAATGAGGAGCTCGAGTCCGTTTACGAGAGCACGGCCAATCTCCTGCACAGCTCGGAATTTGACGACGAGCTCATCGGCGCCATTGCCATGCTCGAGAGCCGGGGCGAAAAGCTTTGCGAAGCCTACCGGGCACTCATCGCACAGATCTGCACGCTCATTGCCAGAAGCGACGGCTTCTTCACTGAGGAGGAGAAGGCGGAGATCGCCAAAATTCAGGAACTGATCGGGGCTTGAAAGCCCCGGCACGGTGCCTGCCGCAGGAAACAGCGGCAGGCACTTTTTTAGAAGTGAGAGGTCTCTTGTGGGGGCCTTCGGCCCCCGGACAGGCTCTGATGGAGGGGAGGACCCCTGCACCCCCGACCAGAGGGGCGCTCGTCCGCCCCTCTGGACTCTGGGACGGCAGAGGGCTGCGCCCTCTGCACTCTGCTTTGAATCGGTCAGGGGGAGACCTCACTTCGATGCAAGATTCCCATTCGGCCCAATTTCGTACCTCAATAAGACCTTGGCGCGTTCCCTGGTGGAATGCATACTGAACTTGCTGCCGCAGTGCCGGGCGAACAAGGTGCGTATGCGCGGGAGGTTTGCGGAAAGATAAGACCTTCTCACACCCAAAACGCTTATCGGAGTGCGCACCTGGTGCGCCCGGCACTACGCTGGCAAGGTTAGAACGCATCGACCGAAGGAGGGGCCATTATTGGAAACAGGGAACCATCCTCGGAAAGTGTTCCCAGCATCGAAGAAAGCGCCATCGCC
>JAFTZY010000025.1 GCA_017460955.1 Oscillospiraceae bacterium
AATTTTCAGCCTCCTGTGATATTAATTCTATTTTACCACAGTTTGCTGACTTTTTACAGACTTTTTTTCAGAGGCTCCTTATGAAGCGGAATCCGGATTGCATCAACCTGCGTGACCGTGATTGTACTGAGAACAACTAAGGCACAGATGATGCAGGCAACTCTTCTGGAACTGGTTGCAATCCATTTGAAATAGGGCTTTCGCTTGCAGTGAATCAGGCTTTCCATGTTTTCAGTGAACTGCTCCGAGGGCATGAATTCAGGCAGTTCTGTTTCTTCCAGCTTGTGGCATTCTGCATCAAACGAACGGTTCAGTGCATCGAAATATTCTTTATCAAACTGCATTTTCACCCCTCCTCCATCATCTTTTTCAATCGTGAAGCCGCACGCTGCAATCGCTTATAGACCGCCTCCTGCTTCAAATTCAGCAGTTTTGCAATCTCCCTGACGGACAACCCGTAGATTTGATGCAGATACAAAACATCCCGCATCTCCTGCGGAAGTGCCTGCATTGCTTCGTCCAGAGAATCTGTACGGAAATCCTCCGAAACGGTTTCCTCAAGGAGCGACACCACAGCCTCGCGTTTTTTCTTCCGGTATATATCAATCGCAATGTTTCTGACTATTATTACGAATTGATTAGCTGTTTTTGGACAGATGTTTTTTTCAACGCTTGAAAAATGCATTGTGATGCGCAGAAAGGCAATCTGGACAGCATCCTCAGCATCTTCACTGTTTTGCAATATCTGATAGGCGGTATGAAGCATCAGCTTCACATACTGGCGATACAGTCGCTCGAATGCTTCATCCTCCTCGTAGCTTTTCAGCAAAGGCACTGTCTGTCCCTCCTCTCGGTGAGTGTTATAGTATATAGATTATTATATAATGCCCATTCTCGCCAGTCCCCTAAATACACTTTATTGAGTATGGGGGTATTGAAACATCTATGGAGCTTACGATTATACATATAAAAAGCGATGTTCTCCAGTATCATCGGAGAGCATCGCCTTTTATTATAGCAAAATCGTCTGTTTATCGAACTTTTGGTTTATTCATAAGGTGTTCGGGTAGGTTCAGCTTCTCAATCTATGACCGTAACGGTTCTATGTTCCTGATCGGTTCACACCTCTGCATACTGCGAATATCGTCGAGCAATTCGCTAATGATCATATCTCTTGACTGCAAAACCGTTTCCAGAATGCTTTTCACACATTTTGCGAGAACGTGCTCGTTCAGCGTTTCATTGTCACATCCAAGCTGATCTCCATTTGTATCAAAATGAATATCCGTTCCGAAGCTGCCTCGATTGTTGCAGCGAAGGGTTCTGCTCGGCAGGTTATGATTGCCGGTAATTGTGAACGGTTTCCCGCACTTGCCGCAGCTTACTTTCCCGCTGAACCAATATTTGCCGGAGTGTTTCCTACCCTCTCGTGTCTTGCGCCCGCGTTCCTCCAGTTGCTGCTGCACCTGATCCCACAAGTCGCGCGGAATAATTGCATCATGGTGATTCGTGATCGTAATAATCGGTGTATCTTCATGGTCGCCCTTGTTTGGTACTCGCCTATGCGTGAGATGGCTTTCCGTCCGGTATTTCCATTGCGTCAAATCACCTACATACTTTTCGTTGCGAAGAATTTTCAGAACAGTGGTCGGCGCCCAGAGCTTTCCGTTTAATGTTGGTACCTTGCGCTCGTTCAATTCCTTGGCAATGGTCGGTGTACCTTTTCTATCATACAGATAGGTCTGAAAAATCTGCTTGACTACCTCTGCTTCGTCTGGCTGCACAACCAATTTGCCCTCAACAATACGGAATCCATAAATCTGCCCACACCCGAAAACGACACCTTCCTCCATCATGCGGCGGTTGCTCCATTTCACTCGTTCAGAAATCTTGCGGCTTTCCTCTTGGGCTAAGCTTGCCATGATGGTCAAGCGGAGTTCTCCGTCATGGTCGTTGGTATCAATGCCGTCCGTCATAAATATCACATTGATATTAAGCTGTGACAGACGCCGGGTAAAATTCAGTGTATCCACCGTGTTGCGGGCAAAGCGGCTCACTTCTTTTGTGAGTATCTTGTCGATTTTTCCCGATTCACAGTCAGAAATCATACGGTTGAAGCCCTCACGTTTCTTTACGGAAGTGCCGGTGATGCCTTCATCATAATACACCTCGACAAGCTCCCAGTCCTCGTGCTCGCTGATATACTCGGTGAAAAACTTGATCTGTGCGGACAGCGAGTGAATCTGGTCAGCAAAATCCGTGCTGACCCGTGCGTATGCTGCTACTCTGATCTTTCGATTCCCAGTCTTTCCAGTGAATACGCAACTCCCAACGTATCAAGCCGGACAGCTCGCTGCTGCCTCGGTGCTTTCACAGAAATATACTTGCCCCGCTTGACTGTATATCCCCGTTCCTCCAGTATCGCAAACAGCTCGTCCACATTCTTGACAATCGGAATCAGCCCGTCGATTTCCATGCGAATCTGCTCTTTCCAAGATGTACCTTTACGCTTGTTTTCCCACTCTGCATAGCTGCTGCCTTTTGAATTGTTCTGCTTCGGCTGTAACGACTGAATGCCAAATGCAAGGCACACACGATCAGAATACTTCCGCACATAAGTGAGCGTTTTCTGATTATCATTGAATTTGTGACCGCTGAGAGAATATGTGTTAATGATGATGTGTGAATGGATATGCTTTTTATCGGTGTGCGTAGCAATGACCGCTTGACAGTCATCTCCAAATGTCTTGCGGACAAATGCCTTTGCAATCCGATGTGCCTGCTCCGGCGTGATATTCTCGTCCGGCGAAAATGATTGGATGTGGTGAATTGCTTTCACACGACCCTTGCCCTTTTCAAGAATAGGCTCATCAAAGCACCGGTGCGCATACTGCTTATAAACCATTTTCATAGTCAAATAGGCATTCTCTGCGTCCGTCATGCAGTTGAGTGACGATGTATAAAAACAAATCCTCTTATGACGAGGCTGCAAACATCGTCACATTATCGGTCTGCGTATCCTACAATTCCATTCTACCACAACAAGAGCCGCTGTGCTGTATATTACAATATTGAAAAAATATTTTTTTGGGCAATTGTGTTCCATATATGGAACGGGCAATTGACTTTTGGTATGAAGTGTGCATCCACTATGCGCCGTTCCGGTTTATCCGCAAGGATTATCTGGAATCGGAAACCGCCGAAGCGGTAGAAGCGCTGTGCCGCCGCCTTCAGCAAAACAAGCATCAAATCACACTGGACACATCCGACGGTACGATCATGAAACTGAATCTCTCCGAGATCGTGTGCTTCTTTGCGATGCAGCACAGCATATTCCTTTACAATGCAGATAAGGAAACCATCGAGCTTGCCCACCGCACCTATACGATGGAGAAGCTGGAGGAGCTGACAGCACCCTACGGCTTTATGCGCACCCATAAGGCGTGGCTGCTGGGTCCTCGGTTCATCTATCAGATCGGGACTGACACGATCACGCTGGTGTCCGAGGTTTCCAAGAACGAACATGATGAGATACCGATGAGCCGCCGCAGGGCTGCACAGATGCACTGGAAACCTTTGTGCTGCATACCGGCGTGTTTGTGGAGCTGTGGTTCCTTGCCATTGTATTTACCTTCTCCGTCCTGTTTCTGCGGGGCAGTCCGGGCGAGCAGTTCATTATGATGTTTATCAGCAACCGGGAGATGCACTGCAACAGACAGGAGTGGAGCGACCGTTCGGTGCAGGGGGACTTGTTTTCTCTACTTTCTGTGATAGGATGAAGTAAGGGTAATTGAATCACCTGACACGAAACGCTGTTTCAGAGATTAAAAGATGGTTTATTCAAAAAATTCATACAAAGCCGCAATTTTTGAAGAGATATCCGTCTAATAGAGCGAAGGTCACTTTAAGTGGAATTATTTATGGAAAGAGGTCATTGTTATGAAATGTAAAAAGGTTCTGGCTGCAGTCATGGCACTTCTGACGATGTACACAAATATGCCGGGAATGTACACAAGCCCCATGACATCTGTCACGCTGACAGCGTATGCAGAGGAAATTGATGAGAGCTTAGAATACAGGGTAGTAGACGATCACATCGAGATCACAGGCTTTCACAGCAGCAAGTTCGAACTCGATATTCCGGCAGAGATCGACGGTTTGCCGGTCACCAGGATCGCTCCGGGGGCGTGCAAAGGGAATACGGTGCTTTATGAAGTCTTTCTTCCGGTCACGATCGAGGAGATCGGCGATGAGGCATTTTCCGGCTGCACAGCTCTCCAGCAGTTCCACTTTTCACCGGTTCTCCAGTCCATCGGGAAACGGGCGTTTTACGGTTGTTCCAAACTGAAGGTCATGATTATTCCCGATACGGTGACGGAGATCGGCAAGGAGGCATTTGCTGCGTGTGACCTTCAAAATGTGATCCTGCCAAATGGTCTGCACACGATCCCGCAGGGGCTGTTTGCACAGAACGGTTCACTGGACACGATCAGTATCCCTGCTGGTGTGGAGCGCATTGAAAAACAGGCGTTTGGCGGATGTGATGCACTGCAATACATCTGCTACAAGGGTTCAGCAGATGCATGGGCGGTTCTTTCCGTCGGCAGCGGAAATGAAGCGCTTTCTGACGCGACTGTCCTGTGTGATTACAACAAGCAGAAGGTGGAGCGCAGCTATACCTACGATCCTGTGGCTGATACATGGAGTTTTCTGAACAAGGATGTAGGATACTATGTGCTGTCCGATGAGAGGCTCGCCGAAATGAAGATCGGCATGTCCAACACAGAGGCAGCGCAAATCGATGCGATCTGGAATCAACTCAAGATGCTGGGGTATCAGGGCTCCTGTGTAGGCATGGCAGTAACATCCATGCTGGCCGCCGCCGGAATCCTTGATCCTGCCGAATATGATGCAGATGCAAGCTGTCTGCACGATGTAGAACTGACCGATGAAGTGCGTGAGCTGCTGACATATTATCTGGTGCTGCAATCTGCTGATTCATTCTATGAGGGCGATATTTACAGCGATTACAAGCTGTACTACTATCTGGAGCAGGGAATCCCGGTCTATTTTTCCTTCAGCTCGACCATCAAAGAGGAGGATGGGAGTACATCACCATTTGGTCATGGTGTCGTGGCATACGGTGTTGAGGACGGTCATTATGAATTTAACGGAACAGTGTTTACGAAAAAAATCCTGACCTATGACAGCAACGTGAACAAGGAAAACGGAAGAGACGGCTGTATCTACTGGGGTGCCGAGAATGCAGACTGGCCGGAAATACTGGTCTATATACCATATCTGGCAGAACGAGGCGCAGTGAAGATCCTTCCGGATCCTATGGCATACAGCCTTGATGCACTGAATCTGCACGGTATGAACAGAGGTGAAGCCTATGCTGAACCGGAGCAGAAGCATGCGATACTGCGCTCTCCTGCATTACCGTCTGGCTATACTGTCCAGAGCTATACGCCGGATGATACAGAGAATAAAACTGTCGCCGACTATCAGGCGGGAATGGCCGGTATGTATCAGGCACTCTCGTTCCCTGATGCAGAGAGCTGCTATGTCATGGAACTCAATGACGCACAGGCTCTTGACTGCTCCATGTCCTATGAGCACTGGTGGTATTCCGTGAACGGATCGCAGATGGACAGTGCAGCATTTGAGCCGGACGGTACAATATCTGTGACAGGAAAGGATACAGCATATACACTGACGATGGTGGCAGATGAGGGATTCCATCCCACGAGCTATTATGAAATATCTGTCTCAGGTGAAAATACCGAGCAGCTCGGCATTTCTCAAACAGACAACGGGTATCTGATCCATGGCGATCATCTGCAGAATGTTCAAGTGGATGCACTGAATGACAGTACGCAGGTCAGTCTTGTCTTTTCGACCGAAGCGAGCAGTGTTCTTGTCTATGAAACTGCAAAGGGCACAATTGCAATCAACGCAGATCTTGACGGGGACGGCACTTTTGAAACCGTACTGGCTGTGGGCACAGAGTATTCTATCGGAGATGTGAACGGGGACGGTCGTGTCAATGCAATTGATGCATCATTCATCTTAATTTATTCTGCCGAGTACGGTGCAAGCGGCTTTTCTGAGCATCTGGATAATGCACAGAAAAGCAGAGCAGATGTAGATGGGAATGGCAGAATCAACGCTGTCGATGCTTCTTATGTTTTGCGATACTCTGCATTGTTTGGAAGTGGAACAGATATCACTATGAATGAATTTATGCGGAAAATGTCCATTTAGTCAAAATCAAGGAGCAAGGGAAAACCATCCTGCTTGCCTCGCATTCTGCGGAGGATATTGAGGTGCTGTGTGATACGGTTTCGGAGATTGAGAGCTTTTATTTCGTCCTGATGCTTGCCGCATTCTTCGGTGGTGTAGCTGTATCCTCTGGACTTCTTCGGCTCGCTGATCTCGATACCATGAGCAAGGCAGATCTGTTGCAGAACTTCCCACTCAGCCAAACACCAACGGTTGATCGCATTTGCACCCTTGCCGTACCCCATTTCTTCGAGAGCCTTCGCCATAGCGTTTCGGGTGTCAAGCCCTCTCTCAAAATGCCCAACGGGGATATAGTCAATGTGCAAATGGGGCGTGGCTTCATCGATGTGCATCACAGCATTGAATGTGTAGAAATTCAGGCTCTGTGTGCGCCGCCAGTAACCTAATCGGACTATCAAAAATGCTTATGGGGCTCTGCGGTGGTAAAATCCTGTCACTGCACACCCTCACCCTTAAACAGTATCCTTCCTCGGGTTCGGGCGTGTGGGGCTGAAACGGCTCGGCTGAGGCGAGTTAGGATTTTGTTCGAGCCAAAGTTGTACCGACACTGGATTTGAAGTCGGTAGACGGAGCATCCGAAATGTGGGTATTTTTTTTTAAATCGAGTAATAGCACCGCCTAATTTAACGCTATGAACTCGGACAAAAACGTCCAAGTTCAACGCCCTCATGTCTATGCGTTTGCATTTGTAGTTTTATTAACTATCAGCATTTTCAGCACGATCGAAAATTACCGCTCCCGAAAATGTCGATAATGTCGATTGTTCAGATGTTGGGATTTATAAAAACCATGATCCCGCTTTTGTTGTTGCCGTTTGCTCCCTGCACCTTCTCACGGCGGAGATAGTTGTATTCCTCCAACATCTCCATTGTCTCACCGAAGTCGGCAGCGTTTTTGAAAAGAGTGCAGCGGCAGAGCTTGTAAAGGTCATTCTGCCTGATCTGCTGAATATGCTTGGAGCGTATCTTGTTCAGCACACGTTCTGCCTTGACGGTAGCAATATCCACATCACCCAAGCTGTAAGCGTATATCGCCTGCTCACGGAAATACTCCCCGATCTCGATAGCATTGCAGAACGTATCAATGCCGACACGAGTCTCCACAGGATTCACATCATTCAAAGCACATTTCACGCAATGAATGATACCACACAAGCGGAGGATTTCTCCGTGGTACTTGCCGCCCCAATCCTTGCAGAATGCCATATCGGTGACGAGCATCGGTTCAATGTGACGGTTGTAAAAGTCCACAAACTCGCCGTAAGCCTTGCTGTCAAAGTGGAGATGCAGCTCCTTTTCGTCATGATAGGTGAACTTCGTGCTGAGGAGCTTGTAAATCAGCTTCTTGTAGTTCTCTGATACAGCTTCGGGAACTGCCTGCGTATCATACTTGCGGCTGCCGATATTGCTCACGGGGAAACAATACAGAAAACGTGCTATCAGACCGCTGCCCCTGAAAGCAGAATTGTTGATCATGCTGTCAAAGACGTATGGCTGACACGCAAGACAGATACTCATGTACGGCTTTTTCAGCACTATACTCCCTCTTGTTGCTCTGTCGCTGATGTAAGGTTCACCGTTCCATGATTTCAGCAGAAGATCAAGATTCGGGACATTGTTGCTGTAACGTCCGCTAAAGTTGCCTAACATTCCAGCTTCATCGGAGATCATCAGCAGAGTTCCGTTTTCTTCAAGCTGATACACCAGCGATTCAGGAGTAATATCGTCAACTACGATACGCCTGAAATTGCTCGGAGGGATATTGCTTATCTCCGTCTGGAGCTTGGCAATCTCCTCGGCTGTCACATCTTTCTTCTTTTCAAGAGCTTCGAGCTTGCCTGTCAACAACTTGTACTCTGCTTGTGACTTGAAAATGTCCTGCTTGTTGTTCTCGTTCCAATCGTGAGCAAACTGTATGTACGGTCACTTCACCATTGAAATCACTGGGGACTTCTTGAAACTCGGCTCTGCTATGGTGAGCGTATCAAGCACCAAAGGCTCGGTGTGATCTCGCTTTGCCGACATTCTGTAAACACCTGAGAAGCAGTAGCTCACCGCTGACAGAATAGATGTGCCTGTCATTGCAACATCGGTTGATATGGTAGTTGCTATCGCATCTGCCATATCTCCCAAGATCGGAGGGAGGGCGTTCACAGGGAACTTTAACAGGTTTGTCCCGTCGGGACGGAGTGGTGTGGGCTGTACCCATTTGATAGATTCATTCAAGTTTCTATCAGTCCTTTCTAATGTTTTGTGATGTATCAGCTATCTTTCTCTTGCTGATAATATCATTTTAGCATGACGACAAATAGAAAGTCTACGTTATAATAAAGCGTGAGGTAAAGAACGCAAAGCGGCGTGAACGTGATAACGGCACATACAAGGTTTACAGCACAAGGCTCAGTAACTATATCGGTCAGCAGAAAACAAAATTATCTGCCGAGATACTTGATGATCCTTCGCTTGTAAAAAAGTTCGATGAACAGCGAAAGGTTTTCACTGCTATCTTGACAAAGAAACTATCCGAGTACGAAATGGAGCATCGGCTGCCCGATAAAGAGCTTGACGATTTCTATGAGAAGATGAAGCAGGACGTTATGAGCTTTGTGTATGCTCTGGAAGCAGAAGCGGAGTGATCGGACTTTGATCCCAATGGAAATCAAAGTTGAAATTGCAAAGCAGATATGTTATAATAGTATCAGCCTATTTCGGAGGTGGATAAAATGCAGAGAACAATACTTATCATAGAGGACGACACCGAGATCAACGATATGCTCCGTATTCTCCTGCGGCAGAACGGCTATCGGACGATCAGTGCCTTTTCGGGTACTGAGGGCATACTCGCACACAATAAAGAGGTCAGCCTGATACTGCTTGACCTCATGCTCCCCGGACGCAGCGGAGAGGATATTATCCGTGAGCTGAAAGCAAAGCACAATGTTCCCGTTATCGTCACCAGTGCCATTCACGATGTCGGCAAGAAAGTCGATCTTTTTTCTTTGGGTGCAGATGATTATGTGACCAAGCCGTTTCATAACGAAGAACTGCTTGCGAGAATAGGTGCAAGGCTTCGCACGAATACGGAATTGAATGCAAATGATACGCTCACCTATAAAGATATTGTGCTGAACAGATCCGATTTCTCCGCAGTATGCAGCGGAAAGTCCGTAGAGCTTTCAAAACACGAATTTGCATTACTGGCACTGCTTATGGAGAAACCCGACCGCACCTGCACCAAGAGCCTGATCTATGATACTGTTTGGGATTATGAAAACTCTGCCGATGATAATACACTGAATGTGCATATCAGCAAGCTGCGGAAGAAGCTGAAAGAGTGCAATCCCGATGAAGAATACATCGAAACAGTATGGGGGATCGGCTATCGTCTGAAAAAATGATCCGGTTAAGAGTTTTTTAAGACTTGATTTAAGTGTTTTTTTATACTTTCATGCTATCATGTAACTATCAGCTGAAATAAACATACGGGAGGTTACAGTAATGCGTGAAATCGTACTGCAAACAAAACAGCTCACAAAACGCTACCGAAGTTTCACGGCGCTCGACCACGCTGACATGACCGTTTACCGTGGGGATATTTACGGTTTGATCGGGCGAAACGGTGCAGGCAAAACAACAATGATGAAGCTCGTCACAGGCTTGACCGAGCAGACGGAGGGCGAGTATTCGATATTCGGAAAGACAGGCTCTGCCGCGGAAAAGGAAAAAAGGCGTATCGGTTGTCTTATCGAAAACCCTGCATTTTTCGGGGGTCTATCGGCATATCAGAATTTGCGCTACTACTGCTATCAGAAAGGTATCACTGACTTAAAACAGATTGATGAAGCGTTGGAGCTTGTTCAGCTTACAGATGTAAGAAATAAGAAATTCCGTAAGTTTTCTCTCGGTATGAAGCAGCGGCTGGGTATTGCCTTTGCAGTGCTTGACAATCCCGATCTTATCATTCTGGACGAACCGATCAACGGTCTTGACCCGATCGGTATCAGTGAGCTGCGTGACACGTTCCGCAAGCTGTCGCAGGAGAGAGGTATCACGCTTATTATTTCAAGTCATATCCTTTCGGAGCTGTACGCCGTAGCAAATCGCTTTCTTTTCATTGACAAAGGCAAGGTGCTGAAAGAAGTCACTAAGCAGGAGCTTGACCTTGAATGCAGCCGCTGTCTTGTGGTGAAAACGGACGATACAAAGAAAACTGCTACGATCCTTGAAAGCATGCTGAACATCACCGATTACAAGGTGGTAGACATTGGGGAAATACGCATTTATGACGAATCTGCAAAACCCGATATTCTGAATAAAGTGCTGATACAGAATGATGTAAGCATTTCGGGTATCTATGAATCGGGCGTATCTTTGGAGGATTATTTCAAACAGCTTGTCGGGGAGGTGCGGTCATGATAAATCTGATGAAAGCCGATCTGTATCGTATCTTCAGAGGAGTCGGTATTTATATTGCAATAGCATTAGTGATGATTATGTCTGTCGCAAGTGTTGTGATGAAAGAACCCGGCTATATAGGCAATGCATCGGTTACTTATGAGGGAGATACGATCGTTGAAGCAAGCGGTTTTCTTTCCGATGAAAGCTCTGATGAATCGGAAGAAAATAAATTGCTCGTCCGCAGTATTATGGCAGCAAATATCAATCTGTACTATCCTCTGATACTTGTTGTATTCATCATTCTGATGTCGGATTTCTCAAACAAGACCTTGAAAAACACATTGACCTCTGCCGTCAGCAAAAGAAAATATTTTGCGTACAAGCTGTTAATGTCGCTTGGGTGTTCCGCAGTTTTTATCATATTCAGCAATCTTTTTGCCTATATACTGAACTATATCAAAAATGGCAGCGAGTACACCGAACCGATCACCAATATTCTGAAAGCAACGGCTTTGCAAATGCCAATGCTTTTAGGGATAGTAGGATTTCTTGTGTTTATGGGATTTCTTACAAGAAAAACCGCAGTATATAATGCAACTGCGATTCCGTTTGTGATGTTGTTTCAAATTATCATTGGAGCGATCTATCGTCTGTCAGAATCAAAGCTGATCGAGAAATTCCTGATGCACTTTGAATTACAGACAGCACTTGACAGACTGGCTTATTTCCCCGAAAGTCAATATTGTCTGCAATGCCTTTGTTTCGGTGTGGTGGAAATCGCTGTTTTTGCTTTGCTAAGCTGGGTGATCTTCAAAAAGACAGAGGTAAAATGACATGGACGGCAATATCAAAGTAACGTGGAAAACAACTTTGCTCGGTTCATTTTTAGCTATAATCAGCCTTATCGTATCTCAGCTATTATCGCAGGGAATCGGAGAACTATTTGCAATGGTGAAGATCCCCCAATATATAGCAGCGGTCATATCTGCTATTCTGTATCCATTATTTACATTCTTATCTTTAAAAATTTCTATTGAAAAGCTGTTAAATATACCGCTGAACACTCTGCGTTTTAAGCGATTTCAGCTGAATATTGCAGGAATAATAATTGCAATTCTATTGCCTGCTCTTGTTGTGATATCCTATCTTTTCATGCAGGGCGAATGGGCAGAAAGTGACATATCGCCAGCCGATAAGATAACAGTCGCTGTGACAGGTATATGTTATTACAGTATCGCCGCAGGAATAGTAGAAGAAATGGTGTTCCGTGGTGTAATCATGGGTCTGCTCGAAAAGTGGAAGAACACCAAGATAGCTATGCTCGTTCCGAGTGTGCTTTTCGGGCTGATACATATTCTGAACGGCGCATTAAGCCCTATGAGCCTTATTCAGCTTGCAGCGGCTGGGACGGTTGTCGGCATTCTCTTTTCTCTGATCGCTTATCATTATGACAATTTCTGGAACAATGCCCTTGTTCACGCTCTTTGGAATGCTTCGACGATAGGCATTATGCACATTGGTACAGAGCCGTATGAGCATTCTGTCTATACCTATGTTTTGAAGTCGGAATCCATGATGATTACGGGCGGAGATTTCGGCATTGAGGCTTCAGTTATTTCTATTATTGCTTATCTTCTGTTTATCGGAATTATGATATTTTTGATGAAGCGGAGCAAGACAAATTAAGAAAAAGGGGGAACAGCATATGATCCTTGCATTGGCAATCACAATACTCATATCTTGCATATTGCTGTTTCTCCTGATACTGCAAAAGAAAGAACTGGGCAATATTGCAAAACAGCTCCGTGAACTGAAAAGCAAAGATACCAATGCTATCATAAAATCCGAAAACGGAACAGCGGACATGCTCATTACGGAGATAAATGCACTTCTGAAAGAAATGCGTGAAACTAAAGTCAGCTATAATCAGAAAAATCACGCATTAGAGCAGATGATGACAAATATCTCCCACGACCTGCGAACACCGCTGACCTCTGCTATGGGGTATATCAATTTGATACAGCACTCGGAGCTGTCGGAAGAAGAAAAAAGCCGCGAACTCGCCATTATCGAGAAGCGGCTTATTCGCCTTGAAGAACTGATAAACTCGTTCTTTGAGCTGTCGCAGATCGTTTCAAGCGGTAAAGAACCTGAGAAGACCGAGATCAATCTTGTTTCCGTCCTTGAAGAAGCGATCGTCCATTACTATGACGATTACTGCGATCAAGGCAGACAAATCGTCTTGAAGTGTGAGCATCGAAAGCTGATATTTCTTTCCAATCAGAATATGCTCCTGCGTATCTTCGACAATCTTATAGGTAATGCTCTCAAACACGGTACGGGCGTTTTGACAATCACTGTTGAAGCTGCCGATAACCTACAGATCACCTTCACAAATGAGCTTGCTTCTCCCGATATGGATATAGAGCATATCTTTGATGAATTTTATACGACCGATATTTCAAGGACTAAGGGCAACACAGGTCTGGGGCTTGCTATTGCAAAACAGTTTACAGAAATGCTCGGAGGGGATATTCAGGCTTCACAAAACGGTGAGCTGTTTATTCTGACAACTCAATTTCCAAAATAAATAAACGCCCGCCAGCGGATGGCGGGCGTTTTCGTTTACATAGCAGAATGGAGGAAATCACGATGATGTGGAAGGAATTTGAGAAACTCGCAGGATACGAGGTTACATACGGAGATTACCACAAGATCATTGAGCCGATGTACATGGCAACCGACCTCAGCAAGCAGGACTTCATCAAGTGCCTCGACCGCAAGCGGTTCGCGCTCCCCACCAAGCAGCAGGTCATCAACGAGATGAAGCGCATCGCAACCCACCTCGCTGAGACGTGCGAGCATTACACCGACTTTGAGGCGAAGGATGAGTTGGACAGAATCGCTAAGGCATTCGCCCTCAGATTCTACGGGCTGGACTGGTCGAATGACAGCGAGGTCTACACGATCTTCCTCCCGGAGTACACCTATCCCGAAATTCAGCGCGGATGCACCTTCCCGAAGACGCTGGTAATCGGCAGAGGCAGCCGCGAGTATGAGCGAATCGAGCTTGTGAGAGTAGCATAACAAAATGGGGCGGCACAACCGCCCCATCCCAGAAGGAGGGTTCAGTATGAAAATGACAGTTGGCAGATTTCTCGAACAGAACGTAGAGAATGGAACAATCGCAGAGAACCAGATCATAGTCCTCTACGATAAGAACAACAACATCGGCTGGATCGGCAAGGCAGATTACGCCCCGATCTACTTCGATTGGATCGAGCTTCAGAACTACCAGTATGTTGGTCACGAGCTTCAGATCAACCGGAGAATCAACAACACTGAGACGGAGGTGGCATGATGACGGATCACGATAAGGCGGTCAAGATCGCTAGCAAGATTAGAGAACTCCTGCGGTTGAGGTCAAACTTGACCGCAGAGGAGGTTCTCGAAATGTGTAAGGACTCGCAGGAACTGGACTGGTACTACCGAGCAGTCTGGGAGCCGATCAGATAAGGAGGATGGCTATGAAACAGTACATCGAGACGAGAAGAACCACCACCGATCAGCTCCGGGCCTCTGCATCCGGGAGGGCTGGTACGGCATTGCCACGAACGAAGGCTACTACGAGATGCTCTCCACCGCGGCAGAGAAGGAGAACCTCACCACACAGGACATCACCGCAATCGCAGCCGACATCCGCAGCCACAGCGATAACATCGAGGACGATGAGTTCAGCAACGTGATGTTCAAGATGCAGCACCTCGGCCTATGGAAGGGCGAGCCGCGGCAGGTGCGCGAGCCGATCGTCTCCCTGAACCGCGAGGTCGGGTTTGTCAATTCCGATGCGGCAGGCATTTTCGTGCCGTGTGCAAAGTTCGGCGATCATCAATGAGAAAACAGTGTGCTTTAAGATCATCCGGTAGGAGACAGGGCATCGGCATCGTGCCGCTCTGGGATGCAGAAAAGCAGTCGTTCTGGATGCTCCCCGGCTATCCGGAGCACATCGAACGTGCAGGCGCGATCCCGATGACACTTCCGCTGACGGAAAGCATGAGGCGCTGCGGTTTCTGTGAGGGGGCAGTACGAGGGCTTACAGTGCCTTCTGCCGGCGTAGCGGCTCGAGGACACCCTCCAAGAGTTCCCGCGGTATCGGGCACACAGCTCCGGAGGGCATGCATCTGCCGGAGCATATCCATTCCCCCAGGATGAGCTTTGCCGATGCCCCCACGGGCGCGCTCAACCGTTTGAGCTCGGACGAGTTCATCAGCGAGCTTCTCTTTCTCATCCGGGACGGATGCTTTTGCGTGACGCCGGTCGTAAAGCTGACGAAGCTTCATGACGCATATCGTTCGGCTTCTCCCCGCTCCCGCTCTGCCGTCACCCGTCATCGGAGATCACGGTATTTTCTGTATCCTGCCTTCCGCGCATCGGATGTGCCGGGCCGGATGTCAGGTACGATGCACATGACTCCCCTGATACCCAAAACGTCCCACCCCCTATCACGGGGATGGGACGTTTTCTTTTCGGGGATCGATCGGATGATCCCGGGGTTCACTCGGTCCTTGAAAGCGGCTTTGCAAGCAGTGCCTCGAGCTCTGCACGGCTGTGGCGGTGACCGTGCTTCTCATCGGTAAACGCATGCGCATGGGCATGACTGTGTGTGACTGTGTGCGTATGCGTCGTGCCATCATGTGTGTGGGTAAAGGTATGCGTGTGTACATGCGTGTGTACATGATGGAGCGTATCACGCACCACGAACACCGTTCCCGCGATCATGATGAGCAGTGCCGCCAGATACCGCAGCGACAGCGGCTCCCTGACGAGCACGAATGACAGCAGCACGCCGATGAACGGTGCGGCTGCATAGTAGGCGCTTGTTTTCGCAGCGCCGAGCGTTTTCTGCGCACGAATATAGGTAAAAATGCTCAGTCCGTATGCGACAAAGCCCAGGAGCAGCGCAGCGGGAATGAACCGCAGCGCCGGCAGCCGTTCCCCCAGCAGCAGTGCCGTCACGAGAGCGCCCGACCCGGAGAAAGCTCCCTTGATCGTTACGATCTGGTAGGTGCTTTTTTCGGAGATCCGGCGGGTGCAGTTGTTTTCAAGTCCCCAGCAGCTTGCCGCTGCGAGTACCAGCAATGAGCCGGCGGAAAACCGGAAGCTGCCGCTGCCCTCAAAGGTCAGAACGATGCTGGACAGCGTGATCAGCCCGATCGCTGCCCACAGTCTTTTGCTGACCGCTTCCCGAAAGATCAGGAGCGCGATCAATGTCGTTGCAACGATCTCAAAATTGCCAAGCAGTGATGCATTCGACGAGGTACTGCTCCTGATGCCGAGCATCAGGAGGATGGGCGCGAGGATGTCCAGCAGCACCATACCGACCGTATAGGGCAGATCGGCTTTGGCAAGGCGCTCCTCCGGGCGCTCCCGTCCATGGTGAAACAGATACATCGTTCCGACACCGATCCCGGCGCCAAGATAGAGAAGCGCTGCCATCATGGTCGGTGAAATGTGCCCGAGCAGCAGCTTCGAGCACGGGACATTGAGTGCATAGCAAACTGCGGCTGCCAATGCATATCCGATCGCGGTAAGTTTCTGATCCTTCATGCTGCCCTCCTGAATCCGATCCGGCGGCCCTGCCTCCCTGGCCGCGGAAGGCGTGCTTGGGTCCGCTGTGTCCGGGAGAGTTAGCGGCTGCATACTCCCCCGCTTTTCATTATAGCACAGCCATGCCCCGATTGCAAGAGGTTTTCACCAAAAAGTGCCCTTCCTGCATGCGGGTACCAGAACCCGACACAATACCAGGAGAAAACGGGATGACGGCATCGGAGTGCCGGACTGTGGGAAAACGCCGAAGCTTCACAGAGCTCCTGTGGATGATGCAAAGCGGGATGTATCTCATGATTCTGTCGGCAAGGTCAATGTAAAACTGCTGCCGTGCCCATAGTCACTTCTGGCAGTGAGCTCTCCTGCGTGCGCATCCATGATCGCCTTTGCAACGGCAAGTCCCACACCCGAACCGCCGGTGCTGCGGTTTCGTGACTTGTCCGCACGGTAGAACCGCTCAAAGATATGCGGAAGGTCTTCCGGTGAGATGCCAATGCCCGTATCGCTGACTGTCAGTCGAAAAACGCCGTCCCCGCTCTTGCCTGAAATACGGATCGTCCCGCCGCTTTCGGTATACTTCACCGCATTGGACAGCAGATTGGTCACCACCTGCGCGATCCTGTCATGGTCGGCGTTTACCAGGATATCATCGCAGTCAATGGCAAGGGTGATTTGTTGATCCGCCATTTCCCGCTCGAACATCGCCGCCGCATTCCGGAGCAGGGGGCGGACAGCGAAGGTACTTTTGCGGAGCCGGAGCTGGTCGGCATCGATCCTGTGCAGATGTTCCATATCGTCCACAAGGCCTGAAATGCGCTGTATTTCCTCATAGCAGCCTGTAAGCCGCTCGGGTGTCGGCTCCCAGATCCCCTCGCACATCATCTCTAAGTGCGAGGCAATATTGGTAAGCGGTGTGCGCAGCTCGTGCGCGACATCGCCCGTCAGCCGAGTGCGCAGCTTCTCCTGCCTGTCAAGCGTCTGCGCCATTGCTGTCACCGCCTGGGACAGCTCCTGCATTTCCGCAGAGCCTGCGTTATGATTGCTCACGCCGGAGTAGTCACCCTCTGCAATTTTGCGTGTACGGCGGATGATATGGGAGACCGGCAGCGTAATGCGCCTTGCAAAAAGCAGGCCTGTGATGACTGCGCCTACGATTGAAACAGCACCTATCACCACAAGAATGAGATTCAGTGAATAGAGGAAGTGGAAGGCGTTCTCATTGGCATAATAGGGCGTATAATATTTGATCCGGGCGTAGCCGATGAGCGTCTGCCCCTGATACATGGGGTATTCATGGGACACAAAGCTGCCCTGTGCATTTCGAAGCCGCTCCATATCGCTGCGGATCTTCTCCATCATTTCCTCACAGCAGGCCATGTCATGCTGCTCGATATCCCAGACCACATTTTTCTGACGGTCAAGAACCTTCAGAAAATAGCCGTCGTTCACCGCATACATCCCCGCGCCGTGGATATAGTCCATATTCCATGAAGCCGCTGTCATGTCATACTGATTTGAAAGCTCGTCCGCAAGCTCTTTAGCAAGGCGCGCCTGCTCGCTTTCCATGTACGCCTCAAAGCGGCTGCGTATCAGCAGATTGGCACTCACGCTGATCAGCGCGATCACAATAAACACGATCGCCGCAAAGCCCGATGCGAGCTGTGTACTGAGTTTCCGTTTTTTCATCTGCTCACCTCGAACCGATAGCCCATGCCGTGAACGGTCTTGATGTATTCGGGAGAATGCGGGTCGCACTCGATTTTGCGGCGTAAATTTTTGATGTGGGTGTCGATCGCTCTGTCATAGGCGTCAAAATCAAGTCCGAATGCCAGCTCGATCAGCTGCTCACGGGAGAGGACTCTCCCTGCATGCTTGAGGAAAACGTTCAGCAGCTTCCACTCGCTGGCGGTGAGCTGTATCTCCTCGCCGTTTTTGTGAAGCTTCATTTGCCTGGTATCAACAGTCAGCTCGCCGAAATTCTGTACCCGATCCCGTATGCCGCTTCTGCGCAGAACGGTCTGCATTCTTGCATGCAGCTCCTTGAGGCTGAACGGCTTTTTGATATAATCATCCGCCCCGATCGCAAGACCGCGCAGCATATCCTCTTCCTGCGATTTCGCCGTCAGCATAATGATCGGCACCGATGAGCGCTCACGGATACGGCGGCAGACCTCCTCCCCCGTGAGGTCGGGGAGCATGAGATCAAGAATGATAAAATCCACCGTCTGCGTCCTGAAGAGTTCAAGCGCCTGACCGCCGTTTTCGGCGGTCAGTACGTTCATGCCCTTGTGTGTCAGATAATCCGAAACGGCTTCCCTGATCTTTGCCTCATCGTCCACTGCAAGCACGGTCATCGCCGTTCACCTCCCCTTCTCCTCTTATTATACCATTTCTATCGGAAAAGTAAAGGTTTATTTCCAGTTTGCAAAGATCGATCTGGCACTTTCCAGAAATTCGTAGGAGATCGTAATCGACTCCTCGGTGTCGGTGCGTTCATCGACACTGATCGCCCAGGGACTGCATCCGCCGTTCGCATTGGCACCCACCTGATCGGCAGTGAAATGAAATCCGCAGTTCTGGCACACAAGGTCGGTGCCCTCGGCCGCATATCTGCCGTTCCCCGAGGTGTAGCAGGACTGACAGGTATTGAAGGCTGTGCGGATCTTTCCCTCGCTGTCCTTTACCGCAAAGACCTCCATGTCCGTGCCGTCCACTGTCACGGGGTAGAATTTTGCAGTTTCCGTCACCTCGCTCACAGGGATCACAAGATCCGCTTTTACAGCGGTGACCCCGGAGGCAGTCTCCTGGGGCTCCTCCTGCTTCGTATTTGCGCAGCCGGACAGCATAAGTGACAGTACCGCTGCAGTCATTGCCAAAACCATCCTTTTCATACTCTCATCCTCCTATGACCTCATAGCCCTTGTCGGCGATCGCCTGTTTCATCTCGTCAAGATGCGTCAGCTCGCCCGACAGCGTAAGGACAGCCGTGCCGCTTTCATGATCGGCTGCTGCCTCCTGTACCTCGTCAAATTCCTCCAGGCACTTCCTGACCGTCGCTTCGCAGTGCGGACACATCATACCCTTGATTTTCAGTGTGTAGGTGTGACCATTTAACTGCACATTCGTCAGTACACTCACCCCATCCCTTCGGGGACGGTCAGTTTTAGTATCGAAGAGCTTCACAAGGTTCAGCCTGAGCGCATTTGTCACCACACAAAAGCTGGAAAGGCTCATTGCCGCCGCGCCGAACATCGGGTCCAGCTCCCAGCCGAACAGCTTGATATAGGCTCCCGCCGCAAGGGGAATGCCGATCACATTATAAATAAAGGCCCAGAACAGATTCTGCCGGATATTGCGCATTGTAAAACGGCTGAGTCTGAGCGCCGCTGCGGCGTCGGTCAGACGGCTTTTCATCAGAACGACATCCGCGGCGTCGATCGCCACGTCCGTGCCCGCACCGATGGCAATGCCGATATCTGCACGGGTGAGTGCAGGTGCATCGTTGATGCCGTCACCGATCATGGCCACCTTGCCCTGCGCCTGCAGCGCACGCACCACACGCTCCTTTTCGTTCGGAAGCACGCCTGCAATGACCATATCCACGCCGACCTGCCTGCCGATGGCATTCGCCGTCCGCTCGTTGTCGCCGGTGAGCATCACGGTTTTCAGCCCCATGTTTTTCAGCTGAGATATCGCTTCGGGAGAGTCCTCCTTAATGGTATCTGCAACGGCGATGATCCCCAGCAGACGGCTCTCATCCGCGAAAAACAACGGTGTTTTGCCCTCGTCCGCAAGGCGATGGGCGGTCTGATTTGCACTGTCAGGGATATGCACCTTGCTTCCGATCAACTCCCCATTTCCGCCGAAATATACAGCTCCGCCAAGTCTTGCAGTCAGTCCGCTGCCGGACAGTGCCTGGAAATCTGTGATCTCGGACAACGCCGCACCATGTGCCCCGGCATAGGAGACAATCGCCCTTGCAAGCGGATGCTCACTTTTCATTTCAAGCGAATAGGCGGTCTCGAGGAGCGTTTTTTCATCTGCACCGATCGGGATCATGTCCGTGACAGAGGGCTCGCCCTTGGTGATCGTTCCGGTCTTGTCAAGGACAACGATCTGCGCCTTGCCCGTCTCTTCGAGGGAGACGGCTGTCTTGAACAGGATGCCGTTTTTCGCCCCGACACCGCTGCCCACCATGATCGAAACCGGTGTGGCAAGCCCCAATGCGCAGGGGCAGCTGATGACAAGAACAGAGATCGCTCTGGCAAGGGCATAGCCCACCGTCTGCCCGACGAGGAGCCAGATCACAAGTGTGACAAGTGCAATGCCGATGACAGCCGGCACAAATACGCCCGACACTCTGTCTGCGAGCTTTGCGATCGGCGCTTTGGTCGCTGCGGCGTCGCTCACCATTCTGATGATCTGGGATAGGGTCGTGTCCTCACCGACCTTGACTGCCTCACAACGCAGAAAGCCCGACTGGTTGATCGTACCTGCCGAAACGCTGTCGCCGGTGAGCTTGTCGATCGGAATGCTCTCGCCCGTCAGCGCAGACTCGTCAACTGCACTGGCCCCGTCAAGCACGATGCCGTCCACTGGAATATGCTCCCCGGGACGCACCACAAACACATCGCCGATCCTCACCTGCTGTGCAGGAACGGTCTGTTCCTTGCCGTCACGCTCCACCACCGCAGTTTCCGGGGAGAGCGCCATTAAGCCCTTGAGCGCATTTGTAGTCCTGCCCTTGGAGTAGGCCTCGAGCGTTTTGCCCACCGTGATGAGTGTAAGGATCATCGCCGCTGCTTCAAAGTAGAAGTTCATCATGTCACTCATGACTGTCTCTTCATCCCCGGCGACCACCGCACCCGTCATGTGGAACAGCACATACACGCTCCACAAAAAGGAGATCCCCGAGCCCATTGCCACCAGTGTATCCATATTCGGGCTTTTGTGGATAGCAGCCTTGAATCCGCTGATAAAGAACTTTTGGTTTATGACCATGATGAGCGCTGTCAGCAAAAGCTGTACAAGTCCCATTGCCACATGATTTCCGTCAAACCACGGGGGCAGCGGCCAGCCCCACATCATGTGTCCCATGGAAAGATACAGCAGCGGCAGTAAAACGATGACCGATGCAATGAGACGCCTGATCATCCGAGGTGTCTCTTTGTCGGCAAGCTCATCCGCACTGTCCGATACCCTTTCCATGCCCTTGAGCGATGCACCGTAGCCCGCCTGCTCCACTGCCCGGATAATGGCAGTCGGGCTTGCAGTACCCTCAACGCCCATGGAATTTGTCAGCAGGCTCACCGAGACAGAGGAAACGCCCTCCACCGCCGATACCGCCTTTTCCACTCTTGCGCTGCACGCCGCGCAGCTCATGCCTGTTACATTGTATTGTTTCATTTTCCTCACTCCTTTACATGTATTTTTCCGTAGATCATGCCCATCCAGCACGAGTAGCTGATGTCGCCCTCGCTCTCCGGTGTAAATTCCAGGAAATTATCCCCCGCATGGAATTCATATTCCAGCCCGAGGTCGCGGCAGACGATCCGGTTGTTGCAGCCGTTGATGCTGCTCTCCTTTGCATGGATGTTCCAGCGCACCGGTACACCTGCCTGCACCGTGATCTCCGGATAGCTGCCCGGTGTCAGCTCACTTTCCACGATCTGTACACCGCCGATGTTTACCGCCGTGTCCGCAGCCCTGCCCGCCGATATAAGTGCGGTCGGCAGCAGTCCGCTCAATACGCCGCCCTGTGTCAGAAGTGCCAGCCCCATCACTGCAACTATGACGGCTCCGGCGCTCTGGACGGCGTGAGCGAAGCGCTTTCCAAGAGCCGCCACAAGCGACCCCAGCCCCAGCATCAGCGGCAGAGTCCCGAGACTGAACAGCAGCATGGACAGCGCCCCCTTTATGGGGCCCGCGCAGCTGAGCGCGATCAGCCACATCGCCTGCAGAGGACCGCAGGGCATAAAGCCGTTCAGCAGTCCGATCAGAAAAGGGGACTTTGCCTTTGCCGAAGCCTTGCCGAATACCCTTAAAAGCTTCTGCGGCAGCGGTACGGAAAATCTTTGCAGCCATGAGAACGCACCGACAAGACGAAGCCCCATGATTAGCAGCATGCCTCCTGCTATGATTTTGATGAGGCCCTGCAAATGCAGCGGAACAGCGACCTCCGAGCCGCCGCCGATGAAATAGCCGACTGTACCGAGCACGGCGCCGATGGCTGTGTAGGACACGACCCGCCCGAGATTGTACAGAAGCGGCCTTACAAGGGAGGCTTTCCCCTTATCATTGGGTATGCTCTGTGACAGGCTGATCCCGCCGCACATGGCGATGCAGTGTACCGAGGTGACAACGCCTATGAGGAACAGCGCTCCGTACCCCATGCCAGACTGTGCAAGCTGCGCGGGGGCAAGCTGATTTAACAGCCCCGTATACTGCAACAGCACATAGAGCAGAATGATCGCCGCAAGTGAGAGGAGCCCCCTGACAGGAAAGCGTCTGTCCGCCGTACCTGCCACCGTGTAGCCCTCGGCCTCGATGGCTTGCACGAAGCTGTCATAGGGAACGGAATTGTCGCTTTCAAATGAAGCCTTCGCTTTTTTATAGCTGACACGGATATTATGAACGCCCTGAATATTCTGCAAGGCAGCTGTGATCCTCTGCTCGCACTGCACACAGTACATGCCCGAGATCTTCAAGTGATAGGTATCCGACATAGACTTCACCTCCGGATCTATCATAGCAGGCAATTATGTGTTTTTTATGTGCAGATACGATCATCGCAGCGCATCTTCTCTTTTTTGTCATTTAGGATCCTTGGCGGACATTTCGTATTCCTTCCCGTCAATGCCGATCGCATGAAAAAAGACAGACACCCCGGATGAAAGGGCATCTGTCTGTATCGTTTTTCCTGAAATCCTCTGTCTTCGGCCCGATGGCTTACCGGATCGCAGCAAATGCCGTATCCAGTGCATCGATCAGGTCCTCCACATGCTCCGTACCGATGGACAGACGGATGGTGTTGGGCCGGATGCCCTGCTCGAGCAGCTCGTCGCCGGAGAGCTGGCTGTGCGTGGTCGATGCCGGATGGATGACAAGGGACTTCACATCCGCCACATTGGCCAGCAGTGAGAAGATGGGCAGATGGTCGATGAACTTCTTCGCATCGTCCTCCGTTCCCTTCACCTCAAAGGTGAAGATGCTGCCGCCGCCGTTCGGAAAGTATTTCTGATAGACTGCATGGCTCGGCTCTGTTTCGAGGGACGGATGATGCACCGCCTCGACCTGCGGATGCTTTGCCAGGTAGTCCACGATCTTCAGTGCATTCTCGACATGGCGCTCCACGCGCAGGGACAGCGTCTCAAGGCCCTGGAGGAAAATGAACGCATGGAACGGCGAGATGGACGAGCCCGTATCACGCAGCAGGATCGCACGGATATAGGTCGCAAACGCTGCCGGACCTGCCGCAGCCGTGAATGATACGCCGTGATAGCTCGGGTTCGGCTCGGAGATCCACGGATACTTGCCGGAGGCGCTCCAGTCGAAGTTTCCAGAGTCGATCAGCACGCCGCCGATGGCAGTGCCGTGGCCGCCGATGAACTTGGTCGCAGAATGCACCACGATATCCGCACCGTACTCGATGGGGCGCAGAAGGTAGGGCGTAGCAAAGGTGCTGTCCACCACGAGCGGGATGCCGTGCTTGTGCGCAAGCTTTGCCACCGCTTCAATGTCGATGACGTTGGAATTGGGATTGCCCAGCGTTTCGATGAAGATCGCCTTGGTCTTGTCGTTGATGGCCGCCTCAAAGTCCGCCAGCGTCGGCTCAACGAAGGTCGTCTCGATGCCGTAGAGCGGGAGCGTGTGGGCCAGCAGATTATAGGTGCCGCCGTAGATCGTCTTGGAGGAGACGATGTTCTCCCCCGCCTTGGCAAGTGCCTGGATCGTATAGGTGATGGCAGCCGCGCCGGATGCCACAGCCAGTGCGGCCACGCCGCCTTCAAGCGCTGCAATGCGCTTTTCAAACACATCCTGTGTGGAGTTGGTCAGTCTGCCATAGATGTTGCCGGCATCCCGCAGGCCGAAACGGTCAGCGGCGTGCTGGGAATTGTGGAACACATAGGATGTGGTCGCATAGATCGGGACGGCTCTCGCATCGGATGCGGGATCGGGCTGTTCCTGTCCGACATGGAGCTGGAGCGTTTCAAAATGAAGCTTTTTCTCTGCCATAGCAGTGTCCTCCTTATTCGGTAAATTCATTGTGACTGTCAGATACACCAATGAGCGACGGTATCTGTCTATTCAAATGGTCCAACCTCTTATTTCTCTTTTCTCCATCATAAATCCTACGCCTTGCGGCGACATCGTGTGGCACTGTACATTCGGTCAAGCCCCTCCACGATCGAGCGGAGCTGGTGCCATGTATTCTGTTGTTTGTTGTTCATGTGTACTGCTCCTTATCGTTTGGTATGGTGTTATTATACCACGGCTTCCCGCATTTGTCCAATACTTGGTTTTGATAGAGCGATATCAGTTTTTTTAATAACAAGTGTCTTGCCATTGTGCCCGGGATGTGCTATACTTGATAGGAGAAAACCGAAGCTGAAGGATCACAAGGAGGAGGTTTATGAACGATATTTTAAGCTCGCTTTACGGGATCCGCATCCCCGATGGCCTGACCGATGCACAGCTTGCCGCTCTGCAGACCCGTTTTGGAAGATTACCGGATGCCCTGATGCACTTCTACAAAACCGCAGGGCATCTTCCGCAAGTGATGTGTGTGCAGGATACATGGCTCACACCGGCGCATTATGATGCATGGCCGTGGCTGGACCAGTTGGACGGTCCGGTGCTGATGAATGAAAACCAGGGCGTTTGTCAGGCACTGATCCGGAGCTGTGATCTTGGCAAAGCGGATCCGCCCGTCTGCGTGACCCAGGACATGGGCCGCTCCTATCAGCCGTGCGGCCAACGTGTCAGCGCATTTATCCGCGCCATGCTGACCTACCAGGCTGTCTTTCAGATGCCCCATACACCGGATGCCATGTTCTGGCTCACGGATGCACAGGCAGGATACATCGGACAAACACTGCACTGCCATCCCTGCAAGCTGCACCACTGGATCGGTCAGAAGGAGATCCAGCTGTTTTCACTTGCGCCTGACAGTGCGCTCTATCTTATGGGAAGCGCCGGTGAATGGCAGATGTGGTACGGCGCAAGAAGCCGGGAGAGTTTCTCACAGCTGGAGCAATGCCTGGATGGCATTGGGGAGGAAATGTGACGATGCTGCGGGTATCTCTCCATGACCGTACAGCACACCCGGCTCACGGAAGGCCTGTAAGCACATTGCAGGTGCGATCATGCGCTTGCACGGTCCGGCGTATGGCATGAGGTAGCATAAAAAAAGCGTGGGATCCACTCCCACGCTTTTTCAACCTTTACAGCTCCGTACAGAACTCCACCTTTTCTCCCGCAAGGATCAGGTTGGTCGTCCGGACGGCGCACATCTTGCCGCACATCGAGCATGTGTGGCGGTCTGCGGGCGGAGTGCTCTCGAAATAGGCTCTTGCCTTTTCACCGTCCACCGCGATCTCAAACATCTTCTCCCAATCGACCTCATGGCGTGCCTCTGCCATGGCATTGTCCCTGTCGCGGGCGTGGGGAACGCCCTTGGCAATGTCGGCGGCATGAGCGGCGATCCTGCTGGCGATGATGCCCTCCTTGACATCGTCCACATCCGGCAGGCGCAGATGCTCCGCCGGGGTCACATAGCACAGGAAATCCGCCCCGCTTGCCGCTGCGATCGCACCGCCGATCGCGGAGGTGATGTGGTCATAGCCCGGGAAAATATCCGTCACCAGGGGACCGAGCACATAGAACGGCGCTTTATGGCACAGGCGCTTTTGCATCACCATGTTCGCGGCGATCTCGTTCATTGCCATGTGGCCGGGGCCCTCGACCATGACCTGCACGTTCTTCTCCCATGCACGCAGGGTGAGGTTTCCCAGCTCAATGAGCTCGGAGATCTGTCCGGCATCGCTGGCATCATCAATGCACCCGGGACGCAGCGCATCGCCGAGACTGATCGTCACGTCAAATTCGTGCAGGATGTCCAGCACCTCATCATAGTGCTCGTAGAACGGGTTCTCGTTGCCCGTCATCATCATCCACGCAAACAGGAGCGAGCCGCCGCGGGAGACGATGTTCATTTTTCTGCCCTCGCGCATGAACGCATCCACGGCACGCCGGTTGATGCCGGCGTGGATCGTCATGAAGTCCACGCCCTCCTCCGCATGGGCACGGACGACCTTCAGGAAATCCTCCGCCGTGATCTCCAGCAGATCCTTCTCGAGATACCCGATGGCATCGTACATGGGCACGGTGCCGATCATGGCGGGAGAGCACTCGATGAGCTGGCGGCGGAAGGTGTTGGTCTTGCCGTAGTTGGACAGATCCATGATGGCTTCCGCGCCGAATTTGTGCGCAAGCTCGACCTTTTTCATCTCCGTCCCATAGTTCCTGGCATCACCGGAAATGCCCAGGTTCACATTGATCTTGGTACGCATCCCCGTGCCGATCCCCTCGGGCGAAATGGCCTTGTGACGCACATTGCAGGGAATGGCGACCTCCCCCTTGGCGACGAGCACCCGCAGCTTCTCCGGCTCGATGTACTCCTTCTTCGCCACGATCTCCATTTCCGGCGTGATCACGCCCTGCCTGGCAGCCTCCATCTGTGTGTAATACGGTTTCATAGATCGTTTCCCCTTTCAGTTTTCAGCGAATTCGCTGTGAAGATCAAATGCATGGTTCATCGGTCCTGCGCCCCGCCCCAGATCGAGCATTGCAGAGAGTGCACCGGAAAGATAGCGCTTTGCCATGCCGACCGAATCCTCGAGCGTTCTGCCCTTGGCAAGATTGGCTGCAATGGCGCTCGAGAGCGTGCAGCCCGTACCGTGGGTGTTGGGATTGTCGATGCGCACCCCCTCGAACCACTGCCCGCCCTGCGCGGTAAACAGGTAGTCGTTGGCATCATTTAGCTGATGTCCGCCCTTGAGGAGCACGCTGCAGCCGCATGCCTCATAGATCTGCTTTGCTGCGCGTTCCATGTCCTCGGGGCTGCGGATCTCCTGCCCGGTCAGCACCTGCGCCTCCGGGATATTGGGCGTGATGACCTGTGCGAGGGGGATCAGCCTTGTCCTGAGCGCGTCAATGGCGTCATCACCGATGAGCCTTGCGCCGCTGGTGGCGACCATGACAGGATCCAGGACGATATGCGGTGCATGATAGGCGGTCAGCTTGTCGGCGATCATTCCGATCAGACCGCCGGAGGACACCATGCCGATCTTAACAGCATCGGGGAAGATATCCGTCAGAATACAATCCAGCTGCTGCCCCAAGAAGTCGGGTGTGACCTCCATGATGCCTGCAACGCCGGTCGTATTCTGGGCAGTCAGTGCCGTGACCGCGCTGGTGGCGAATACCCCATTTGCGGTCATGGTCTTGATGTCTGCCTGAATGCCGGCGCCTCCGCCGGAATCGCTTCCGGCGATCGTTAATGCGGTTCTCATACGTATAACTCCTTTCGTGAGAGGCATTAAGGTTTTGTAGAGCGACAGCGAGTGGTGCCCCCGGGCTGACGCTTTTAGAGGTTAGAAATGAGAGGTTAGAAGTTAGAGAGGAGAGAGCGCAGTTCCCTTGCAGCGCCCTCAATATCCTCCTGTGCGAAGATGGCTGACACGACCGCAAAGCCGTCCGCGCCAAGACCGCGCAGTGTCGGAAGGTTCTCCCGCGTGATGCCGCCGATGGCGACTGCGGGGAGTGTGACGCTCGCTTTGATCTCACGGAACTGCGCCGGTGTGATGCGCACGGCATTTTGCTTGGTGGGGGACGGGAACACCGCTCCCACGCCGAGGTAATCCGCCCCGGCTGCCCGTGCCGCCTGCGCCTGTGCGACGGTCTTGGCGGTCGCGCCGATGAGGAAGTCCTCCCCGGCAAGGGCGCGGATCTCTGCGACCGGCGCGTCCTCGATGCCGACATGCACGCCGTCCGCTCCGGCCTCGAGCGCGGCGCGGTAATTGTCATTCACGATCAGCGGCACGCCGTATTCCCGGCAGAGCGCTCCGACCTGACGGGCTTCCTCGATGAGTGCCCGGTCGTCAAGACCCTTCTCGCGCAGCTGGAGCATCGTCACGCCGCCGCGCAGTGCCGCTTCCACGCACCGCAGGAAATCGCGCTCTCCGATGCAGCCCCTGTCCGTAATGGCATAGAGCCGCAGCATACTGGGTTCAAGCTTCATGGCAAGCCCTCCTGAATTTCTCGATCTCCTCCGCCGGGGCATCGCACTGCATCAGGCGGCTCATGACGCAGATGCCCGCCGCGCCCGCGTGCAGCACCTCCGGCACACGTTCCGGGGTGATGCCGCCGATGGCATACACGGGCACGCCCCGGCTGTCACAGATCTCCCGCAGGAAGTCCAGCCCCCTCCCCGGCAGTCCGCGCTTGCAGTCCGTCTCAAAGATATGCCCGGCGATGAGATAGCAAGCGCCGAGCGAGACGGCCTCCTGCGCTTCCTCCCTGCTGTGGCAGGATGCGCCGATGAGGGCGATCTGCCGGTGTACGGTGTCCGGGACGGTCCTCAGCACGGGCAGCGGCAGGTGGAGCGTCCGGATGCCAAGGGATACGGCTGCGCCGGGATGGGTGTGCAGCATACAGTCCACATCATACTTCCGGCAGACAGCAGCCACTTTTTCGGCGAGGGCGGTGTACTCGGCTTCCGGCAGATCCTTTTCGCGCAGGAGGATGGCGTCCGGGCGGGCGGCAGCGATCCTCTCCACTCTTTGCAGAAAGTCCTCCCTGCAAAGATGCCGGTTCGTCACACAGATGAGCTTACACATAGAGGTAATCGTTCAGCACGGGCTGTAAGCCCTCGGCGGACATGTCCTTGTACATCCTGTCAAGGCTGCGGCTGTCGTTGATCTCGAACTGCTCGTCCCCCTCTGCACCGCTTTCCTTGCCGGTGTACTTGCTCTCGTGGTCGCCGATCCCCGTGGAGACGCCCGCAGAGATCTTGGTCGCAGCGATCTTGACAATGCCGTTGCGGAAGCTCTCGCTCTCCCGCGAGGAGACCGTGATCCCCGCAAACGGCAGGAAGATCCGGTACGCGCACAGGATCTGGCAGAGCTGCCGCTCCCCGACATCCTGCGGGCTGATCTTTCCGTTATTGATGATGGGGCGCAGCCGCGGACAGGACAGCGACACCTCCGCATGGGGGTACTTGCGCTGGAGGTAGTACACATGCAGCGCCGAGGCAAGCGCATCGCGCCGGAAATCCGAAAGCCCCAGCAGCGCCGAGCAGGCAATGCCGCGCATCCCGCCCATCAGCGCACGCTCCTGCGCTTCAAAGCGGTACGGGAACACCCGCTTGTGTCCGGCAAGATGCAGCTGCTCGTATTTGTCGCTGTCATAGGTCTCCTGAAAGACCGTGACGTAATCCACGCCGCATTCGTGCAGATAGCGGTAGTCCTCGGTATTCACCGGATAGATCTCGATGCCGACCAGCCGGAAATACTTCCGTGCCAGCTTACAGGCTTCGCCGATGTACTGCACGTCGCTTTTCGACTTGCTCTCCCCGGTGAGGAGGAGGATCTCCTCCATGCCGCTTTCGGCAATGACCTGCATTTCATGCTCGATCTGCTCATGGCTCAGCTTCATGCGGCGGATGTGATTGTAGCAGTTGAACCCGCAGTAGACGCAGTAGTTTTCGCAGTAATTGGCGATATACAGCGGTGTAAAGAGGTAAACGGTGTTGCCGAAATGCTTTCTCGTCTCGATCCGCGCGCGCTCGGCCATCTGCTCCAGGAGCGGTTCGGCGGCGGGGGACAGAAGCGCCTTCAGGTCCTCCACGGACAGGCTTTCCTTCCGCAGGGCGCGTGTGACATCGTTTGCCTTGTAGCGCTCCGGCCGGTAGCTGTGCATCGCTGCAAGGACCTTCTCCCGGATGTCCGGGGAGATCTGCTCCTGTCCCTCCATATAGGCCATATGGTCCGTGCGGGAGGAGGGGTCATTTTCCAGCCGGTGCTTGCGTTCGAGCGCGGCATCGGACAGTGCATCGGAATCGACAAAAAACTGGTTTTCCACTTGCTCTGCCCCCTTAATCGTGCAAAAAGCCCGTCAGGGTGTCCGAGGGGGATGCCCCACGCACGAGGACTCTGCCCAGCCCGGACAGGTATGCCTGCCGTCCGGCCTCCACTGCCTTGCGGAACGCCTCCGCCATCATGGGGAGATCGCCTGCGGTGGCAAGCGCCGTGTTGGACATGACAGCGGCCACACCCATTTCCATTGCCTCACATGCCTGCGAGGGTCTGCCGATGCCGGCATCCACGATGATGGGGAGGTCGATCTCGTCGATCAGGATCTGGATGAAATCCCGCGTGGCAAGTCCCTTGTTCGATCCGATGGGCGAGGCAAGCGGCATCACCGTCGCAGCCCCTGCATTGACAAGATCCCGCGCCGTATTGAGATCGGGGTACATGTAGGGCATGACCACAAAGCCCTCCTTGGCAAGGATCTCGGTCGCCTTGACCGTCTCGGCATTGTCCGGCAGGAGGTACTTGGTATCCCGCATGATCTCGATCTTCACAAAATCGCCGCAGCCCAGCTCCCGCGCCAGCCTTGCGATGCGCACCGCCTCCTGTGCATTGCGTGCGCCGGAGGTGTTCGGCAGGAGGGTCACACCCTTGGGGATGAAATCAAGGATGTTCTCCTGCTCCCTGGTATTGGCGCGGCGGACGGCGCAGGTGATGATCTGCGCCCCGGCATACTTGACCGCCGCCTCGATGAGGGACAGCGAATATTTCCCCGATCCGAGAATAAAGCGGGAGGTGAATTCGTGCCCGCCGATGATGAGCTTATCTTCTTGTTCCATAAACGATCTTCCTTTCTGTATCAGGCATCCCTGTCGCCTGCGATCAGTCGTATCACCATGGTGGCCTGATGCGACGCGCACGCTGCCACCCGCGCCGAGACGAGCCCCAGACCGTCCGCAATGTCGCTGTGCTCGTCGCCGCACAGGTAAAAACGCTTGGTGACACGCCGCGTGCGGACGGCGTTCGCGCTCTCGAGACCCGCCATTCCGGAGCCCGCCACCAGATATGCATGGGGCAGCCGGGTGAGGACGGTATTGACGAGCATGGCCTTCTGATCGGCTTTGTCGAACGCTTCACAGACGATCGGCACATCGGCAAGCAGCTCCGGGATATTCTCTTCCGTCAGGCGGACGTTCACCGCTGTGATCTCGCTGTACGGCGCGATCCTGCGGAGCGTCTGCACCAGCGCTTCCGTCTTGTACATGCCCAGCTGGTCGATGAAATACTGCTGCCGGTTGAGGTTGGAGATGTCCACCCGGTCAAAGTCGAACAGCCGGAGCGTTCCGACCCCTGCCCGCGCAAGGGCAACGGCAATATTCGACCCCAGGCCTCCCAGCCCGCACACGGCGACCTGTGCGCAGCTCAGTTTTTCCTGCAATGCAGCGCCGTGACGCTCCTCGAGCGCCGCATACAGCTCTTCTCTTGTCGGAATCATCATCCACCTCCTACAAACCGCACGATCTCTACCGCATCGCCGTCCCGGAGAACAGTCTCCGCGTACTGCGCCTTCGGCAGGATCTCCTCATTGAGCTCAACAGCGACCTGCGTGGGCGTGTAGCCCTCCTGCGCCAGAAGCGCAGAAACTGTCAGACCAGCCGCTTGCTGCTCTTTTCCGTTGATCTTGACCATGTTCATACCTCCTTGCAAAGAAAAAGGAGGAAACCGCACGCAGCGTGTTTCCTCCCAGATCTCTGGAAAAATTTCCCTACGTTGGCATTATCCAAATCAGGTTATGGGTCGAAAGCTCCCTTGCTTTCCTCTCAGCCTGTCTACAAGCTCCCCTTGTATCATCGCCCGGTCGTGCAGAGTGTGCCGTTTTTGGCACGGATCTGCAGGGGCTAAGGTCATTATAGCATATGCGGAGCAAAAAAGCAAGTGTTTCTGAAAAAAAGTGCCTGCTTTTGTTATACGCCTGATGATAAATGACGGTTTCCCTGTCGCAGACTGTAGACAGGTGCGCTGTATCCGCCAAAAAGCAAGGCCTGGTCACATGGAACCGGCTCTGTTCTTGTGTTGGATTTGATCGGTAAAGCCTTATCCGGAATGTAGTGTAACCATCACACTTTTTCAGATAGCCACCTATATTTTCATGGGTTTCGTCAGCGATATTTTGATTTGTTACTGACGGTTTATAGCCATATTCACCCTCCATCTCTGAGCAGCTATAGAACATAAGAGTACTCGCTGAAACAAGCTCTGTACTCCATGATCTTGATACAAAGATCGCTGTGAGATTTGAGCAAACTCTAAACATATAACTCATATCTGTCACTTTGCCTGTACTGAAGCTGCTGAGGTCAGGTACCGTTAATGCTGAGCAATTATCGAACAGGCCTTCCATTGTTGTAATATTGCCTGAGCTACAATCTTAGTGATAGATGTATCCAAACTTCCGGCATAATCTTCTGCTGTATCATTAATACTAATTTCTGATCAAGCTATTGAAATAGCTTGATCAGAAGCGTGCGCTTACGCGCCCGCTATTTCCCAAACGAACACGGATCTCATGCTTGACATTTTTTGCAAACTATGGTACTATGTAAATACAACACGGCACAGCGCCGGAAGGAAAAGAGAGCTGCCCATGAACACGGGCATATCAGCAGAGGCTTTCCGGGCAGTGCGGATCACAGCGTCCTGAACCGCTATTGCGACACCTTTATCGTCGGCTCGGATGTGGTGTGGAATTATGAGATCTGCGACAAGGGCGCAGGGCAGACCGGAGCGGTTCGTGACAAGCCGCATCCTCGGCCCGAATCCCGAAAAGTGCAGACTTCTGACGAAGATCACACAGCGCTCGGCATCGGGCGGGTGAGCCTTCCCGATCCCGGAAATGCCCCCGAAAAAGGGCGCTCCAGCGAAGAGACGGTCCCGGTCGAGGAGTGGCTGTATGCTTTCCGTGAGACAGAGTGCTATGTGGGCGATTCCTTCCACGGGATGTGCTTTGCGATCATTATGAAAATACAGTCTGCTTGAGGATGCGGCGACGCTTG
The DNA here is from genome assembly GCA_017460955.1 of Oscillospiraceae bacterium. Lineage (GTDB taxonomy): Bacteria > Bacillota > Clostridia > Oscillospirales > Ruminococcaceae > UBA3855. The sequence continues at coordinate 33,454 of JAFTZY010000025.1, forward strand.
AGAGCATGAGGCTGCAAAGCCGTTGCCGTCTGTCCGGCAGCCGGATCCATACGGTGGACCATGTCCGGACCACCTCCGTTCTCATACAGGACCTGTGTTCGTTCGGGGAGGGCCTTGACATGTATGCCAATGCCGGCAAAACGATCGAGACCGGACAGCAATGCATGGAGCACAGTGAGTTCGATGTGACGACCGGGAAAAACAGCATGGCATGGTGTGAAAAAACGGAGGTGGAGACCCGGTGGTCTGCGGAAGGTATTTCTCACAAACAGCTCCCATGGAAGCTAAGTCAGACGACAGTGAAAAAGGCGGAATGCAAAATGTATGATTATCTGATCGTAGGTGCCGGCTTGTACGGCGCTGTCTTTGCAAGGCAGATGACGGATGCCGGGAAAAGGGTCCTGGTGATCGACAAGCGCAGCCATATCGGCGGGAATGTGTATACGGAGACCATCGAGGGGATCCATGTCCACAAATACGGCGCGCATATCTTCCATACGAACAACAAACAGGTGTGGGACTATGTCAACCGGTTTGCGCAGTTCAATCACTTTATCAACAGCCCGATCGCCAAGTATCACGGGGAGGTCTATTCCCTGCCGTTCAATATGTACACCTTCAACCGCATGTGGGGCGTTACCACCCCGGAGGAGGCACGCTCGAAGATCCTCGCCCAGCAGCTCGAGGCCGGGATCCGGGATCCCAAGAACCTTGAGGAGCAGGCCATTTCCCTTGTGGGGACGGATGTGTACCAGAAGCTCATCAAGGGCTACACCGAAAAGCAGTGGGGCCGCGACTGCCGGGATCTGCCGCCGTTTATCATCAAGCGGCTGCCGGTGCGCCTGACATATGATAACAACTATTTCAATGCAGCGTACCAGGGGATCCCGGTGGGCGGCTATACCCGGATGGTCCGCAACATGCTCGAGGGGATCGAGGTAAGGCTCGACACGGATTATCTGCACGACAGAGCCGGATGGAACGCCGCTGCAAAGCGGGTCGTATTTACCGGTGCGATCGATGCATATTTTGACTGCTCGCTCGGTGCGCTCGAATACCGCAGCGTCCGGTTTGAGACGCAGGTGCTGGATATGCCGAATTTTCAGGGCAATGCCGCTGTCAACTACACGGACAGAGAAACGCCGTGGACACGCATCATCGAGCACAAATGGTTTGAATTCGGACTGGACGAGCACGGGCAGGAGCTCCCGAAAACGGTCATCAGCCGTGAGTTCAGCTCCGAATGGAAGCCGGGGGATGAGCCATACTATCCGGTCAACGACGAAAAGAACAGCCGGCTGTATGAGCAGTACAGGCAGCTTGCCCTGCAGGAGACCCGTGTGCTCTTCGGGGGCCGTCTTGGCGAGTACAAATACTATGATATGGATGCGGTGATCGATGCCGCCATGAAGAGCACCGCTGCACAAAATGGACAAGCTGTTTGATTTTGCCCTGGCACACAGCGGCTGTATTATCACAAATGAGGTGCAGGCGGCAAGCATGCCGAAAGCACTGTCGGTGCATGCCGGCGGCAGAGAAATTTGTGTTTGCCTACATTCTCGGTCCCTGGATCGGTGAATACATCCGGAGGATCGCAGAGACAAGTCAAAAGGGGCATCGTGGTATTTGACCAGTCCGGGGACAAGGACCGTCTGCGCGATGTCCTGCAGCTCCGTGCGGAGTCGGTCACCCAGACTGGAGATAGGCAGGCTCATCACCACGACCGGCAGCTGTGATACCGTTCTTTTCAAAATAAGCCATATTAACATCATAATGGTCAGAAGCACCCGCCGTGATCGACGTCCCTCCGAAAAATCCTCCTGTTCCTACGTTTACAGGCGCACAGGCTGCTACGCAGAGCACTGCCAGCACGCCCGCAAGTGATTTCTTCATGATGCTGTCTGTGATGGCAATAACATCCTGCGATCATTTCCGGGGAGCCTTGCAGCTGTAACAGCACGGACGGACCGGCGTTTCTCCTGACCGGAAGCATGCCACCCCTTGACGTTTCTCCTGATCTATGCTATAGTAATATCAGAAACTGACAGATCGGAAGTGGTAGCATGGAATATGTCTGGCTCATCCTCGCCGCACTCGGCGCAGGGATCGGCACGGGACTTGCAGGGCTTTCGGCGGCAACCGTCATGGTGCCGATCATGATCACGCTCTGCCCCTCGTTTACGGGGGAGACGGGTGCGTATCAGGCAACGGCGATCGCACTTGCCTCGGATATTTTAGGCTCGGCGGTGACAACGGGCGTTTACATCCGGCACAAGAACATCGACCTGAAACGCGGCTGGCTCATGCTGGTCTGCATTGTCGGGATGTGCGCGGTCGGGAGTCTTGCGGCATGGAAGGCAGGGAATGTCGTTCTCGGCGGATTCACACTGTTCCTGACCTTCTGCATCGGTATCCGCTTTCTCGTAAGGCCCGACACGACGAAGCGTGAGACAGCCGCTCAGGGTGCATCGCTCGACGGGAAGGGCATCCTGATCTCCCTATTTTTCGGGCTGACCATCGGCTTCGGTGCCGGATTTGTCGGAACGGGCGGCGGCATGATGATGCTGGTGGTATTCACGGCGTTCCTCGGCATGGAGCTAAAGCCTGCCGTGGGAACGAGCACCTTTATCATGACCTTCACAGCGCTGATCGCGTCGATCAGCCATATTCTGATCCACCCGGCGATCCTGCTCGAAAAATGGCTGCCGATGCTCGTGTGCATCATTACGGCCACCGCAGCATCCCTCGTCTCTGCGAAATTTGCGAACCGGGTACAGAACCGGACGGTCGGGCTCGTCACCGGCGCGATCCTGACCGTACTGGGCGCTGCGATGATCGTACTGCACTACCGGGAGGTGATCGCCGCATGGCTGTCCTGATGCAGGTGCTGCACTGCTTTGCGGCAATGGTGCTGTTCCTCATCCCGTGCGTGATCGTAGGCCTCCTCCTCAGATGGCTTGCAAAAGTGCCGGATTTCGTGTTCCGCAAGCTCCTGCATATCGTGGCATTCTCCTGCCTGACGTTTATGACCTGCCGGGCGGAGAGCTGGCAGGCCGCTGCGCTGACCTCAGTTGTCATTGCGCTCGTGATCTATCCGCTTTTGGTACTGTGCGAGGGCATGGAGTGGTACGCCGGATTCTTCGTACAGAAAAGTCCCCATGAGGTGCGGCGGAGTCTCCTGATGCTGTTTCTGACCTATGCTGCACTCGTGTTCGTCGCATGGGGCCTCTTCGGACGTGCGGACCTGTGCATTGCCTCCGTCCTGATGTGGGGCGTCGGGGATGCGGCGGCAGCGCTCATCGGCATCCCACTGGGCAGGCATAAGATCCGGCTGCCGCGGACTGATGGCAGGAAATCCTGGGAGGGCAGCATCGCCATGCTCGTGTGCAGCCTTGCGGCAGGATGCATCGCGTTTCTGCTTTGCGGCGAATTATCGGTGAAAAGTGCCGCCCTGCTCCTTCTGCCGGGCGCCTTGCTCGGGACGGTCACGGAGCTGTATTCCCCGAGCGAGATCGACACGGTGAGCGTCCCGGTGGTGATCGTCAGCGTGCAGCTCATTGGCAGTGCGGTCTTTGCGGGGATGCTTTAATGCTTGCAGGCCATTTCTTCGCACACACTCCGCAGGCTTCACGCGGAAATGCGAAGCTTTCCACAGCCATATGCCATAAGGTAAAGGCGGCTGGTGAAATACAACGGGACACGCTGCATGAAATCGCCCGTCCCCTCCTGAGCGGCAAAGTGCCGTGATGACCTGTCCTCAATGATGACGCCATAATATCAGGAAAGGGCAATGTCCTCCTTGAGTGGAGGGCATTGCCCTGATTCAATCAGTGATAATCGTCTTTTAATTTTTTCAGAAACAGCTCCGCGATCGGCGAGAACACCTGATACTTTTTCCAGATGATATACATATTCGTTTCCAGTGTCGGCCTGATCGGTCGGAAGCAAAGTCCGCTCTCCGTACTCGTGTCGATCAGATGCTCGAAGGACAGCAGATAACCCAGTCCCTCCTTCACGAACACGGAGCCGTTGTAGGCGAGGTTGACCGTTCCTGCGAACGTGAGCTTGTCCATATTGTCTCCGCACCAGCGGGGGAAATCCGCACGGATCGACTGCTCCGAGCAGAACAGCGGCAGTCCGTAGAGGTCATCGAGCGTGACAGATTCTTTCTTTGCAAGCGGGCTGTCGCGGCGCATCACCAGCCCCCATTTGTCGCTCTCGGGGATGGAGAGATAGTTGTATTTGGAGAGGTTCGGCGGCTCGACGATCACGGCAAGGTCGAGGATGCCTCTGTCAAGGCGTTCCGCAACAGGCTCGGTATCGCCGCTGAAAATGTGGAAGATGAAATTCGGGTACCGTTCCTTGAAGTCTTTGATACTCCTCGCCAGATACTTGATGAGATAGCTCTCGGCACACCCGATACGGATCTCCCCGCCGATGATGTTGTCCAGCTGGCTGAACTCCTCGGCGGTCTTGTCCACCATGGCGAGAATGTCCTCGGCGCGCTTGCGCAGGAGCATCCCCTCGTCATTCAGGCGCATGTTCTTGTTCGTGCGGATGAACAGCGCATGCCCGAGTTCCTCCTCGAGCTTTTTGACCTCTTTCGAGAGCGAGGGCTGTGAGATATGCAGGCGCTCCGCCGCCCTCGTCATGTTCTCCTCTCTTGCAACGGCCAAAAAATAACGTAACACGCGAATTTCCATAGCACACCTCCGATCGCTTGCTACTCTCATTATAACCGATTTTGTCATTCCTGTCAAGAATGACAGGATATTCTAAATAGGTATTTCACATATCACGAGATCTGTGCTATACTAATAAAAAACACCAAGGAGGTACCCGATATGAAAGACGAAATGCTGAACCTGACGGCGGAATGGGACAAGACCTTCCCGCAGTCCGACAAGGTGGACCACAGGAAGATCACGTTCCACAACCGCTATGGGATCACTCTCGCCGCCGATCTGTATACCCCGAAGAATGCAGGCGGCAAGCTCCCTGCCATTGCAGTGTGCGGACCGTTCGGTGCGGTCAAGGAGCAGTGCTCAGGGCTTTATGCGCAGACGCTTGCAGAGCGTGGATTTCTGACGATCGCCTTTGATCCGTCCTTTACGGGCGAGAGCGGCGGTGTTCCCCGTTATGTCGCTTCTCCCGACATCAACACGGAGGATTTCTCGGCAGCCGTTGATTTTCTCAGCGTGCAGGAAAATGTTGACCCGGAGCGTATCGGCATCCTCGGCATCTGCGGCTGGGGCGGCATGGCACTCAATGCTGCCGCGATGGACACCCGTATCAAGGCGACAGTCGCTTCTACCATGTACGACATGACCCGCGTCAGTGCAAAGGGTTATTTTGATGAGCAGGATGATCCTGATTCCCGTTATGCAATGAAGCAAATGATGAACGCCCAGCGTATCAAGGATTACAAGTCCGGCGAGTATGCGCTCGGCGGCGGTGTCGTTGACCCTCTGCCGGAGGATGCGCCCTATTTCGTGAAGGATTATCACGCCTATTACAAGACCGAGCGCGGCTATCACCCCCGCTCCCTCAATTCCAACGGCGGCTGGAATATCACATCGAGCCTGTCCTTCATCAATATGCCGATTTTGCAGTACAGCAATGAGATCCGCTCGGCGGTCATGGTCCTGCACGGCGACAAGGCACATTCTTTCTACTTCGGCAAGGATGCGTATGAAACCATGATCAAGGATAACCCGTATGCGGACAACAAGCAGCTGCTGATCATCGAGGGTGCTTCCCATACCGATCTGTATGACGGCGGTGAGGGCAAGGTCATCCCGTTTGACAAGCTCGAAGCGTTCTATAATGAGTATCTGAAATGATCCCATAGGGAGGAAACAGCGATGACAACGGCAGAATTTCTCGATTTCATGAACAGCGGCAAACAAGTCACGGCGGAGTGCGGTGTGCATCGGACCATGCATGCGCTCAGTCAGGAGGCCATCCGCATTACGATGGAGATCAACAGCCGCTACCATACGCCCGATGAGATAAACGCGCTCATGTCGGAGCTGATCGGGGAGCCTGTGGAGGTTGGGCTGTTTCCTCCGTTTTACACGGACTGCGGTAAGAATATCCATCTTGGCAAAGCCGTGTTCATCAATGCGGGCTGCAAATTTCAGGATCAGGGCGGGATCTGGATCGGTGACGGTGCGCTCATCGGGCATAATACAGTGCTTGCCACGCTGAATCACGGGCTTCTCCCGGAGGAGCGCCACGACCTGATCCCGAAGCCCATCCACATCGGCAAAAATGTCTGGATCGGCTCCAACTCCACCGTTCTCCCCGGCGTGACGATCGGTGACAATGCAGTCATCGGTGCGGGCGCGGTCGTAACCAGGGACATTCCGGAGAACGTGATCGCGGTCGGCAGTCCTGCGCGGGTGGTGCGGAGCATTTATGATTAACCGCAAATTGACAGCGGTGATCTCCTCTTTATGCGCACCCCGCCAAGGACAGCTCTGCGGGACGGCATAATGGCGCTCAGGACTTCTGAACAGAAAATCAGGGCCCGCTATTATAATCGTCATAAAGAAAACTCGCCTGTTATCCTGTTTCCTTTCATATCCCTCCCCGACCGCAAGGACCGCATGAGCATGTACAGCGGCTTAGAGGTCCGGGTGCCGTTCTGCGACTGGCGCATCGCACAGTATCTGTACAATGTGCCGTGGGAATTCAAGGAGCACAGGGGCTACGAAAAGGGGCTTCTGCGGGAGGCCATGCGCGGCTTCCTGCCCGAGGAGGTCCTCTGGCGCAAGAAAAGCCCCTACCCCAAGACGCACCACCCCGCATACCTGGACGCCGTCACCCGGGCGCTCAGAGCGCGTCTGGAGGATCCGCAGTGCCCCCTGCACACCCTTGTCCGCCGGGAGGCACTCGATGCCCTCCTGCGCGGTGACGAGGAGGTGCAGTGGTACGGGCAGCTCATGACAAGGCCCCAGACCATCGCCTATTTCCTCCAGCTCGATCACTGGATGGAGCATTTCAAGGTCCGGATCGTTCTGTGAGATCCCCTCCCCCTGCGGCCCCCGGCGGCAGGGGGCTTTTGCTGTTTGGAGGACCGTACATCCCCCTTGTATGCCGATGCTGATGTATTTTTTATCGGAAAACACTTGACAAGCCGTGGAAAATATGGTATGATGAGTTATATAGTAAGCTCTTGCTAACCAATGGGACGCGGATGCGATCCGGTGCGGAAAATGTAAAAAGATCGCGTGTCCGGCCGACGAGCGTGATGGAATCAGTGATTCCCCCATATAATATTGTGTCAAAGAAAGGAAGTGTGCTGCCATGCTGCCGCTGACATTTGCCCAGGAGGGAGAGGCGCACGTCATCAAAAAGATCGGCGGGAGTGCCGAGGTCAGAAAGCATCTGGAAAACCTTGGCTTCGTCGCCGGAGGGAATGTGATCGTTGTTACCAAAATGAATGGCAACGTCATTGTCAATGTCAAGGAAACACGGGTCGCCATCAGTCAGGAGATGGCGCAGAAGATCATGATATGAGAGGTGCGCTGTGATCCGGACGGTACTGACGATCGACGGCATGATGTGCGGGATGTGTGAGGCCCACATCAACGATGCCATCCGGCAGCATTTTGCTGTCAAAAGCGTAAGCTCCTCGCACAAGAAGGGGGAAACGGTCATTCTCTCCGAGCAGGCGCCCGATGATGCGGCGCTGCGTGCGGTGATCGCCGAAACGGGCTACACGCTCAAGGCATGTGAATCGGCGCCCTATGAAAAGAAGCGCTTTTCCCTGTTCGGGAAGGGCTGATGCGTGAAAGGAGGCACATGGGATGGAACAGACACTGCGGATCCTGTCGCAGAGCGCGTCCAAGACCGTATATGAGGCCTCCAACGAGACCGGGGAGATGCTCATGACCGAGTACCGTGTTTTCCCCGGGATCCGTCTTGTCTACCGGGATGTCCACATGCTCCGGTACGCCTGCCCGGACAACGACACCCCAGGTGTGCTCGAGATCAACCACTGCCGGGAGGGCCGCTATGAGCACCGCATCGGCAGGCAGTACTACTACCTGTCGGCGGGCGATCTGTCCGTCAGCTGCAGCGCCGGCGGTGAGGCATTCTACCCCACCTCGCATTACCATGGCATCTCCGTTGTGATCGACCCCGGCAAGGCGCCGGAATGCCTGTCGTGCGTGCTCGACGATGTGAACGTGCGTCCGAGCGCACTTATGGAGAAGTTCCTGACGGCACAGTCGTGCTTCATCATCCGCTCGACCGAGAGCCTTGGGCATATCTTCTCGGAGCTGTACACCGTGCCTGAGAGCATCCGCATGGGCTATCTCAAGGTCAAGGTCCTCGAGCTCCTGCTCTTCCTCAGCTCCCTCGATACCGGACTGTCCCAGACGCAGGCCCACACCTGCCCGCAGTCCCAGGTCCGCCTGGCCAAGGCCGTGTGCAGCTATGTCTGCGCCGATATGAGCCGGCACATCACCATCGACCAGCTTGCCGAGCATTTCCAGGTCTCCCCCACCCTGCTCAAAAAGAGCTTCCGGAATGTGTACGGGGATTCGCTGTACTCCTATGTACGCACCCAGAAAATGCTCACCGCTGCAAGGCTCCTCCAGGACACCGACCGCACCATCCTCGACATCGCCGGGGAATGCGGGTACGACAACGGCAGCAAGTTCTCCAAGGCCTTCCGGGAGGTCATGGGCATCAGTCCCAGGGATTTCCGGAGCCGGAAGGATCTGCCGCTTGAAAGTGTCCGATTGGAAAGGGAGAACGCTTTTGAAGGCAGTTTTTGAGATGCTGCCCATCATTTTTAACGAAATCACGGAATTTTAGAAATATGTCCTTTTGGAGCTTTTTTCACCTCTTCGGAGTGGAAGAAGCTCTTGTTTTGTGGTATCCTATGATTGTACCGGAAAGCCGGTACGGATCTGAAAACCACTGACAACCACAGAAAGGATCGTTTATGAGTGTTGTGATCGTTGGCGGCAATGACTGTATGACCCGCCAGTATAAGGATATCTGCGAAAGCTTCCGCTGTCGTGCCAAGGTGTTCACCCAGATGCATGACGGTCTGAAGAATAAGATCGGCTCGCCCGACCTGCTCGTGCTGTTCACCGGGACGGCCTCCCACAAGATGATCAAGCTCGCACTGCATTCCACGGGTGCGAACACACATGTGGTGCGCAGCCATTCGAGCTCGGCATCGGCCCTCAAGAGCATTTTGCAGGAGCATGCGGGATGAGTGAGGAACAGCTCGTCCGCCACTGCTCCCCGACGCTGGCGGGCCTCAAAACAGGCAGCCTGTTCGGGTGCCGCTTTGACAGTCCGGAGGCGCTGCGCTGCGATGTCTGTGCGCTCAACCGGATGCTCTCGGACAAGGGACTGCGCGTGCTGCCCCTCCAGTACCGCAGCGGCAGGGCGCTGATCTATGTGTTCCGCCCGGAGCGGCTGCGGCGTGAGCTCGGCGACGAGGCTCACAGCCGTCTGCTCGAGCGCATGGGGTATCCGTGTGCGGCACCGATGGGAAAATGCCTGTCCCGTCTCATGGAGCGTCTGCGGGAGACGGAGGAATTCCCGCACGAGATCGGCCTGTTCCTCGGGTATCCGCCGGAGGATGTCCAGGGCTTCATTGAAAAGCGTGCCTGCAAGATCACGGGCTACTGGAAGGTCTACGGCGACACCGGGAGGGCCTTGCAGACCTTTGCAAGCTACCGGCGGTGTACGGACATTTATCTGAAAAAGTGGAAAAGCGGTGCCTCCCTGCGCCGGCTTGCCGTCAGGACGGCATCCTGAGAAAAACAGTTTGCACAGCATGCAGCGTTCTGTCTGCATGCTGTACCTGTTTTTTCCCTTGACGAGGGCGGGGAAATGTGGTATACTATCATAGAATGAAGTATGAGAGGAGGGATCGCATATGCTGCCCGCTGCCATCGAAAACAGTGTCGCCACCGGGGATTCGAGTCACATCCTGCTCTGGATCATCCTGGCCGGGATCGCACTGGCCCTGCTCGTGGTCTCGGCCGTGCTCTCCGTCAAGAACAAGAAGGATGACGGGGACAAGCACTGAACGTGCTTTGTGCAATATAACTAAATCTCAAGCTGCGCAGGCCGCGAAAATTCTACACAAGCAAAAGGAAGATCCCCTTGCAATGCCCGGAGAAATATGGTATAATAGTAAAGATTTCGCACGCCCCGTTGTTCCGTGGCAAGGTGCCCTGTCAAGGGTTGTCGGACGGATCGGGGGCGGAGGATTCAAAAACCAAACATTTTTTAGGAGGAACTACAAATGGGCGTAGTATCAATGAAGCAGCTTCTCGAAGCAGGTGTACACTTCGGTCACCAGACCAGAAGATGGAACCCGAAAATGGCTCCGTACATCTTCACAGAGCGCAACGGCATCTATATCATTGACCTGCAGAAGACGGTCAAGAAGCTCGAGGAGGCATATCTCTTCGTTCGTGACATCTCTGCACAGGGTCAGGAGGTCCTGTTTGTCGGCACCAAGACGCAGGCAAGCGACTCCATCCGTGAAGAGGCTACCCGTGCAGGCGCACACTATGTCAATGCACGCTGGCTCGGCGGTATGATGACCAACTTCAAGACCATCCAGAGACGGATCCAGCGTCTGGAGCAGCTGCACCAGATGGCTGAGGACGGCACCTTCGCACTTCTGCCGAAGAAGGAGGTCGTCAAGCTCAACCTCGAGATCGAGCGTCTCGAGAAGTTCATGGGCGGCATCAAGAACATGAAGAAGCTCCCCGGCGCACTGTTCATCGTTGACCCGCGCAAGGAGAAGATCGCTGTGGCTGAGGCCAAGAAGCTGAACATTCCGATCGTTGCCATCGTGGATACCAACTGCGATCCCGATGAGGTGGACTATGTGATCCCCGGCAATGACGATGCCATCCGTGCTGTCAAGCTGATCGCCGGCACCATCGCCAATGCCATCATCGAGGGCAGACAGGGTGCGGATGATGCCGCAGCCGAGCAGGCCGCTGCCGCTGCTGACGAGGCAGAAGAGGCCGCTGAATAAGGAAACAGACAGGGATGGGAGCATTGCCGGTGTGCAGTGCTCCGTGTCCTGTTTTCAAATTTTACAGAAAAGAGGAATACCATTATGGCTAAGATTTCCGTTGCTGATATCAACGAGCTGCGTCAGATGACCGGCGCAGGCATCATGGATTGCAAGAAGGCACTGACTGAGGCTGAGGGCGACAAGGACAAGGCTGTTCAGCTGCTGCGTGAAAAAGGTCTGGCTACCCAGGCCAAGAAGGCTGGCCGTGTGGCTGCCGAGGGTCTGGCACTGGCACTGGTCAATGCCGACAACACCGTAGGTGCCGTTGTCGAGGTCAACATCGAGACCGACTTTGCTGCCAAGAACCCGAAGTTCAAGGAGTTCGTAGAGGCAGTTGCCAATACCGTCATCGCCGAGAATCCGGCCGATGTTGAGGCACTCAAGAACACCACCATCGCAGGCGGCAGCGTGACCGTTGCCGAGGCTCTGCAGGAGCTGTTCCTGTCCGTTCGTGAGAACATCCAGATCCGCCGCTTTGCCCGTCTTGAGGGCGATGCCGTTGTCGCTTATGTACACCAGGGCGGCCAGGCAGGTGTTCTGACCGCTGCCAAGACTGCCGCAGGTGCTGCTTCCGCCGTTCTCGAGGCACTCAAGGACTGTGATTTCCAGGTTGCTGCCATGCATCCGGATTTCCTCGTTCGTGAGGATGTGCCGCAGTCGAGGATCGACGAGGAGAAGGAGATCATCCTCAAGCAGATGGAGGAGGATCCCAAGCTCGCTTCCAAGCCTGAGCAGGCCAAGGTCAAGATCGCTGAGGGCAAGCTCGGCAAGATCTATTCCGAGATCTGCCTGATGGAGCAGAGCTTCGTCAAGGAGAACAAGCTGACTGTCAAGCAGTATGTGGACACCAAGGCCAAGGAGGCAGGTGCCGACATCGAGATCACCGGCTTTGTTTGCTTCGAGCTCGGTGAGGGCATCGAGAAGAAGGCCGACGACTTCGCAGCTGAGGTCGCCAGCATGATCGGCTAAGCCTGAAACGACCACATTTTGGAAGAGCAGTCCGGGCGGGCTGCTCTTTTTTATATTTTTTTCGGAAAATACTTGAAAAAAAATCGCAGATGTGATATAATAGACAGGAAGATTGCTTTGGAAGGAGATCCCGCCAATGAATGCCAAAAAAAGAGTCGGTTCCGTCTTTGCGGTCCTGCTTGTGATCGTACTGCTGCTCGTTGCAGCCTCGACTGTCGCCGCCAACGTTATGTTCGCCAATGACCGTGTTCCCAAGATCGGATCCTACTACCTCTATCTGCATGACAGTGCGGATATGGAGCCGGATATTCCGCAGAACACGCTGGTCGTTGCCAAGGAGGCCGGCAATACGAGCCTGTCCCCCGGCAATAAGGTGCTGTGCTATCTGGCCGACGGCAATATGGCACTGCGGGTCATTTACCAGATCACGCTCAATGAGGACGGCTCGACCAGCTATTATCCCGGTACTGCCATCGAGCAGGGCAGCGAGCTGACCATTCCGCGCACTAACATCTTTGCCATCTGCACCTGGCAGAGTCAGGCACTGTATGAATATGTGACCTTCGCAGCCTCCGTCAGCGGCCTGATGCTGCTGCTCGTGCTCCCCTGCGTCATCCTCATCATCATGCTCCTCATCAAGATCTACAGAAGCAGCAGTGAGGAAATGGACGAGGAGGAGTATCTCTTCGAGGGGGAGGAAGAAGAGGAAGAGCCCAAGCCCCGCCGCAAGAAGCGCCAGAGCCCGCTCTATGAGCCCGGACAGGCCCCCGAGGATGAGGAGACGCTTGAGAAGAAGAAGTCCTCCATCTCCAAGAACTTCGCAACGAAGCCCGTCAATGAGAATTCCCCGTACCAAAAGGCTGTTCAGGAGCGCACGATGAAGTTCCAGGCCGTATCCGCCCAGCAGGGCAGTGAATCCCAGCGTGAGGAGGGCGGCACCCAGATCTTCACGCCGCAGAATCCCGAGAGCAAGGATACGCCGACAACGCCCTACCAGCCCAAGCATGCACAGGATTCCGCTCCCCTGCCCGAGCCGGAGAAGGTGCCCGAGCCGCCCAGAAGTCAGACCCCGAACATCGATGACATCATCAAGCCTACGGAGCTGGCCGCTGCAAGACCCGGTACGAAGCCAAACAAGAACATCCGGGCGACCGATTCGATCGACGATCTGATCGCCGCGCTCGAGAAGGAAAAGAACAAGCTGTAATGACGATGCCCCCGGTTTCCCGGGGGCATTTTTGCAGTGTGTGTCAGCGGAAAATACAGCTTCTGCTATTGACGGCACGGGCGATCCATGGTATAATAGGGCAACGACTGACAACAAGGAGGAATCCCCATGCAATACCGAAACCCCATCATTCCCGGCTTCTTCCCCGATCCGAGCATCTGCCGGGTCGGCGGCAGCTACTATCTCGTGTGCAGCTCCTTCCAGTTTTTCCCCGGCGTGCCGCTCTTTGAGAGCCAGGATCTTCTCAACTGGACGCAGATCGGGCATGTGCTGACACGTCCCTCCCAGCTCCCGCTCGACGATGCCGACTCCGCGGGCGGCATCTATGCACCGACCATCCGCTTTCATAACGGACGCTTCTACATGGTCACCACCAATGTAACGCACGGCGGCAATTTCTATGTGTACACCGATGACATCCACGGTGCGTGGTCGGATCCGATCTATGTTCAGCAGGACGGCATTGATCCGTCCCTGTATTTCGAGGACGGGCACGCCTATTTCATGAGCAACGGCACGGACGATGCAGGCGAGCACGGGATCGTGCAGTGCGAGATCGACATTGCGACCGGCAAGAAGCTCTCCCCGGCTGTGTGCATCTGGAAGGGCACGGGCGGGCGTTTCCTGGAGAGTCCCCATCTGTACCGAATCGGCGGTCACTACTATCTCATGGCCTCCGAGGGCGGCACGGAATACGGCCATATGGTGGTGTATGCCCGCAGCAGGTCCCTGTACGGGCCGTATGAGGCAGCGCCGTGCAATCCGGTGCTGACCAACCGGAACCTGGGCGGCTACGAGCTCCAGGGCTGCGGCCATGCGGACCTCACGGACGACGGGAATGGCAACTGGTGGATGGTCCACCTGGGATTCCGGCAGATCCATCAGTGGGTGATGCACCACCTCACGGGCCGTGAGGTCTATCTGGCACCTGTGACCTTCACGGAGGACGGCTGGTTCACTGCCGGTGTGGACGGCACGAACCGCCTGACGGTGGAAACGGACCGTCTGCCGGCGACCGAACAGAAGCCCCTTCCCGACATCACCTTCCAGAACAGCCGCATCGGGCGCGAGTGGTGCTATCTCAAGGCACCGCGACTCACGGATTACAGGTGGGAAAACGGCACGGTCTCCCTTCGCAGTGCGGGCATCACGCTCGATGATCCGAAGGCGGCACCGACCTTCCTTGGCATCCGCCAGCAGGAGATGGAGCTTGCCATCCGCTGCACGGTGAAGGTCCCCGCACAGGAGGCGGGCCTGACGCTCTACATGACGCCGGAGCAGCACTATGAGCTTGCCGTCCGGGACGGCAGGGCGTTCTACCGGCTGCGTGTGGGGGATCTTTGCCAGGAATTCGGGAGCGTTCCCGTGGAGGGGGAAGCCGAGCTCATCATCGAAGCGCATCCACTTAGCTACACCTTCAAGGTGCGCACCGGAGGGACCGAGCAGACACTCGGCTCGGCACAGAGCAAGTACCTGTCCACCGAGATCGCCGGGAATTTCACGGGCTTGATGATCGGCCTGTATGCACAGGGGGAGCGCTGCGAGGAATTTGCCGAATTTACGGACTTTTGCTGTCATGTGAGATAAAAAAACAGCCCCTTGCACGGGGCTGTTTTTGTTGTCTTCATTCCTCTGTGAGACCGCACATCGGTTCGACAAGCGCGACCATGGCACGGGCTGCCTCGTTTTCCGGGAGCTCCAGTGTATCGCCGTAGCGTGCGACCGGAAGGAGGGCAGCGTCCCGCACAAGGTAGAGCGTGGTCCTGCCCATGTCATTTCCCATGAACGTCACCTCCATGGACAGCGTTTCGGGGATCTGCACGGCCTGGATGTAAGCACGGACGATCTCCTCCGGCGCTGCATGCTCCTCAAAGTCCTGCGCCTGCTCGTACTGCGCCGTCATCCGTTCAAAAATGACGCTCTCGTCAAACACCATCTCCGGCTCCTCATAGTGCAGCACATTCCCGGAGAGATCATAGAGCGTATACAGGCTCCGGTCCTCCCACCAGTGATCCTCCTTGACCAGCAAAAACGGCAGGGATTTCGGGGTGCTCGCCTCCCCCTTCACCGTCCGGGCTGCCACGAAGGCATCCTCGGGCAGGGCGGAGAGCAGCAGCGTCTGGAACGCCTCACTCACGCCGTAGGGCGCTTCATAGCAGCGCTCCCGGCCGCTTGTGAGGTCCGCTGTCGCAAAGCAGAGCTGCCCCTCGTCCGCCGGTTCCTCCTCCCAGTCATAGTACCGGCTCGTCCAGTAGGTATCCGTGTTCCAGTTACGTACGGTGTAGTAATATTCCTGCGCAGAGTCCGACACATAGAGTCCCCATCCGCAGTCGTTCTTCATCGCCGTATCCGGATCAAAGGCGCTCCCCCGCCCCGAGATCTGCGCAAGGCCCTGCATGGCTTCGATAAAGTCCGTCACAAGGGGCTTGGCATCCTCACGCACATCGTCCCGGAAGGTCAGGATCTCCTCCCGTTCGTGCCGGGGGACCCAGGCCTCAAAGCGGCACCTGTCCGTGCGGATCCGTGTCTCCCCGTCGGGTGCGGTGAAGGTGGGAGGGGCCGTGCAGCCCATGAGGAGCACTGCACTCAGGAGGAGCATGGCTGTGCGCCGCTTCACTCCTCCATCTCCCACAGGCGTGCATCCAGGGCATTATACAACTGATCGGGCATGCTGTGGACCTCGAGGGTGCCGCCGTTATTGAGCACGAGCCATGCATGGGTATCATCGAGCAGAAACTCGATGCCGTAGAGGTAGTAGGGCTTCTCCGCCCCCTCCAGTGTCATCTCCTTGCCCTCCGCTCCGTAGTCCTGGTAGG
This sequence comes from Oscillospiraceae bacterium, assembly GCA_017460955.1. Taxonomy (GTDB): domain Bacteria; phylum Bacillota; class Clostridia; order Oscillospirales; family Ruminococcaceae; genus UBA3855. The sequence continues at coordinate 49,538 of JAFTZY010000025.1, forward strand.
CGACGGTCACATGCAGGCCGTTTGTCTCGCATTCCTCCACATCCTGTGTGGTACACAGGGTCTGCATCTGTGTATGGGCATTGAGCGAGCGCTCGGCAAGATCGATGAGTGCATCCGCATCGGGCAGCGCGCACTCCCGCCCCTTATACACGCAGCGTACCTCATAATCTGCGGTGCGCTCCGTCTTTTCAAGGACTGCCTCCGCTCCGGGATCCGCCGCGGGGGCGCTCCCCTCCGGGAGCAAGCCCTGTGTATAGGCCTCCTCGACCAGCTCGGAGAATTCCTGACGGTAGGCATCCTGGAGGTCGGTCTGTGCAAGGAGCGTGCGGATCCCGGAATACCCGGCACTGCCCGCAAAGCTGCTTTCGGACAGGAGCATCCCGAACTCCGCCACGGCTGCGGCAAAGGCGCTGTTGCGCGGGATCTGCTCCTCCTGTGCAGCGGGAAGGGGCGTGTCGATGAGCTTGCTGTCATCGCTGCCCGGATCCTTGTAGCGCATGTGGAAGGTGCCAAGGGGGGATCCTTCCCCGGCGGGGACGATCTCATAGAGCGCTGTGACGCTGTGGCCGGAGCCGATCTCCCCGGCATCGACGGTATCATCGTCGAAGTCCTCCTCGGAGAGTATGCGGTTCTCATATCCGATCAGGCGGTAGGAATCGACGGCATCCTGCGAAAATTCGCACTGGAGCTTGACATCCCCTGCCACGGTGTAGAACGTGCCGCCCATCTCCTGCACCAGCACCTTGCGGGCCTCGACCTCGCTGTCGATGTACGCATAGTTGCCGTTTCCGTTGTCGGCCAGCGCCTCCATACGGTCATCACCGGGATCGGTGCCGAAGCCCAGCACGGACAGGTACACGCCGCTCTTGCGCTGCGCCTCGATGAGCGCGGTCAGCTCCTCCGGGGTGGACGGGCCGACATTCAGATCGCCGTCCGTACACAGCAGCACGCGGTTGTTGCCGCCCTCAATGAAGTTTTCCTGCGCGATCTGGTAGGCACGCTCGATGCCGGCTGCACCGGCGGTCGACCCGCCGGCCTCCAGACCGTCCACGGCATCGGTGATCGTGAGGGTGTCCGTTCCGCTCACGCCCTCGAGCACGACGCGGTCCCCGTCGGCATAGGTCACAAGCGAGATGCGGTCATCCGCCCGCAGCTCCCCGGCCAGCAGATGCAGCGCCTTCTGCACAAGGGGGAGCTTGCCGTCCCAGTACATCGAGCCGCTCACATCCACCAGGAACACCAGATTCATCGGCGCTCTGTCGGACAGGTCGATGCGCTGTGCCTGGAGTCCGATGAGCAGAAGTTCATGGGAGGGCTCCCACGGGCAGGCCGACAGCTCGGTCGTCACGGAAAGCGGGGCATCCCCCTCCGGTGCCGGATAGCTGTAGCCGAAATAGTTGACCATCTCCTCGATGCGCACGGCATCCGGGTCCACCCAGCCGTCACGGATCATCCGGCGCACATTGCTGTAGCTTGCCGTATCCACATCCGCCGAAAAGGTGCTCACCGGCTGCTCGGCGGTGCTGATGAATGCGTTTTCCGTTCTCTCCGCGTAGGTCCCCTCACCCACGGCCATGTCATAGTCGAGGTAGGCCTCGCCCTCGGCTGCGTACTGATAGCTGTTATCGGCAACACCTGCCGCCATATCACCCTTCACAGCGTTCAGCGTCCTGTTCCCGCCGTCCGCCGATTCGTCCTTGCTGCCGCAGCCTGCCAGTGTGAGTACCTGCACACCGGCCAGGAGCGCTGCCATCCATCTTGCTCGTTTCATTCCAATTCCTCCCTTGTCTCTTATGGGATCCTCTAAAAGCCTCACATTTCGCTTTTCTGTGAAAAGCAAAATAGCTTTGTTGCGGGGCGCGCCCCGCGCTCCATCTCTAAAACCATAGTTTTTAGAGATCCCCTTATGGGATCCTCGTCCAGGCATCGAACAGAACGTCCAGCGCTTCGGGATCACTGATGATCCACCATTCACCCGTGCCGTCCTCGATCCTGGTATCTGCATAGTCCTCCAGAAGCGTCCACTCGCTGTGGACGAGCATCGTGCCGTCCGCATAGAGCCCGATGGGCGCTGTGCTGTCGCTCACGAGCTGCCAGCCGTCCTCCCCCTGGCACAGCGTCAGAAGATACTGCGACTGCTCCGTCATGGTATAGGGCGATCGGGTCCGGAGTGTGAGCTCGTAGGGCGCGGGCACATCCGACTTCTCATACGTCTCCAGAACACTGAGCGCATAGGTGACGATCCCCGTTTGCGGATCCTGCGAAACGCCCGTGACCTGCGCTTTGACGAAGAGCTCCGTGCGTGCGAGCGCCTCCTCCGGATCGAAGGCGGCATCCTGCGTATAGAGCAGGTCGCGCCGCGGGATCGGATCGTCCGCCTTCGGGCCGTACTGTTCAAGGCTCTGCCGGCCCGACACGGCACCGTCCTGAACGTCCGCTTCACCGGCGGGCTCGTCAGCCGAAAAGTCGGCATCACAGTCGGCTTCCCAATCGGCATCGGCGTCATCGGCAGCCGCCGCGGGTGCATCCATGGCCGGCGCGCCGGCGCTGTGCTGCGGGGAGACAGCTTCACCGTCGGAGATCTCCTGATCGGCGTTGTCCTCTTCGTCCGCCTCGGCCGCCTCATCCGCCTCATCCGCTGCGGCATCGTCATAGACGGGTGCATCGCCTGCGGGTGCCACGGCATTGTCCATCATCGGTGCATGATTGGTCTCAAGCTTTGCTGTGCCGCCCCGCCAGAAAACGGAGGCACCGACCACCACGAGCAGGCATGCCGCCGCTGTCATGATGTATCTTCCCGTATGACGGACACGGATGTGCGGTACCTCCGGCTGTGCCGGCTGCTCGCCGAGACTGCCTTCAATGCGCTGCCAGAGTGCTTCTCTGTCCGGGATGTTCTGCTGCATTTCCTCAAAACACCGCTTTTCTATTTCTTTTCTTGTCATACCGGACTCCCCTCCTTCACCGCTTTTTGTAATTTTCCGATCGCGTTCCTGTATTTCCAGGCGACCGTTCCGAGGGGCCGTCCGAGGACGGCAGCGATCTCACGGAAGGTCAGCTGTGCGGCAATGTGCAGCCGCACGATCTCCTGCTCATCGAGTGTCAGACGCTCCAGGAGCGCTGTCATGCTCATCTCACTGATGACGGTGTCCTCGGCCGATTCGGACTGTGTCAGTGCAGGAGAGGATTCGATCTCGTCATCGGGCATTTCCCGGGAAGCACGGCGCAGATGATCGGTGGCCATGTTGCGTGCGATCACGGTCAGCCAGCTCCGGTGTCCCGTGCCCTTCCGGTACCCCGGCAGGCACTCCCAGAGCTTGAGAAAATATTCCGAGGTCAGGTCCTGTGCATCCTGATGATGATGCACCCGCGACAGGAAGAACCGGTACATCCTGTCACCGTAGGCATCGTACACCGCACGCAGGCCCTGCTTGTCCCCGCTGCGGATCTGTTCGACAGCCGCTTCAAATTCCGCATCCGTCATGAGATCGCTCCCTTCTGTTCCGTGAAGACTGCCGCCTTCATTTCTTCTTACGATTTTGGGGTTACGTTTGTATGGAAAAATCTGCACAAAAATAAGGCGTCATTTTTGTGCAGATTTCATGTGTTATGGGGCCGCATCCTCCGGGAGGGGCAGCTCGGGCTCCTCGGGCAGCTCGGGGATCTCCGGGATCACGGGATCCG
>JAFTZY010000026.1 GCA_017460955.1 Oscillospiraceae bacterium
GGGGGCAAAGCCCCCGCAGCGCCGCAAAGCGGCGCATCTTGCCTCTTGCCTCTCACCTCTTGCCACTTGAAGGAGGAGTACAGCATGCAGTACCGTCAGAGAGCCTGGGCAGAGATCTCGCTCGATGCACTCACGCAGAATGTCGAGCGCATCCGCAGCAGTCTGCCCTCGGGCACGGCATACATGGCCGTGGTGAAGGCCGATGCCTACGGGCATGGGGAGGAGCAGGTCTGCCGCCGGCTCGGGGAAATGGGCGTGGGCTACTACGCCGTATCGAGCATTGAGGAGGCCCTGCGCGTGCGCAAATGGTGCCCCGACGGGGAGATCCTGATCTTGGGGTACACCTCGCCCGAATGCGCACCGCTCCTTGCAAAGAGCAACATTCTCCAGACCGTCGTGTCCGGGGAGTATGCAAGGGCGCTGTCCGGCTTTGCGCAGCCGGGCGCACCGGTGCGCTGCCATATCGCGCTCGACACGGGCATGGGCCGCATCGGTGTCCAGACCGATGAGGAGGCCGCGTGCCTGTGGGAGCTCGAGCGCATCCTGGCACTTCCGGGGCTCCGGATCGAGGGGCTGTTCACGCATTTTGCCGTGGCCGATGAGGACGATGAGGACAATATCGCCTACACGGACGCACAGGAGCGCATGCTCTTCCGGACGGCGGCATACTTACAGAAAAACGGCGCTCCCCTGCGCCATGTCCACTGCATGAACAGTGCGGCCATCTGCTACCGGGTGAATCCGGAGAGCACACTGGCACGCTCGGGGATCATCATGTACGGTCTGCATCCGAATGCCGCACTTGAGGTGCCCATCGCGCTTTCCCCTGTGTTGTCCCTGCGTTCGCGCATCAGCCATATCAAGGCCGTGCGGGAGGGGACGTGCGTGAGCTACGGCAGGACCTACCGTGCGCCGGCGGACCGGATGATCGCTACGGTGACCATCGGGTATGCCGACGGCTACAGCCGGCAGCTGTCGGGCAAGGGCGAGGTACTCGTTTCCGGCAGGCGCTGTCCGGTGGTGGGCCGGGTGTGCATGGACCAGATGATGATCGATGTCACGGGCTGTCCGGAGGCGGAGATCGGCGGCGTGGTCACACTCATCGGCCGGGACGGGGACGAGGAGATCACGGCGGATGAGGTGGCCGGACTGTGCGGTACCATCGGCTATGAGATCGTGTGCGGCATCTCCAAGCGCGTACCGAGAGTGTTCCTTGAAAACGGCAGACTGGTCCATGAGGACCGGCTGGTGTAAATTATTGTAACGAAAAAGGCACTAAGGATACTAACTTATTATACTACCTGAATTTTGTGTTAGGAAATCTGCCCATTTGATGGGGTGCAGGGGGCGCCCTGTGGTCACATCCAGACACAGGACTGCTCGTCCTCGACCAGCATCTAAGCTCGTCCTCGGTCGAAGCCCCCAAAAAATCCCCCTCCCTTCAGGGAGGGGGCAGGGGGAGGGCCCCCTTTAACGGGCTTTCCAGGAAAGAGAGAATAACAGATCCGGAGGGATTTCATGAATACATACGCACTGGGCATTGACGTCGGCTCCACCACGGTCAAGACCGTGGTCTGTGACGGGAGCGGACAAATACTGCATTCCGCCTATGAGCGGCATTTCTCCAAGGTCAAGGAGACGGTGGCAGGGCAGCTTGCCGTCATCCGGGAGAAATTCCCGGAGGCGCTCCTGCGCTGCGCCATGACGGGCTCTGCGGGCCTGGGACTTGCCAATGCAGCAGGGCTTACCTTCGTACAGGAGGTCCATGCGGCCTTTCTGGCCGTGCGCAGACGCTACCCACAGGCGGATACGGTCATTGAGCTGGGCGGTGAGGATGCCAAGATCATCTTCCTGACCGGCGGCGTGGAGCAGCGCATGAACGGCTCGTGCGCCGGCGGTACGGGTGCATTCATCGACCAGATGGCAACGCTCCTGGGCATCTCCGTCGGGGAGCTCGATGCGGCCTCCCTCAAGGCCACACGCACCTATCCGATCGCTTCACGCTGCGGCGTGTTCGCAAAATCCGATATCCAGCCCCTGCTCAACCAGGGCGCAGCCAGGGAGGATGTGGCAGCGAGCATCTTCCGGGCTGTGGTCGATCAGACCGTGGCAGGCCTTGCACAGGGCCGGGAGATCAAGGGGAATGTCCTCTTCCTGGGCGGCCCGCTCTCCTTCCAGAAGGGACTGCGCAAGGCCTTCGTGGAGACATTGAAGCTCTCTGACGAGCAGGCCATTTTCCCGGAGGAGGCACCGGTCTTTGTCGCGCTCGGCAGCGCTCTGTATGCGCAGGAGAGCGGGGACACGGCCAAGAGCGCCGAGGCATTGCTGAAAAAAGTCGAAAATGCACAGGCTGCGTCGAGTGTTGTCACAGGCGAAGCCCTCTTCCGCTCGAAGCAGGAGTATGCGCTCTTTGTCGAGCGGCACAAGCAGTGCGACCTCAAATATGCGGACCTGCGGACCTATGAGGGGGATGCGTACCTGGGCATCGACTCCGGCTCGACCACGACCAAGCTCGTGCTCGTCACGGAGGACGGGCGGCTGCTGTACAGCCACTATGCGTCCAACGAGGGCCAGCCCCTTGACCGCATCGCCGCAAAGCTTAGGCAGATCTACGAGGACAAGAACCCGAAGCTGCGCATCCGCTCGAGTGCCGTCACCGGCTACGGCGAGGAGCTCATCCGGGCGGGCCTCAAGGTCGATCACGGCATCGTGGAGACGGTGGCGCATTTCAAGGCAGCCTCCTTCTTCTGTCCGGATGTGGATTTCATCATCGACATCGGCGGACAGGACATCAAGTGCTTCAAGATCAAGAACAGCGCCATCGACAGCATCATGCTCAACGAGGCATGCTCGTCGGGCTGCGGCTCGTTCATCCAGACCTTTGCCATGGCACTCGGCTATGACATCGGGGAATTCTCCCAGATGGGCCTGTTTGCCGAGCATCCCGTGGAGCTGGGCTCGCGGTGTACGGTGTTCATGAACAGCTCCGTCAAGCAGGCGCAGAAGGACGGTGCGACCGTGGAGGACATCTCCGCCGGTCTGTCCGCGTCCATCATCAAGAATGCCATCTACAAGGTCATCCGTGCCAAGAGCGTGGATGAGCTGGGAAAAAATATCGTCGTGCAGGGCGGCACCTTCCTCAATGACGCCGTACTGCGCTGCTTTGAGCGCGAGATCGGCCGCACGGTCATCCGGCCCGCGATCTCGGGACTCATGGGCGCCTTCGGTGCCGCACTCTATGCCAAGGAGCAGGCACAGGCGGACGGGCAGGAGGAGAGCACCCTCATCTCCCCCGAGGCCTTGGCAGATTTCTCCTACACCTCCAAGGAGGTGCGCTGCGGCGGCTGTACGGCCAACTGTCAGCTGAGCATCATCCGCTTCTCGAACGGCGGCCGGTACGTCTCCGGCAACCGCTGTGAGAAGGGGGCGGGCGTGCAGCGCAAGGTCGCTGTACCGGACCTGTATTCCTATAAATATGACCGCCTGATGGAAATGGCGAACACAAAGCTCGAGAACGGCATCGGCAAGGTGGGGATCCCGATGGTGCTCAATTTCTATGAGCTCTTCCCCTTCTGGCACACGTTCTTCACCGAGCTCGGCTTCACGGTGGAGACCTCCGGTGAGAGTGACCGCAAGGTCTATTACAAGGGACAGCACACCATCCCCTCGGATACGGTCTGCTACCCGGCAAAGCTGGCACACGGACACATTGAAACGCTCCTCGAGCGCGATGTGGATTTCATATTCTGGCCGTGCATGGGATACAATTTACAGGAGCCGGATACGGATAACCATTACAACTGTCCGGTCGTGGCCTATTATCCGGAGCTCATGCGTGCCAATCACAAGGGCCTGAACGCGAAGAATTTCCTGTACCCGTACTTAGACCTCAACAGCAGGAAGAATGTGATCTCGACCATGAAGAAGCTCCTTGGCGGGTATCCGCTGCGGGCAAAGCTCCCGGAGGCTGTGGATGCGGCCTTCGAGGCCATGGCGGATTTCCGCAGGGAGCTTGCGGAAAAGGCACAGGCCGTCATCGAGCAGGCAAGGGCGGAGGGCCGCAGGATCATTGTCCTGGCCGGACGTCCGTACCATCTGGACAAGGAGATCAACCACGGCATCCACAAGCTCATCACGAGCTTAGGGCTTGCGGTCGTCACGGAGGAGAGTGTGGCAGCACTCGGGGATATGCCCAAGCTCCATGTCCTCAACCAGTGGACCTATCACAGCCGTCTGTACCGTGCCGCACAGTATGTGACCACACAGCCGGATATGCAGCTCGTGCAGCTTGTTTCCTTCGGCTGCGGCATTGATGCGATCACCACCGATGAGGTGCGCAGCATTCTCGAAGCGGGCGGCAAGCTCTATACCCAGCTCAAGATCGATGAGATCAACAACCTCGGTGCCGCCAAGATCCGCCTTCGCAGCCTGATCGCGGCAATGAGCTGACAAGAGGCAGGAGAGAAGAAGCAAGAGACA
>JAFTZY010000027.1 GCA_017460955.1 Oscillospiraceae bacterium
ACGATTTTTCCGTTTACACGCTTCGGGCGGCCCCGTTCAAGCATCTTTCCGCACTCCACAAGCACCGTACCTTTTGGATCGGTCACAACATAGGAGGAGAGCATCTGCATCAGGTTTGGTTTGACAAAAAATCTGGTCTTACCTGAACCTGAACCACCGATAACAAGGATATTTTTGTTACGGGCGAATTTTGGAGCAGAGGGCTTGCCCATTGTAAGAGATTCGGTCTTTGTGAGAATGACATTGTTTTCGGGGCAGGATAAGTCCATATACGGCTCAATATCCTTTTCACCGCCCCACACGGCAGAACCGTATTCCTCACCTTGACGGAACTTCTTACGATTTTTCGATTTGATATAGAGAACAAGTCTCATCACACCCGCCAGTACCAAACCGAATAAAATATCCAACGGGTGTAAACTGGGATAGATTTTTGCAAATGCCACACCGAGACCCTGCATAAAGGGCAGGACTTTCTCTTGAAAGCCGTCACCCTCAGCCGTGCGATAAGCGTATCCGATCAGGTTGCCCACATAAGAGAAAGCGACATAGGGGACAGCCTTGATGATCAGCTTTTTGAGTTTTCTCGTGTCGATCTGCAATTCGCAGACCATTCCTTTCTGTTGGTATCGGCACAAAAGTTTGCCGTAAAAACATCATCGCCCCTTGCCCGTGGAATGGGCGCAGGCTGGAAAAAGTTATAGATCACCGTCTGTTCTCCCTTGTTTTCTCTCTCTGTTTCTGTTTGCGAGGTTTGCTCCTGATCTTCTGAGCCTGCTGCTGCATCTGCTCACGGGTGAACTCACCACGCTTCTGAGATTTGCCCTGTCCCTTGCCGATATACTCTGAAAATGCTCTCTTGAAGTCCTCTGTTTTGGCAGCGGAAAAGAAAACATGATAGGTAGGCGGCGTGGTGCTTTTATCTCTTTTCAAGGCAAAATCCACATCATACTTCCTTGCGGTTTTCAGAAAATCACCGATATTCCTGTCAGACACCTCAATGCTGTCGAGCTTAGACGGGGATTTCGCCTGTAACTGTTTGTAGGTCATTCGTCCCTTTTTCTTTGCTTTGCCCGACATAAACTCCTGCAATGCCGATTTCAGCACATCGGCAGTCATTTTTTCAGCCTTGATCGAAATATCAATAGTTTTCTTTGTTCCGCTTTCAAAGTCGGACGGCATTACGCATCACCGCCAGACTTTACCTCATAGACGGCATAGGCTTCAACAGCAAGCCAATCATGGAGGTCTTTGAGTGCTGTCTCGGCTTCATCGGGTGTCTTGTAGATACCCATAGGAATCCGATTACCGCTGGTGTCTGTGCCGATCATTTCATAGTCGGGCGAGATTGTACCGTCCTCCTCGTTGATCTCGGCATCTTCCCAATTCGTGACGATCCCGATCTTGACAAGGTTGTCATAATTCAGAAACTCACCGAACTGAGTAACGATAGTCTTAGCCATGATTTTCACCTTCCTTTCTTTTTTTGGTAAATCATGCGTTTTTCAGGCAATCATACGCACCACCCCTTTCACGGTCAGACCGCATAGCCGAAATCACGGGCAACCGCATAGGAAGCCCATCGGCTCTCGCAGCCCTCGTTGAAATGATAAGTCAACACCTCGTTGTAGAGGGAACTGATGAAATATTTGCGGAAATCCTTGATACCATCGACCTGAGCCATTTTGACAAGGACATTTTCGACCATGTAAATATCCGCTTGCAGAAGTTTAGACTGGATCACGCTTCTGGGGAAAGCCGTCCCCCTCAGCGTAGTGTAGGGCAGAGGGGAGCATATCTCGTCTACGATAAAACCGACAATGTTGTCAGCCTCCTTGTAGCCGTCCCGACCGTCCTGACAGAGCCAGCCACCAAGCTCCCAATAGCCGATGTTCTGCTTGATGATTTCCGTATAACGCGCAATCTCCTGTGCGTTTTCTCTATCTGTCATTCTTCTGTCAGGACTTTCAACGGCAGAATTGTTGAAAACTTCCTGTTTCGCCGGAGAAGGAATGATAGAGGATTTATCGCTCAGTAATTGATTTTTTGGTATTTTGTTCTTTGTATTAGATTGTCCCTGATTTTCAGACAGCGGACTTTCAGTAGGCGGAGTGTCCAGATACGGGTTTTCCACTTCCTGTTTTTCTGCCGAAGAAGAAACGGCATCAGCCCGACCGCCCTCACGGACAGTAATTGCCTTGCGCCGTGTCTCCGCTTCAAGCTCGGCGGCATCGTCCTTGCTCACAGGCACATCGAAAAAGCTGTACACATATTCAAAGTGATTGTTCACGCTCTCATTCGACAGGAGCTTGGTGCGGACGAGGTAGCCCATATCTCTCAGCTTGTTCACAGCATTGTGGACGGCAGTCTTGCCCTCCTTGCAGATTGCTTGCAGACCTGGCATAGAGAAACGCCAATAATCAGGCAGAGAAAGAACTTTGAGCATGAAACCGATCAGCTTGTTTCTGATCTCCGTTGTTCTCAGGAGCTTGCCGCTGATCATGGTGAAATTGCTGTCCTTCTTGACACGGTTCAGGGTAGCGTTATCTGCCGTGAAAGTCTCCATTTCAATGTCATACTTCGGGATAGAATCGTCCAACTCCGAATACTCATAGAAATCATAGACATAGCGGAACTTGCCCGTAGGATTCTCGTTCGGCATCTGCAAGACCTTTTTCGCATAGCCCCATTGTTCAAGCTCCGCAAGCTGTGACCTGACCGCCGTTTCGCCGTCCTTGCAGATCGCCACAAGTCCTGCAATCGTGAAATTCCAAGTCGGCGGCAAGTCCATGATCTTGCCGAGCAGACCTATCGCATCACAGCCGATCCTGACCGACCGCACAAAGCAGTTGCTCAGGACGGCATAACCGCCGGACCGATGCACACGGCAGACAGTATCGGCTATCGTCTTTTTCGCTCTGTTCTTGTCCATTTCGTTCACCTCTGCTTACGCGCCGTACACAAATTCCATATTGGATATTCGCAGCTTATTGACCGCATAGACATAGCCATACGGCTTCTTGACTTCAAGGAGGAAACCTCTCCTGTGCAGCTCGTTCACAGCATCTCTGATCTCCTCGTAGCTGAACTGTGCAAGCTCCGTGACCTGACTCAGCTCATCGGCAGTCGAGTAGTCCTTGTCGGACTTGTTGAGCATGACGGTCAGAACCTCATTGCAGGCGGCAGCTTCAAAATGATAATTGAGCAGACTGATCTCAGTAGGGTTTGGCATAGAAAGACCTCCTTGACAAATTTCGTCTGAAAAAGAAAAATCGCTCCTCATTGCTGAGAAGCGATGTACAATATTCAATTTTAGGCATAAAAATAGCGGACAGCGCTTCTGTTATGAAACACCGTCCGCTTTGTACATGATTCAGTTTTCTTTGTCAACAGGCTTTCTACCGTTTGTTTTAGGGTTTCTACCAGCTTTCTACCAACCTTGTAGGCGGTAGGGTTCTACCAACTTTCTACCCAAATATGCTTTTCGATTGATTTTGGCGGTTTTACGGTAATTCGATACTTTTGAGGTTTCTACCAGATAAAACGCCGTAAAATCGGGCATTAAATGACATGAACTGCAACAGAGTGAAATAGATTGCAACAACTCAAAAAATTTTTGAAAAAAATTTGAAAACAAGGCAAACCCCCGCGTTCCCTGGTCGTCTGTTGTCATTTTGCCAAAAAATCGCGGTGTGCTCCGGGCGAAATTCCCCTAAATTGCGTAACTTGTTCCCCGTTCTATTGACAGCTATGCAGTTTTGTGCTATGATAATAGGTGTCTGCGCTGGCGGACGGATAAACAGCGTCTTAGACGGGAATCGTAAGAACTGTGGGCGCTGATGCTATGAGGTACGGAGGATTGGACATGGCAGAAAACGAAAGTGTCAAGGAACCGGAGATTGTGATTGATGTCCGGAACATCAAGAAGAAATTCAAGGTCTATTTTGACAAGGGCGGACAGCTCAAGGAGCGTCTGCTGTTCCACAACCGCAACCGCTATGAGGTGCGGGAGGTATTAAAAGGTATCAGCTTCTCCGTGAAGAAGGGACAGGCCGTGGGGCTCATCGGCCACAACGGCTGCGGCAAGAGCACCACGCTCAAGCTCCTGACCAAGATCATGTACCCCGACGAGGGGGAGATCGAGATGAAGGGCAGGGTCTCGAGCCTCATCGAGCTCGGTGCCGGCTTCCATCCGGATATGAGCGGACGTGAGAACATCTACACCAATGCCTCCATCTTCGGCCTGACCAAGAAGGAGATCGATGCGCGTCTGCATGACATCATCGCCTTTTCGGAGCTTGAGGACTACATCGACAATCCCGTGCGCACCTACTCCTCCGGTATGTACATGCGTCTGGCCTTCTCGGTCGCCATCAACGTGGATGCCGACATCCTGCTCATCGACGAGATCCTCGCCGTGGGCGACACCAATTTCCAGACCAAGTGCTTCAACCGGCTGCGCGAGCTCAAGGCCAGCGGCATGACGATCATCATCGTCACACACGACCTGAACACCATCGAGAAATTCTGCGACACGGCCATCTGGATCAACGAGGGGCGCATCTATTATGAGGGACGCTCCGCCGAGGTCGTGGATGCGTACTACAACTTCATGAACCAGCGCCGCCTTGAGGAGGAGGCTGCCCGGCACAAGGCCGAGGCTGCCATGGCGGGCGAGCCGCTCCCCGAGGAGGAGGCGCCTGCCGAAAAGCAGGAGGAGGCTGCCGCGGATGCGCCGGAGGTTCCCGCTGCCGATGCACAGGAGGAGGCGCCGCCGGAGATCGACTACTCCACCAACCGCTTCGGTCTGCGGTACATTGAGATCACCAAGGCGCGGATGATCAACAAGCACGGTGCGGATTCGAGACTGTTCAGCACCGGGGACGATCTGACCATTGAGATCGACTACCAGATCCGCCGGCCGCTCGATGAATACATCTTCGGCTTCGGCTTCTACTCCCTCGAGGGAGAATGCCTCTACGGCAACAACACGCAGCTTGACCGGCTGCACATCACCACCGACCAGAAAACCGGCACCATCGCCGTGGATGTTCACGATCTGCCGCTTCTGCGCGGAAAATACATCCTCAATGTCGCCGTCGTGGACAAGGACGGCACCCCCATGGACTTCTACCGCAACTACTGCGATTTTGAAGTCCTGTCAACCGACCGCAGCAGCGGGTATTTCGCCGTACAGCATGAGTGGAGGGAGATCCGATGAGTATCCAGTATGATAAGCTTACCAAAGAGGTCATTGAGGCCAAGCTTCGGCAGGTCAGCGTACCTGTCACACGCGCCGATGTGCAGGCAGCCGCTGTGGGCGCAGAGGAGTTCCAGGTCGCAAACGCTGCCATGCTCGATTCGCTCGAGCGCATGAACCGCACGGCCGTCAACCGCTCCTACCGGGAGATCCCCTCCCCCACCCTGCGCACCAAGTTCACCAAGCTCTTCAAGCGCTTCATGCGCCGCATGACCTTCTGGTATGTGGAGCCGTGCATGATGCAGCAGACCGAATTCAACAGCGCCAACACCTCCTTTGCCGCCGAGGTCAACAGCGAGCTGAACAATGTCCGCCTTCGCCTGCACACGCTCGATGCGTACAATGCCGGCCAGGACAGCATTATGCAGGGGACTGCGGCCCGCATCGACGGGCTCGATGCCCGCGGCAATGCAGGGGAGGCGCGTATCGCCGCGCTGGAAGCCCGGTGCGCTGCGCTTTCCGATGCTCTTGATGCAGCGCTCGACGATACCCGCCGGGAGATCCGGCAGGCCGCGGAGACGATCCATGTCCAGGCCGGACAGATCGAATCCCTTGAACGCCGCAATGCCGTGCTCACCGAGCAGCACCAGCAGAACTTCGGCTACCAGAAGCAGTTCCAGGAGCTCGAGCAGGAATTCCACCGTCTCGAGCAGGAGCATTACCAGGAAATGCTGCGCAGAACGGACACCCTCGATGCGCTCCTGCACAAGGATGTGACCGACACCATGACGGGGATGCAGGGCCGCATCGGCAAGCTCGAGAAGCTCTCGTATGTGTCCGCCGTGAACGGGGCCGTGTGCCTCAATGAGGAAGAGACCGGAGAGTTCCGCGTCTCCTTCTCGCAGTCCGGTGAGGATGCCATCATCCGCTATATTTTCAGCGCTTTGGGCGTGGCACCGGATCTGGTGCGCTACCTGGATCTGGGCGCGAACCATGCGGTGCATCTGAGCAACACCTACAGCTTCTACCTCAGCGGCGCACGGGGCGTGCTCCTCGATGCCAATCCCGTGCTCTGTCAGGAGCTCGAGCAGCGCCGTCCGGGCGATGTGGTCATCAACCGCTGCCTGTCCGATCAGAAGGACACGAAGCTGAACTTCTATATCATGAACGGCGACGGTTTGTCCACGATGGACTACGATGCCGCACAGGACTTCATTGCCAAGAACCCCGCCCTGCGCATTGAAAAGACCATCACGATCGACTCGATCACCATCGATGAGATCATCCGTGAGCATTTCGCCGACAAGGCGCCCGAGATCATGAACATCGACGTGGAGGGCATGGAGATGACCATCCTGAACATGATCGACTTCGAGCACTTCCGGCCGCTCGTCATCATCTGCGAGATGATCGACTACCACAACAGCCTGACCGTGGGCGAGAAGAACGGGGAGATCCTCGACTTCATGCGCAGGGCCGGCTACGAGGAATTTGCCTTCACGGGCATCAATTCCATCTTTATTGACCAGAGACGAGGAGGTGCCGTGAAATGAACATTGCATTCGACGCAACTGCCATCTTAGGCCCCATGAGCAAGAACCGGGGCATCGGCAACTATGCCCTGAGCCAGTTCACGGGCATGATCAACCAGGACAAAAACAACCACTACTTCTTCATGAACATGATCGAGAAGGACTACTGCCTCGGGGATCTCATCACCAACAAGGACCATTTCACGGAGGACTTCATCGACACCGGCAAGGACCATGTGCTGCTGCGCAATCCGGCCTATGAGAAGGTCATCGGGAATGTGATAAAGCGCTATCTCAGGGAAAACGACATCGACATTTTCTATATCACCTCCCCCTTCGAGTCGAGCTACATGCTCTATCAGAAGGAGTGGTTCGAGAACGTCCGGGTCGTTGTCACGGTCTATGACATCATCCCCTACGTCATGAAGCATCACTACCTGGCCGACAAGACGACCTATGACTGGTATATGCGCTGTGTGGACAATCTGCGCTGGGCCGATGAGCTGTATGTCATCTCCGAGTCCGTCAAGACGGACCTCATCGAGTACCTGCATTTCCCGGCCGAGCAGATCAAGGTCATCTGGGGTGCGGTGGACGAGAAGTACGGCATTGTCAATGTCTCCGAGGCCGACAAGAAGGCGCTCATGAAGAAATTCGGCGTGACAAAGCCGTTTATTATGTGTACCGGCGGTGAGGACGGCAGAAAGAACCTCGACGGTCTGGTGCGTGCCTACAGCCTCATGCCCGAGCCGATCCGCGCAAAATACCAGCTCGTGGTCGTGTGCAAGCTCTCCGAGAACGGCCTGAAGGCGCTCCGGGGCGCGGCAAAGAAGGCGCATGTCGAGGACGATGTGATCTTCACGAATTTCGTCACCGACCAGGAGCTGATACAGTTCTACAACCTGGCCTCCCTCATGGCCTTCCCCTCCAAGTATGAGGGCTTTGGGCTGCCCATCGTGGAGGCATGGGCCTGCGGCACGCCGGTGCTGACGGCCAACAATTCGAGTCTGTGCCAGATCGGCGGGGATGCGGCCGTGCTGGTCGATGCCGACAGCGACAAGAGCATCGCCAAGGGCATGGCGGATATGCTCGCCGATGAGAAGATCCTTGCGGACTATGCCCAGCGCGGCGCCAAGCGGCTCGAGCTCTACCGCTGGAAGAAGATCAACGACGACATCATTGCCCTGCTCGACCAGATCAGGCCCTATAAGCGGGAGACTGAATCGCAGACCGGGCGCCCGCGCATCGCCTTCTTCACCCCCCTGCCCCCCATTGAGTCGGGCATTTCCGACTACAGCGAGGACATCATCTCCGAGCTGTGCAAGTACTGCGACATCGATGTGTTCATCGACGACGGCTACAAGCCGACCTCCGTGTTCCCGGAAAATGTCGCAATTTACGGATATAAGGAATATCCTGCCAGATCCTCGGACTATCTGGACACGGTGTTCCAGATGGGCAATTCGGATTTCCACTTCTATATGTATGACTTCATCCGGAAGTACCACGGCACCGTCGTGCTGCACGACTACAATCTGCACGGCGCCTTCTATTACCGTGCGGTGACCGTGGGGAAGAAGGACTATGCCCTCTACCGGGACTTTGTCCGTGCGGATTTCCCGGACGGCTCCAAGGACAGCTATATCGAATCGGTCAGCCACGGCGGCGGTCCGGACATCTTCGGCATCGCGCTCAACAGCTACCTGATGGACCATGCCGCCCGTATCATCGTTCACAGTGAGGAAGCCAAGCGCGGCCTGCTTGCCCGGAACATTGCCCGCCATGTGGAGGTCATCGCCTCCTATGCGGTCATCACGCCCCTTGCCGACCGGGATGCCGTCAAGGAGGCCAACGGCTACAAAAAGGAGGATGTGGTCCTCTCGGCCTTCGGCGGCATCTCCCGCACCAAGCGGGCACTGCCCCTTCTGAAGGCGTTTGCGAAGCTCCATGAGGAATTCCCGCAGACCAAGCTCCTCTTTGCCGGAAAGCTTGCCGATGACATCAAGTCCGAATTCAAGTCGCTCGTCCGGGAGTACGACCTCTCCGAGAGCGTACAGGTCACGGGCTATATCGAGATCGACAAGTTCAAGGAATATATCGACATGACCGACATCTGCCTGAACCTGCGCTACCCCTCGAACGGGGAGACGAGCGGCTCGCTCATGCGCATCCTTGCCAAGGGACGCTGTGTGGTGGTCAACGACATCGGCAGCTTCTCGGAGATCCCGGACAGGGCCTGCATCAAGATCGAGAATGTCGGGAAAATGGGAGAGGAGCGCGAGCCCGATGCCATTTATGAGGCACTGCGCACCCTCCTTGAGGATCCCGACGAGCAGGCACGCATTGAGAAGGCTGCCAGACGCTTTGCCGAGGAGCATCTGGACCTTCGGATCGTGGCAAAGCATTATTACGACTACCTGTGCATGGCATGCGATGCGCCTGCCGTGACCGAGGAGGTCCTGAACACCCTCCGGCAGGATCCGAACCTGAGCCAGGCGGATATTTCCGGCATTGCCGGGACGCTTGCCTACGCCACCTGAGGCAGAAAGGGATCCCATGGAACGTGTCAAGGTCTTCCTTGGGCGGTACGGCCATCTGGTGCTCGGCTGCCTCCTGACGCTCGGTGTCATCCTCTGGAACCTGCGCGGCATCGGCATGTGCCATCAGCCGACCATCTTCCAGGATGAGGCCGGCTACTGGACCCATGCCGCCATCCTCACCGGCCATGACTGGAGCGGTGTCAGCGAGGGACTGGTCTGGTACTCCTACGGGTACAGCCTGATCCTGGCCGTGCTCATGCTGCTCTTCGATGCCCCGGCCATGCAGTACCAGGCAGCGCTCGTGCTCAACGCGCTCATGCTCGGTGCGGTGCTGTGGGTGTTCTGGCTCATCCTCCGGCAGCTCTTCAAGAAGCTGCCCCCCGCCCTGCTCTTCCTGCCGGCGCTGGCAGGGGTGCTCTATGCGCCCTATCAGGTCTACAGCCTGACCACCTGGTCGGAGATCACGGTGCTGCTGGTCTTTTCGCTCATCACCCTCACGGTCCTGCGGTCGGTCGAAAGCCCCCGCTACGGGCAGATGATCCTGCTCGGCGTACTGTGCGGCTACAGCTTCATGGTCCACAACCGCTGCATCGGCATCGTGGCTGCCGTGTGCTTTACGATGCTCCTGGCCTTCCTGGGCAAACGCCTTCCCTGGAAGCATGCGCTGTGCTTTCTGGGGGTACTGTGTGCGATGTTCGCGGTGCATCTGCTCATCAAGCACGGACTGACGGAAAGGCTCTGGGAGAACGGTCCCCCCGCTGCGAACGATGCGGGGACGGTGACCGGACGGCTCAAGACCGCCCTGTCCTCCGTGGAGGGACTCAAGCTGTGGATGTCCGTGACGGTCTCGCAGGGCTTTGCCGGCGTGATCTCGGGCTTTTGCATGCCGCTGATCGCCTACACGGTGCTGACAATCGGCATCGTACACCGCATTGCCGAGGCGGTCGGACGCCGCCGCAGACAGGAGGAGGCCAAGCCCCTTCTGACGGTGCGCTTTCTGCAATATGTGTACCTCGTCTGTGCCTTCCTTGCCATGCTGCTCATCAGCAGCATCTTCATGACGAACTTCGACCGCATCGACCATGTGCTCTACACCCGCTACATTGACTGCACGCTCGGTCCGGCCGTGGCCATCGGCATCTGTCTGCTGCTTCGGAATGAACGCATGAAGCACCTGCCCCTCCTGCTCCTTGTGCTGGCCGCGGGGATGTATCTGGGTGTGAACCGGACGGATGTGCTCATCGCACACCTGACCGATCCCCCCTTCAACAGCCTGTGTACGCCGGTCATTGCCGATTTCAAGTCGGAGCACGGTCTGGAATATTATGCCTACGCCTTCCTGGGCGCGGCACCGGCCATCCTGGCGCTGGGACTCTCCCAGCTCCTTCCCCGCCGCAAATGGCTCACGGCGGTGCTGATGACCGCGCTGTTCTCGTGGCTGTCCGTTTACCATACCGCGGCACCTCTTGAACAGCTGCGAAAGAACCAGGCAGCCAACGACAGCAATGCCAAGGTTTTCGACACGCTTGCCGAGGTACCGGACGAAGCCGTCTATGTCAAGGCCTCCGCCGGCTCCCTGCCCTACCAGGTGCAGCTGCATTTGCAGGACAAGCGCATTGAAATGGCCGGGGATATTGAGGAGATCCCGGCAAATGCGTATTTTATCTGCAAGATGGAGGACTGCCTGTCGTACTGCGACTACGAGCTGACGGCATACAACGACGACATACTTGTGCTGCGCAATGCCTCCCCCGAGGTGTTCTATTTCCCGCTCGACCAGATGTCCTTCTTTGACGAGGCGGCCTTCGACGAGGATGCACAGACCATCATCAACACGGAGGATTCCTCGGTGCTGTGCTTTGGTCCGTATCTGCCGGCACAGGAGGGCAATTACGTCTTTGACCTGACGCTTGACATTCTGGAGATGCCCCCCGGCACAAAGCATTTAGGCACGGCCGAGCTCCATGCGGACGGACAGGTCCTTGACCATGTGGAGCTGACCACCGGTGAGCTTAATGACCATCAGGTCCTGCTCGACGCAGAGTTTCCCTATGCCCCCTCCCAGGTCGAAATCGTCGTTCTGATCGATGATCCCTCCAAAATGCGCCTGAAGCTGCGTTCCATCGCATGCACTTCCGGGGATTGAACGAAAAGGATGCCCCTTCGGGGACGGGCGCGTTGCTGCCCACCCCGAGGCCCCCACCCTTCACCCGCTGCCGCGGGAGGGGAGGGGGCTTTCTTTTTTTCTTATGCGGGGGACTGCGGTCCCCCGCACCCCCTGCATTTGGGGCTGCGCCCCGGGGGCTGTGGGGAATTGACTTTCCCGGGGTGTTTATCTGCCACTCCAAAGCCCCCTGTGGAAACAGGGAGCTGGTTTGCCCCCTCAAAAACAGGGGATGCAAGGGGGACGAAGTCCCCCTTGCACAGAAAAAAGAAACTCCCCCTCCCCTCCCGCGTCAGCGGGAGAGGGAGGGGGCTGGGGGGTGGCCCCCCCTCCCCAGAAAAGCAGCTCATCCCTCAAAAGAGCCCCCTCTAACCTCTTACCTCTCACCTCTACCCTCTAAAAAGCATCGCAGCGGACGGTGCCGCTGCGATGCAAGAGGTATGGGGGCTGTCAGGTATTGTGCGATCAGTGCTGGTTGTAGGTGACCCACTGATAGCGTGCGGTCAGGGGGGTGTTGCCGTTGTAGTGGCCCAGCCACTCATCCACGCCCGTGCCCGGCCAGGTGTTCATCATGATCTTGCCGGGGGTGGTGGGGATGTTGTCCGTGGCCGAGTAAACGGCTGCACCGTCCACATACCAGGTGATCCTGCCGGGCTGCCAGTCAAAGCCGTAGGTGTGGAAGCCCTCGGAGGCATCGAAGCCCAGGTCGTACATGTACTCATGGTTGCCCTGACTGCTCGTGTAGTAGTTGAACTGCACACGGGTCGTGTCCTTGCCGAGGATCTCGATGTCGATCTCGTCCCAGGGATTGTTGTCGGACGGGCCTGTGTAGGTGAAGAAGGAGGAAACAACACCGACGTTCTTGATGGCCTGCATGGAGGTCTCATAGTAGCCGTAGCCGTAGAAATCCGTGGTGCGGTACTCGGCACCGGAGTAGCTGTACTTGCCGCTGTGGTCCTGATCGATGGTCAGGCTCAGGCAGCTGCCCGCAAGGGACGTGTTCTGCTTATACCAGCCGCAGTCGAAGCAGCTGCCGTTCGTCCAGCCGTCGGAGGCGAAGAACAGCGGGCTCTCGCCGCCTCGGAAATCTGCTACCTTGGTCGCGCCGGCATTCATTTCCGTGCCGTAATCCATGTAGCCGGAGGCGGTCATCTTAGCACCCTGCAGCGGTGCCTCAGTCGGAGCCTCGGTCGGTGCCTCATAGATCGGTGCCTGGGTCGGTGACTCGACCGGCTCGCCTACGGGGAGGGGCACCAGATCCACGAGGGACTTCATGATGTTGACGGCATCGGAGAAAGCCATGATACCGTTCTGGTCCACGTCGGCGTTCTTGACGCCCTGTGCCGTCAGGGTGAAGGAGCCGAGCTGGTCCTTGTTCACGCTGATGACGTCGATGATGTCGCAGTCACCGTCCACATCGGCATCGCCCCAGAGAGTCACTGCAAGCGTACCGCCGCCGGTGGGTGCCTCGGTCGGTGCCTGGGTCGGCTCCTCGGTGGGCTGCATCACTTCGGTGGGGTTATCGAGTACGGTCACAAGGTAAACCAGCGGAGAATTCCAGTAGATGGTGATCTCGTTGGTGGAGTAGCTCTCGGAATTGTCCACATAGCACTTGGCAGCGGGCTCATTTGCGCAGTAGGCCTTGGCAGCACTGTCCTCGAGGTTCTGGTTCACACCGCCGACGAGCATGCCCTTCTGGGCCTGGTTCTGTGCCATGGACGGACGGTGATGCGGATTCTCCGGAGATACCGTACCGAAGCCGGTCACGAAGCACTCACCGAGCGGATTCTCACCGAGCAGATAGTCGAGCTGTGCCTGTGCGGCATCGAGGTAGCGGGAGCTGCCGTCGAGCGCATGGGCGAGATAGAGGATGATGCCGGCATTGGCAACGGTCATGTTGCTGCCCCAGTTGTACTTGGACAGTGCCACGCCGTAGGGGCTGTTCTCGGAGAGTGTGGCAAGCTTTGCGGCCTGCGAGAGAACGGAGCTTTTGGCCTTGTCATAAACGGTGCTGTCGGGGTTATTCATGGTCAGGATGGCGATGTTGCCGTAGTCGCCGACCAGGGCCCAGTCAAGACCGTCCTGGGTGCCCAGGGAATTGAGCGCATTCAGGTACTTGGAATCGCCCGTTGTGCGGTAGAGCTGTGCAGCAGCCCAGTAGCGCTCGTCCTTATCGGACTTGTCGCCGTACTCACCGGTGGTGATGTCGGACGGATTCTGGAAGATGAGGTTCGGATTCTGCTCGAGGAACTGCCATGCCTTCTCGGCAGCGGTCAGGCACTTCTGTGCGTAGCTTGCATCATAGTCCTTGTAGACCTCGGCTGCCAGTGCCATGGCGGCTGCAAAATCGGCGGTCGCGGTCGTGGAAACAGGGGTCACGATGAGCTGTCCGGTCTCATTCTGCGGCATCACATAGCCGGGGAAGCTCTCGCAGGTCACCTTGTGATAGGCACCGCCGTCGCTTGCCTGCATCTTGAACATCCAGTCGAGCTCGTACTTGACCTCATCGAGGATGTCGGCCTTGCCGTTGCCGCTCTCCGGGATGCCGGTGCTGTCGCCGTAGCGTTCGGGGTTTGCCAGATACGCATACAGCAGATCTGCCACGGCCTTGGCACCTGCGACGGTGTAGCGGCCGTAGTCGCCGGCATCATGCCAGCCGCCGCTTGCATCGATCGTCTGACCGGTGCCGTAAACGACTGCCGTGCCGGTATGGCATGCTGCGTGGCCGAAGGTCGCATCCTGCACACCGCAGCCGCAGCGCTGGAGATAGAACATGTGAACAGCCTCGTCCATCATGTCGTCATACACGCCCTCGTCGATGGTGAAGGGATAGGAATCGTCCAGACCGCTGCAGCGGATCACATAGGTGCCGTTTGCCGTCAGGTCGCTGAAATCGGCGATGCGGTCTGTCTCGTTGGCGGAGCTGTTCGTCACGGCAGAGGACAGTGCGCGGTTTGTGATAACGGCCTGCCCGGTTGCCTTGTTGATGACGGAGAAGCTGTCGGCATTGCCGCGGACAACGGCCGTTTTCCTTGCATCCGGGATGTAGCCGAGCTGGCTTGTCAGGATGGAGGCTTCATACGGACGGTTGGCGCCGTAATCCACGGCACTGTCATCGACAAGCTCGAGGGACACATTATCCAGATAGATGGTGTGCTCCGGGAGCGCACCGCCGTCGACCTCCTCAAGGCCGCAGTTGAACACGAGCTTTGCCATGATGTCCGTCTCGGCTTCCATGGTGAAGGTGTAATCCACGGAGGTCGGATTCGGACCGATGCTCAGGCCCTTCCAGGTATAGGCCTGGTAGGTGCCGCCGTTCTGCTGGATCATGCCCTCCACATAGCGGTTCTGGGTGCTGGAGATATCGTACTTCAGACGGTACACGCCGTTCTGATACAGCGGGATGATGTCATAATACATCTGCACGGAGTAGGTCAGCTTGCCGGTGCTTGTGACCTTGAGCGCGAGTCTGCCGCCGTCCGTGGACAGCGAGCAGGCACCGCCGCTCTCCTTGTAGGTCCCCCAGCCGCTGGTACCGCTCTCAAAGGTACCGTTGCTGATGAGGTCGGCTGCATGGGCGGGCATGAGCTGTACGGTCGGCACTGCCATTGCCAGCATAGCGCATGCGGCAATTCCGGCGGCCAGGCGTCTGAATGTTCTCTTCTTCATAAAAATTTCCCCTCTCAAAAGAATTTTCACGCATTCCGGGTCCGGCAGCGCATTCCGTCCCCGTCGTAATTCCAGTATAGCGCACTTTTTGCAGAAAGGATACAAACTTCTTGCTAATTTTAGTAAAATGATGACATGACCAAAAAAACCCGGCAAAAGAGGGAAACTCCTTGCCGGGTCGCATTAAAATGCTGTCAATGACTGGTATTCTGTTCGGGGATGGGGCTGGTATCGGGATGGCGGTAGGTTTTCTGGTAGGCCTTGGGGGTCATGCCCTTATACTGCCGGAAGATCTTGATGAAATAGCTCTGGGAGCTGAAGGCGAACAGGCTGCTGATCTCGAGGGTGGAGAACTCCGAATAGCGCAGCAGGCCTGCGGCGGCCTCGATCTTCTTCCGGTTGACATAGTCGCTGAAATTCATACCGGTCTCGGCCTTGAACAGGCGCGAGAGGTAGGCGCTGCTGATATGCAGATGTGCGGCGGTATCCTCGAGACGGATGCGGCTGTGGAGGTTGTCGCTGATGTAGTCCATCGCACAGACCACGGGCTTGGAAAAGACGGCGCTTGTGCGGACACTGCGCATATGCCGGGTATAGGTCTCGATCATCTGCCAGTGGACCTTGCGCACCTCCTCGATGCTGCGGCACTCGTCGGCGCGGTTGATGTAGAAATCGCTGAGCTGGTAGGCCTCCTCCGGGGTCATGCCGCTGCGCACGCAGAAGCGTGCCACGATGGAGGCGGAGACAACAAAATGGTATTTGATGTTCCGGAGCGGATCCTTGCTGAGGACACCGCAGCCCGGATCGCTGCACAGGGGCGTGGCAAAGACCCGCACGAGCTCCATATCCCCCGAGCCGATGCTCTCATAGAACGCGACCTCCCGGTCGAAGGACGCATGGACGAACTGCTCCTCCCGCTGGGCAAACAGATGATGGGCCAACAGCTTTTCAGAATCTGTATTCATGGGGATCCCCCTTTCCGTCGGATACCGGATGTTCCGGACAGTTTTATTATACCACAAAAAGCTTTTGCAGGCAAGGGAAAATGCAAAAAACGCCCGGAAGATCCGGGGATCATCACCCCTCCACCGCTTCGCGGTCCCCCTCCCCTTGCAGAGGAGGCTTTTTCGATACACCAAAAATTCCCGGAAGGCCCGGGAATTTTCTGTATATCTTAGAGAGGGGGAAATTTTGTTACATCATTCTGCCACCGCGGCCTGAGAAATTGCCGCCCTGGCCGTTCTGGCCGCCGAAGCCGCCTCTGCCGCCAAAGCCGCCGCCCATCATGCCGCCGCCCATCATATCCTGGGGGATCTCAGTGACCTCCTCACCGTTGATGATGATGGTGCCGCCGTTGAATTCGGCCGACTGGTCATAGTCGAACGAGGACGTGGGTGCGGTGATATCGATCGTGCCGCCGTTGACGTAGATGCTGCCGTTGGCGTCGAGCGCATCGGTGTCGCCCTGTGCCATGTCGATGGTGATCTCGCCGCCGTTGATCTCAATGACCACATCCGTGCCGGTGGTCTTGGCGGCGGCATTGATGCCGTCATCGCTGGCGGTGATATGGATCGTGCCGCCGCCGATCTGCACATAGGTGGATTCAAGGCCCTCGGCTGCATCGAGGGTGAGCGTGCCGCCGTCGATCTGGAGCACGGCCGTTGCCTGGATCCCGTCGCTCTCGGCCTGGATGGTGAAGCTGCCGCCTGCGATCCAGACATTGCCCTCGCCCTCGTCATTTTCGGCATGGATGCCGTCCTTGCCGGAGACGATGGTGAAGCTGCCGCCGGTCACGGCTGCAAGGTCATTAGCCTCGAGCGCATCGAGGGCGCTGGTGATCTCATAGGTGCCGCCCGTGACCTTCAGGTCATCCTTCGAGGTGATGCCGTTGCCGCAGGCGGAATAGATCCGCAGGGTGCCGGTGCCGTTCAGGACCAGGTCCTCCTTCGAGAAGATGACAGCATCGGTATTGGTCTCCCCGTCGCTCGTAAAGCTGCCGGTCACGGAGAGGGTATTCTCTGTATCGGTCGTGGTCACAAAGACCTTGTCGGCGCTGATGACATAGATCACGGGGAAGTCCGCATTCTCGACCGTCACGCCGTCAAGCACGAGCTGCACCTTGGCATCCTCGGGGGCCTCGACGCGGATCGTGCAGTCAGTGGCACTGCCGCTGATGACGTACACGCCTGCCTCGGTGACCGAGAGCGTGCTGCCGTCGCTGACGGTGAGGTACTGCGCATCGGTCAGGTCGGCGGTCTGGGTCAGATCCCGCTCGGTCATGATCGATGACGTATCAAGTATACCGGTTGTATTCACTGTATAGGCAGCCGTCACGGCCTCGGCTGCGGCGGACGTCTCAGTATCCTGTGTATCGGCAGCGCTCTCAATGACAGCATCGGCATCGGCTGTCAGGGAGGTCGAGGCGCTTCCCACGTCGGTCAGCGTGGAGGATGCGCCGCATCCGGTCATCGTCATTGCCAGCAGTGCGCAGCAGACCGCGCTCATCATCATCGTTGTAGATCTCATAAGATCGCTTCCTTTCTGTGTGGGAGGGGGTTCATCCTTCATTGTTTGTAGTATACACCCCGTATTTGTGCATCCCACAATCGGTTTGTGAAAATCCGGAGAAAGGTGGGTGAGGGTTTACATAGAAAATGGCATCCGCCGTAAAAGCGGATGCCATAGGATCTATTCGAGCGGTCACTCCCCGGGATCCTCCTGCGCGATGTCCGTCAGGATCTCCCGCAGGGTCTCGAGTCCCTCACCGGTCTTGGCGGAGAAGGGGACAATACAGATGTCCTCAAAGCACGGGATCTCCTGTGCAAAGGCGGCCATGCGCTCCTCACGCTCGTGCTTGCCGAGCTTATCGGCCTTGGTCAGCACGATGATGAAGGGGATCTCCTCGTCGATGAGACGGTCCGTCATGCGCACATCCTCCGCCGAGGGCGCGTGCCGCATATCCACGAGCTGCACTGCAAGGCGCAGATCCCGGTCGGCGGCAAGATAGCCCGTGATGAGCCTGCGCAGGCGTTCCTGCTCACTCTTGGAGGTCTTGGCATACCCGTACCCGGGCAGGTCCACCAGATAGGCACCGCCCAGCGAATAGAAATTGACCGTGGCAGTCTTGCCGGGATTCGCACTGACGCGGGCAAGGGATTTGCGGCCGGTGAGCTTGTTGATGAGCGTGGACTTGCCCACATTCGACCGGCCGAGGAAGGCAAATTCCATCACCCCGTCCCCGGGAAGCTGCGAGAGCTTCCCGCAGCAGTGGACGAGCTGCGCATCCTGGAATCTCATGACTGCCTCCTGCGGCGCTCGGAGGGCGTGCTGCGCTTCTGATAGGGCGCATGCCGCAGCTCCGGCTCCTCCTTCCCGGAGGCGGCGGTATCCAGCGC
Source organism: Oscillospiraceae bacterium (assembly GCA_017460955.1). Classification (GTDB taxonomy): domain Bacteria; phylum Bacillota; class Clostridia; order Oscillospirales; family Ruminococcaceae; genus UBA3855. Next base: position 18,501 of record JAFTZY010000027.1, read on the forward strand.
GTGGGAGAGGACCTCGGACAGCTCCTTGACGGGAATGAAGTTCACACGCTCCCGCACGACCGGATCGACCTCCTCAAGGTCGGGGGTGTTCTCCGCCGGCATGATGACCGTGTAGATGCCCGCCTTGTACGCTGCCATGGACTTCTCCCTAAGGCCGCCGATGGGCATGACCCTGCCGTGTAGTGTGATCTCCCCGGTCATGGCCACATCCGCACGCACGGGGATACCGGAGAGTGCCGAGATGAGGGCGGTCGCCATCGTCACACCGGCGGAGGGGCCGTCCTTCGGGACCGCACCCTCGGGGGCATGGATGTGCAGGTCCTTATTCTGGTAGAAATCGGGCTGGATGTGGTAGTCCTTCGCCACGCTCCTTGCATAGCTGACCGCAAGCTTGGCGCTCTCCTGCATCACACTGCCCAGAGAGCCCGTGATCTCGATGCTCCCCTTTCCGTCGAGCACAAGGGCCTCGAGCGGCATGAGCACGCCGCCCACGGAGGTCCAGGCAAGGCCGTTGACAAGCCCCACAGTGTTCTGGCGGCTGCGGGCATCGGGGAGGAATTTCGGGATGCCGAGGTAGCCCTTAAGGTCGCGCTCCTTCACGCGGATGCGCTTGCGCTCCCCGGCGGCGATGCTCCTGGCTGCCTTGCGGCAGACGTTGCCGATGGCGCGTTCGAGATTGCGAACACCCGCCTCCTTCGTATACCCGTCGATGAGAGCATAGAGCACCTCGTCCTCGATGCGGCACTGCGTCTCCTTCAGGCCGTGGGCCGCGAGCTGCTTGGCCACAAGATGGCGCTTGGCGATCTGGAATTTCTCCTCCCGCGTATAGCTCGACAGCTCGATGATCTCCATACGGTCCAGGAGCGGTGCGGGTACGGTATCGAGCGTATTGGCTGTGGCGATGAACATCACCCGGCTCAGGTCGAAGGGGATCTCTATGTAATGATCCCGGAAGGCGTGGTTCTGCTCGCTGTCGAGGACCTCGAGCATGGCCGCGGACGGGTCGCCCTTATAATCATTGCCCATCTTGTCGAGCTCATCGAGCAAAATGAGGGGATTGCGGGTGCCGGCCTGGTTCACGGCCGCGATGATCCGTCCGGGCATGGCGCCCACATAGGTCTTTCTGTGGCCGCGGATATCGGCCTCATCCCGGACACCGCCGAGCGAGACACGCACAAAGCTCCGGGAAATGGCGCCGGCAATGGACTTGGCAATGGAGGACTTGCCCACACCGGGCGGTCCGACCAGGCACAGGATCTGTCCCTTGAGCTCCGGATTGAGCACGCGCACGGCAAGACTCTCGAGAATGCGCTCCTTGACCTTCTGGAGTCCGTAGTGGTCGGCATCGAGTGCCGCCTGCGCCTCCCCAAGATCCACATGCTCCTCGGTGAGCGTATTCCACGGCAGATCGAGCACGGTGTCAAGATAGCTGGAGATGACGTAGGCCTCCTGCGATGCGGGGGGCATCTGGCGCAGACGGTTTGCCTCCTTCAGCAGCTTGTTCTCGCTCTCCTCGGACAGGCCGAGGGCACAGATGCGCTGTGCATAGGAATCGGCATCCTCCGGCTCCTCCCCGGTCTCCTCCCGGAGCTGGTCGGTGATGACGCGCAGCTGCTCACGCAGGAAGTATTCCCGCTGTCCCTGGTCGATGCTCTCCTGGGTGCGCTCGTGGATCTCCTTCTCGGTCTCGAGCACCATGATCTCCCGGGTGAGGATGCTGCAGAGCATATCGAGCCTTGCAGAGAGCTGGTCCTCCTCGAGCAGATGCTGCTTGTCCCGGAAATCGAACATCGTATTGAACACGATCTCCTCATACAGCAGCATCGGATCGTCCTGGCACATCACGGAGATGAGTACCTCGCGGGGCATCCGGGGGAAGAGCTGGCTGTAGCGCTCATAGATGTCCTTGAGCGCACGCACGAGCGCGGCCATTTCAACGTCCCCGGTATCCTCCCGGCGGCAGTTCACGAGACGGCGCACGTCCGCAAGCAGCATCCCGTGCTGCTGCTCGATGCTGCGCACCTTGGCGCGGTAGCAGCCCTCCACGAGGATGCGGATGGTATCGTCCTGGGTCTTGAGGGTCTGCTTGACCTCGGCGACCACGCCGATGGTGTACAGATCCTGCTGGCCGGGATGCTCCTCAAAGACATCGCGCTGCGACACAAGGAAGATCCTGCGGTCACGGCGCAGCGCCTCCTCAACGGCCTTGACAGAGATGTCCCTGGCAATATCGAAATGCATGATCATGTGCGGAAATACGACGGTTCCCCGCATGGGTATGGTGGGCAGACGGTCGGGATTCTTTTTCTTTTCCTGCATGATATGACCTCCCCTTGTTTTCTATCGGATCGGGATACTCTTTCATTATACTATACTTTCTTCCGGAATGCAAGCGGTAAATTCCGCCCCTTCTGGAAATCACGGCATCCGTGCCGCCGAAGGGTCACAAAAAGCCACACATGGACTGTGTGGCTTTTATGATGAGTGGAACGCTGCTGCCGGTCCGGGATCACCATTCCTTGACCACCTTATTGCGGCGGTCGGTCAGGATGGGCTCGGCATGATCGGTCACGCACTCGCGGGTGATCGTTACCTTGCCGACATTGCCGAAGCTCGGCAGATTGTACATCGACTGCATCAGGAGCTCCTCCATGATGGCGCGCAAGCCTCTGGCGCCGGTTTTCTGCGTGATGGCACGCTTGGCGATCTCCGTCAGCGCTGCCTCCTCGACCTCAAGCTTGACATTGTCATAGCCAAAGAGCTTGACATACTGCTTGACGAGTGCATTCTTGGGCTCGGTCAGGATACGCACGAGCGCCTCCTCGTCGAGCTGATCGAGTGCCGTAATGACCGGCAGACGGCCGACAAGCTCGGGCACCATGCCGAACTTCACCAGATCCTGCGGGATGGCCTTGGCAAAGATATTGTCCTCGGCCTCCTTCTTCGTGGTCACATCGGCACCGAAGCCGAGACCGGAGGGCTGGATGCGCTTCTGGATGACCTGCTCGAGGCCGTCGAACGCACCGCCGCAGATGAAGAGGATGTTCTTGGTGTTGATCGGGATGCACTCCTGGTTCGGGTGCTTTCTGCCGCCCTGCGGAGGTACATTGGAGATGGTCCCCTCCACGATCTTCAGCAGGGACTGCTGCACACCCTCACCGCTGACATCGCGGGTCAGGGAGGTGTTCTCGGACTTGCGGGCGATCTTGTCGATCTCATCGATGTAGATGATGCCGCGCTCGGCCGCATCAATATCAAAATCCGCCGCCTGGATCAGACGCAGGAGGACGTTCTCCACATCATCACCGACGTAGCCTGCTTCGGTGATGGTGGTCGCATCGGCAATGGCGAAGGGCACATCCAGGATCTTCGCGAGCGTCTGTGCAAGGAAGGTCTTACCGACACCGGTCGGGCCGAGCAGGAGCACATTGCTCTTTTGCAGCTCGACATCCGTGCCGTCGTCCTGGCTCAGGATGCGTTTATAATGGTTGTAGACGGAGACGGCCAGGGAGATCTTGGCCTGGTCCTGACCCACCACATACTGGTCAAGCACTGCCTTGATCTCCTGGGGCTTGAGAAGCTTGAAATCGCGCTTCTTTTTCTTCTTGTCCTCGTCCTTCTTCTCTTTGTGACGGCCTGCGGAGGTCCCGAAGATCATGTCATAGCAGGTGCAGACGCATTCATCACAGATGTTGTAGATGCCTGCGGAGAACATGCTCATGACCTTATCCTCGCCCTTGCCGCAGAAGTTACAGATCTTAAAGGAATTGAACTCTGCCATGGCTTACCTCTTTGCGATGACCTGGTCGATCAGGCCGTATTTCTGGGCCTCTTCCGCCGACATGTAATTGTCGCGCTCGGTGTCGCGCTCAATGGTCTCAAGCGGCTGTCCCGTGTGCTGGGCAAGGAGCGTGTTGAGCTTCTGGCGGGTGCGGACCAGGTGATCGGAATGGATCTTGATGTCCGTACACTGGCCGGAAAGTCCGCCGCCGCCAATGAGCGGCTGGTGGATCATGATCTCGGAATTGGGCAGGGCAAAGCGCTTGCCGGGCGCACCTGCGGTCAGCAGGAACGCACCCATCGAGGCTGCCATACCGATGCAGATGGTGGAGACATCACACTTGATGTACTGCATGGTGTCATAAATGGCCATACCGGCTGAGATCGAACCGCCGGGGCTGTTGATATACAGGGAAATGTCCTTTTCTACATCCTGGCTTTCCAGATACAGAAGCTGAGCGACCACAAGACTTGCCGTTGTGTCATCCACCTGATCACACAGCATGATGATGCGGTCATTGAGCAGACGCGAGAAGATATCGTAGGAACGCTCTCCGCGGCTCGTCTGTTCCACAACGTAAGGTACTAAACTACTCATGATGGTTCCTTCCTTTCAAGAATTTCCAGGTTCCGGACGGGTATATGAACGCATGAACGGACAGCAGCGCCCGTTCATGCGACATGTTGCCTTGCTTATTCTGCCTCAGTCTCTGCGGCTTCCTCGGCGGGAGCGGCCTCCTCAGCCGGAGCCTCCTCGGAGATCTGTGCATTGTCCTTGACAAGCTCAAGTGCCTTGGTCACGCGCATATCCATGATATAGTCGGCCATCGGCAGACGGCGTCTTACCTCGGCAACGGTCATGTTGTTGGCAGCAGCGATGCCGGACAGGCTATCGTTGATCTCGTCGTCGGAGACTTCGATGTTCTCGAGCTGTGCGATCTTTTCGAGTGCCAGACGCAGCTTGACCTCGCTGACAGCACGGTCACGGTTGGACTCACGGAAGTCCTCGATGCTCATACCGGTGTATTGCAGGTACAGATCGAGCGACATCTTCTGCTCCTTGAGCATCTGCTCGAAGTTGTTCACCAGGCTGTCGATGCGCTGCTCGAACATGCAGTTCGGGATGGGAGCATCGACCATGGCGATGAGTGCTTCCATCACGGTGTTGTCAAAGGCCGTCTGTGCATCACGCTCTGCGTTGCTCTCCAGACGCTTCCTGGCATCCTCACGGAAGGCCTCGAGGGTGTCGAACTCGGTGGAATCCTGGATGAACTCGTCATCGGCCTCGGGCAGCTCCTCCACGGTGATGCCGTTGAGCTTGCACTTGAAGACAGCCTCCTTGCCGGCGTAGTCCTCCATCTGGTAGTTCTCCGGGAAGGTCACGTTCACGTCGAACTCGTCACCGATGGACTTGCCGACGATCTGCTCCTCGAAGCCGGGGATGAACTGACCGCTGCCGAGCTTGAGCGGGAAGCTCTCGCCCTTGCCGCCCTCGAATGCCTCGTCACCGAAGAAGCCCTCGAAGTCGATGTTGACCTCGTCGCCCATCTGTGCGGCTCTGTCATCCACGGACACGAGTCTTGCATTTCTCTGGCGCAGCATATCCACCTGCGCATCCACGTCCTGCTCGGTCACGGGCTTCACAGCCTTGGAAGCGCGGATGCCCTTGTAGTTCTCCAGGGTGATGTCGGGCTTGGTGATGCACAGTACCTTGAAGGTCACGCCCTCTTCCTTGCTCACCTTCTCTGCCTCGACCTGGGGACGGTCCACCAGCTCGAAGTCGGCCTCCATCAGTGCGGGGGTCAGCTCGGCATTGATGAGGCTGTTGATGGCATCCTCATAGAACACGCCCTCACCCAGACGGGCCTCGGCCATCTTCCGGGATACCTTGCCCTTGCGGAAGCCGGGCAGGGAGATGTTCTTTCTGGCTCTCTGATAGGCCTTCTCGACTGCTGCCTCGAATTCCTCCGGGCCAACCTCGAATACCATTTCTACCGTGTTGACCTCGGTCCTTGTTGTTGATTTCAAACTCATTTTTAAGTCCTCCAAATTATCAAGTTCAATCACACAGCAATGCCTCTGCCGTCCATAGGACCGGGCAGGCACCGCATACAAATATCATTATAACATATCTGACGGATTTTTTCTATAGATTTTTGAATTTCCTGCCAGACTTCTACAAATGTCACAAATTACATGATTTTTTCAGGCGTAAATTGTAAATAGTCACCAGAAATGAGGTGGTAGCAGATCCCGTTCTCCCATCCCTTGACCGCACGGGCATGGGGAGCCCTCCCGTGCAGGTGGCCGTAGTAGCAGTGCTCCACGCCGTACTCATGCAGGACATCGAGCATCAGCTCATTGCGGCTGCCCCAGTAGACGGGGGGGTAGTGCAGGAAGGCGATGGGGCGCAGTCCCTGCTGTCTGGCGGCCTCTAAGGACACGCGCAGGCGCTGCTGCTCCCGGGCAAGCACCCTGGCATCGGCGCAGCGCTCGTCCACCTGCTGCCGGAGCATCCCCTCATCAACGGTCTCCCCGGGGATGTTGACCCAGCCCCTTGTACCGCAGATGCCGACGTCCTCATAGGCATAGCAGTTGTTATGCAGGATCGACAGCGTGGAAAAACCGCATTCCGTGAAGAAATCCGTCATCTTCTTCATGGAATTCCACCAGTAGTCATGGTTGCCCTTGAGGATGATCTTCCGCCCGGGCAGGGCATCAAGGAACGCCAAGTCCGCCCGTGCCTGCTGGAGTGTCATCCCCCAGGAGATATCCCCGGCGAGCACGACGGTATCCTCCGGGGCGATGAGGCGCTGCCAGTTTTCGGCGATGAGCGCCTGGTAATTTTCCCAGCCCTCGAAGATGTCCATCGGCTTTTCCGGAACGCCCAGTGACAGGTGGGTATCGCCCATCACAAAGAGCGCCATCAGCCGTCGATTCCCATGCTCTTGAGAACGTAGGACTCCATGTCCTCCTTGGCGATGACCTCGGAGAAGCGCACGGGCTTATCCTTGAGGGCGGCAAGGGAGGCGGGCACCGGAAGGCCGGAGACCTCGGCAAGATGGGCGACCTGTGCATACTCATCCGCGCCGGACTGTGTACCTTCAATGGCTTCCAGCACGCTTGCGCTGAACTTGTACGGGCTCGCGGTGGAGGCGATCAGGGTGCGGGTGGTATCGCCGGTCTGTCCGAGATAATCCAGGTACACCTTCACGGCAACGGCGGTGTGCGTATCGCAGGTGTAGCCGTACTTTTCCTTAAAGTCGCGGATCGTTTTCTTCGTATCGGCATCATCGCAAAAGCCGCCGACAAAGTCGCTCTGGAGCTTTGCAAGCACGTCCCCGGTGACCTCATAGCGGCCGTCCTTCGAGAGCTTGCCGAACCAGTCGCGGATCTGTGCATCGTCGCCGTCCGTGAGCAGGAAGAGCAGGCGCTCGAGGTTCGAGGAGATGAGGATATCCATCGACGGTGAGCAGGTGGCATAGAAGTCACGGTTGCGGTCGTACACGCCGGTATTGATGAAGTCGGTGAGCACCTTGTTGACATTGGAGGCACAGATCAGCTTGCCGATCGGCACGCCCATGTTCTTGGCGTAGTAGGCAGCCAGGATGTTGCCGAAATTGCCCGTGGGCACGACCACATTGATCGTATCGCCAAAGGCGATGTCGCCGCGCTTGGCCATTTCCGCATAGGCGGAGACATAGTACACGATCTGGGGAGCAAGACGGCCCCAGTTGATGGAGTTGGCCGAGGAGAACATTCTCCCGGCTGCGGCAAGCTTTTCCTTGACGGCGGCATCGGTGAAGATCTTCTTGACGCCGTTCTGGCAGTCGTCGAAATTGCCCTCAAGTGCGCAGACAGCGACATTGCCGCCCTCCTGCGTGGCCATCTGGCGCTTCTGCATGGAGGAGACGCCGTGGTCGGGGTAGAACACCATGATCTCGGTGCCGGGCACGTCCTTGAAGCCCTCGAGGGCGGCCTTACCGGTATCGCCGGAGGTGGCCACGAGGATGACGACCTTCTTGTCCTCGCCGTTCTTTTTCAGCGACGTGGTCAGCAGGTACGGCAGGATCTGGAGCGCCATATCCTTGAAGGCACAGGTCGGTCCGTGCCAGAGCTCGAGGATCTGTGCATCACCGAAGGCACCGGTGAGCTCGGCGATGTTCTCCGTCTCGAAATTCTTTGTATTGTAAGCATTCGAGGTGCAGTAGGCGATCTCCTCCGGTGTGAAGTCGGTCAGGAATTTCCCGAACACGACGTTGGCACGCTCGTCATAGCGCATATCTGCCAGTGCGCGCAGCTCCTCCATGGAGATCTGCGGGATCTCGGAGGGGATGAACAGTCCTCCGTCCGCAGAGATGCCCTGTGCGATCGCCTGGGCGCTTGTGACGTTCAGGCTCTTGTCACGAGTGCTTTTGTAATACATATGACCACCCTTTCTCAGATTAAAAAAGATTTTTGATATGATACTAATCTCAAAGCGAACCCATGAAAATCTTCACCGCTATCCATCCGCTGCTCGTCGTCAAACGACCTTGCCGGGCACCAAGCCCGCCTGCGGTCGTTTTCCTGAGATCAGCGAATGCCTATCGGCAAATCTTTTCATGGAACCGATTTGAGATTAGTATTATTTCGCAAAGTCCGTCTCATCAAACGCACTTTCAAGATAATCGATCCCAAGCAGCGTCCTGCCCTGCACGGTCACCTCGGCGATGTCATAGCGCAGATAATACGCCTCCTCCGGGATGTCCCTTGCCTCGCAGTACGCATAGGCAGCGCGGATCAGATGCCGGCGCTTCCTTGCATCGACCGCCTCCTGTCCGGCGGCCTGAGTACCAAGCTTCCTGGTCTTGACCTCGACAAAGCACAGAAGGTCCCCGCGCCGTGCGACGATATCGATCTCGCCGCCCCGGATGCGGAAATTGCGCTCCAGGACAGTGTAGCCGAGGGCTTCCAGATAATAGCAGACTGCCCGTTCCCCGAGCACACCGGTCTCCTGCGGTGTCACAGGAGCTTCCTCAGAAAGGAGGGACGGTGGATGGGACAGGGGCCGTACTGCCGCAGTGCCGCGGTATGGGCCGCGGTGCCGTAGCCCTTGTGCTGGGCAAAGCCGTACTCCGGATAGAGCGCATCCATTTTTAGCATATAATGATCCCTTGCGACCTTGGCAAGGATGGAGGCTGCCGCGATGGAGGCACTTGTCGCATCGCCCTTCACCACTGTCTCCAGCGGGCAGGGCAGCACGGGTGCCCGGTTGCCGTCCACGAGGGCCAGTGCGGGCACGGTGCCAAGGCCCTCCACGGCACGCTGCATGGCAAGCATGGCAGCACCGAGGATATTGAGGCGCTCGATCTCCTCCACGCTTGCCGCAGCGATGCAGAAGGCCTGTGCCTTCTCCTGTATCTCCGGAAACAGCGCTTCCCGGCGCTTTTCGGAGAGCTTCTTGCTGTCATCGAGTCCGTCGATCCCGTGGTCCTCCCCGAGGATCACGGCAGCGGCATACACCTCCCCTGCTAAGGGGCCGCGTCCGGCCTCGTCCACGCCGCAGATCACGCCGGACTGAAGGCGCTTTTGCGTATCGTAGTCCAGCATCGCCTGCCGCCGCAAGAGCGTATCCTGCCGGCTCATGCCTGTTTTCCTCCGGGCCGCTCGAGCGTGATCCTGCCGAGCTTGGCACCGCGGAAATCATCGAGCACGGTGACCGCGGCACGCTCCGTATCGACCACGCCGCCGGACATGAGCATCCCGCGCTTTCGCCCGACAAGCTCAAGGAGGACATCCCCCTGCGTCTCCTGCGTTTCCAGCTTATAACGCTGCAGGAGCGACTGCGGGTACTCCCGGTGGAGGTATTCGAGCAGCAGCATGGCCAGTGCTTCGATATCCAGCACCTGGTCGCGGATCGCGCCCGTGAAGGCCAGGCGCAGTGCGGCCTCCTGGTCATCGAGCTTCGGCCAGAGCACGCCCGGCATATCGAGCAGCTCGACCTGCGCATCCGCCCGCACCCATTGCTTGGTACGGGTCACGCCCGGCCGGTCCTCGACCTTTGCCCGCTTGCCGCCCGCCAGACGGTTGATGAAGGAGGATTTCCCCACATTCGGGATCCCCACGATCATCAGCCGGATGGGACGTCCGACCATGCCCGCCTTACGGCGCTTTTCCAAAAGCTCGGGAAGCAGCTGCTCCTTGACGGTGGGCAAAAACTGTGCAAGCCCCTTGCCGCTCATGCAGTCCATCCCCAGCGCCGGGATGCCCTGCCGCCGGTACCACTGCACCCACTGTGCCGTGGCATTCGGGTCGGCGATATCCGCCTTGTTGAGCAATACCATATAGGGCTTCTTCTCCACGAGCTGCGACAGCTCCGGATTGAGGCTGCTCTGCGGGATGCGGGCATCGAGCAGGGAGACCACGCCGTCCACTAAGGACAGGTTCGAGGCGATCATCCGCCTTGTCTTGGTCATGTGTCCGGGGAACCACTGGATATTGCCGATCTGTATTTCTGCCATGAAAGCCTCCTAATCCACGCCGCCGAGCTTCCCCAGCGGATACACGCGGGCAAAGACCGTCCCGTCCACCTCCGCGAGCGGGATCAGCCCGACATCCGGATACCGGCTGTCGAGCGAGACCTGCCGGTTATCCCCCATCACAAACAGATACCCGTCCGGGATCGTGATGGGATAGGTGAAGGCCCCCTTTTCCGGAACGGGCACCTGGGTCAGGGTATTCACATACGGCTCCTCAAGCGGTGCGCCGTTGCGGTATACCACGCCCTTGTCAAAATCAATGTCCACTGTCTGGCCGCCCACGGCGATCACGCGCTTGACGATGCTCTTGTCGAGCCCGTCCACGGTGTAGACATTCCCGTTGTCATCAAGCAGCGCACAGCGTCTGGCGTTGATGATGAGGATGTCCCCGCAGGCCGGATCGCTGTCGAGCAGATTGACCAGCAGCTTGTCCTCACTCTGGAGTGTCGGCTCCATGGACGCCCCCTGCACGGTGGCGATCCGGAGCACATAGGTGAACAAAAGCACGATGCAGAAGATCGGCGTGAGGGCCGTTCCGATCACATCGAGCAGCTCCCCCACCAGCCGGTGGAGCAGCTTGTTTCTGGAAAACCGAATATATTCCCGCATGATCCGCCCCGCTTATCCGATGAAGCCGATGCGGTCAAACGTCAATTTATCCTTGGTCGTGATCTCCCCGGTCTTTTCATCCACTGTTTCCACGGTCTCCACGGACACATAGCGGAAGAAGGTGGTGCCCAGCACATCCTCCACGGGAACGAGCCCCACATGCTCATTGCGGCTGTCGGTGGAGTGGTTGCGGTTGTCACCCATGACAAAGACATACCCCTCGGGGATGGTCAGCGGGTACCGGAAGGCACCGTCGTTGGTGCGCACGGTCTCATTGATGTACGGCTCGTCGAGCACCACACCGTCGAGCGTGACGGTCTGTGCCTCCTTATCGATGTCGATGGTCTGGCCGCCCACGGCGATCACGCGCTTGATGATGCACTCATTGAGCGAATAGCCGCTCGGCACGACCTGGTCCCCGTTGAGGACATGGCCCTGCCGGTTGTTGACCACGACGATGTCCCCGTTCTTCGGGGTATACAGCATCCGGTACATGAGCAGGCGGTCGCTGTCCTGGAGCGTGGGCACCATGGAGGTCCCCTCCACCGTGACCGGCCGCATCACATAGGTGAACAAAAGCAGCACCACAAAGACGGACACCAGCATCGTCTCCAGAATATCGATGACATCCTGGAAGATCCCCTCGCCGGCCTCCTCCTGCTTTTCGGGCGCAGCACTCTCCTGCACCTCCTGCACCTTCTCTGTCTCTTGCGATTCGAGCACCTTGTTCTCTGTCTCGTTCGTTTCCATGATCGCACCCCTCCCCGGCCTTCGCCGCATGCTCTATCATCCGAAAAAGCCGCCCGTATGGGCGGCCTCCCCGAACGTCACAGGGGGCCATGCGCCGGGCGCAGATCCCCCGCAGATATGCAAAAAAGGGACAAACGTCCCCCTTGCGTCTGTGATGCAAAAGCGGCAGACCCGCTTTTGCACCAGCCTATGTCCCGGTAACTCAGATGAGCTCCTTGACCTTGGCAGCCTTGCCGACTCTGTCACGCAGATAGTAGAGCTTTGCTCTGCGGACCTTACCGTGTCTTACCAGCTCCACCTTGTCCACAGCCGGGCTGTGCAGCGGGAATACACGCTCGATGCCGCAGCCGTGTGCGACACGTCTTACGGTGAAGGTCTCGCTGATGCCGCCGTGCTTCTTGGCAATGACAGTACCCTCGAATACCTGGATACGGCTCTTCTCGCCCTCCTTGATGCGCACGTGTACCTTGACGGTATCACCGATGGCAACCTGGGGGACATCCTGCTTGAGGCTTGCGTCGCTGATGAGTTTCAATGCATCCATGTTCTTTTCCTCCTAAAATTTCCGATCCTTCATACACGGGAGCATGCACCGTACTCAGCAACATACAGCGCACTGCCATACTGTCCCTGCTTCTTTGTGCGCCCCTTGGACGCACCCCGGACAGCCTGCCGTCAGCGGACGGACCGATTTAATGTCTTTCGGCATTAACCCTCATCCGGGCACAATGTCCCCGGACGGATTTCAAATGCTTTTATATCATACCACATTTCCCGAAAAAAAGCAAGTGTTTTTACAAAAAATCTTTCCCATCCTCACAAAAAATTTTTATCCTCCGCACGCACTGCGTAAAAATCGGCCTGCCTGCGTACTTTTCAAAGGCATCCACCACGACGCTCACATTGATATTACCGGCATTTCCGGCGGGCAGGCACAGGGTCAGATGCAGCCCATCCCCCTCTTCACGGTCACTCTCTGCGGTGATGAGCGGTGCGATGTCCACCTCCTTCCTGCCCTTCTTCGTTTTCTTCTCCACGAGGATCTGCTCCTGTGAGAGGAACGCCTCCCACAGGTCCGACAGCGCTTCCCCTTGCAGGATGACCTCGTAGCGTGCCCCGGTGATGTCCTGCGCTTCATGCTGCGGCTCCCCCACGGACACAGCGCGCAGTCCCTCCGGGAGCGCGGCATTGAGCCGTGTGAGGATGTCCGTCTCCGGCACCTCCTGCGTCAGGCGCAGGTCCATGACCTCGCACAGGCTCTCCGCCCCCAGTGAGAGTGCCAGGGGGAACATCAGGTACAGGTGGGGGTGGAACCCTTCGGTGTACCATGCCGGGAGTCCCGAGCGGCGCACGGCCCGGATCATGCAGCGGTTGAGGTCGAGGTGGGAAATATAGCGCATCACGCCGGTCTTTTCAAATACGATCCGATAGTCCTTCAAAAGCATGACCTCCCCAGACATTGATCGGCGCCGCAGCCGGCGCAGCGCTCCCGGCAGGGCGGTGTGGTCCGCGCTTCGAGGGCTTTTTTATGCTCCCGGACAAGGAAGTCCCTGGAGACCAGATAATCGAGATGGTCCCACGGCATGACCTCGTCATAGGGCCGGGTGCGGTTGGCATAGAAGGCGGGGTCGAGCCCGTGCGCTTCAAATGCCGCATACCAGCGCTGTGCCTCAAAGCACTCATCCCATGCATCGAGGTGGCCGCCGCTTTTCCACACATCATAGAGCACCGCACCGATGCGGCGGTCCCCGCGTGCGAGCACGGCCTCCATCTGGCTGATATCGGAGATGTGCATGCTGGCCTTGATCTTCTTCGAGCGGATCGCGCCGCGAAGCACGGCCTGCCGCCGGAGGATCTCCTCCTTCCCGGTCTGGGGCTCGAACTCAAAGGGCGTGAAGGGCTTGGGAACAAAGGTGGCAGTTGAGATGCTCACCTGGAGCTTGCCCTTGGCACGCTGCGGCATGTCGTAGAAGAGGTTGACCACCTTCTGGGCAAGGTCGGCGATGCCGATGATGTCCTCATCGGTCTCGGTGGGCAGTCCCATCATGAAATAGAGCTTGACCTGCGTATAGCCCCCCTCGAAGGCGATGCGGCAGGTGCGCATGACCTCCTCCTCGGTGACGTTCTTGTTGATGACGTCGCGCAGGCGCTGGGTCCCGGCCTCGGGGGCGAAGGTCAGGCCGCTCTTGCGGATGGTGGTGACCTTCTCGAGCACGCTGCCGGAGAAATTGTCGATGCGCAGGGACGGCAGCGACAGATTCACATGGGCATCGGCGGTGTATTGCAGCAGGGCATCGAGCATCTCCTCGATCTGAGAATGGTCGCTCGTGCTCAGGGAGGACAGGCTCAGCTCATCGTACCCTGAATGCTCACACAGCGCCCTGCCCTGCCGGCAGATGGTCTCCACGGATTTTTCCCGGAAGGGGCGGTACAGAAAGCCCGCCTGGCAGAACCGGCATCCCCGGATGCAGCCGCGCAGCACCTCCACGGACACACGGTCATGGACGGTCTCGATGAACGGCACGACGACGCTGTCCGGATAGTAGGACCTGTCCATATCGGTCATGACACGCTTTTTGATGACAGCGGGAGCGCCGTCCCTGGGGGTCACAGCCTCCACAGTGCCGTCGGCATGGTAGGTCACCTCATAGAGGGAGGGGACGTAGATGCCGGGGATGCGGGCGGCCTCGCGGAGAAATGCCTCCCTTCCCGCGCCGGCATCGCGCATCCGGCGGTAGAGGTCCATAAGCTCGAGATCGACCTCCTCACCCTCGCCGAGGATGAACAGGTCAAAGAAATCACACAGGGGCTCGGGATTGCAGCAGCACGGTCCGCCTGCGACCACAAGGGGGGCAATGGCATCGCCGCGCTCGCGCTGGAGCAGGGGAACGCCGGCAAGATCGAGCATATTGAGGATGCAGGTATAGGACATCTCATATTGCAGCGTAAAGCCGATGATGTCAAACTCCCGCACAGGGTCCCCGCTCTCGAGTGCATACAGGGGGATGCGCTCCCGGCGCATGACGGCCTCCATGTCCTCCCAGGGGGCAAAGACCCGTTCGCACCAGTATTCCGGACGCTCGTTGATGAGCGAATAGAGGATCTTCATCCCCAGGTGGGACATACCCACATCGTAGATATCGGGGAAGCAAAAGGCAAAGCGCACGGCGATGTCCCGGCGGTCCTTGACGACCTGTCCGACCTCGCCGCCGGTGTACCGGGACGGGCGCTGCACCTCGAGCAGGAAGGGTTCGATCTGCTGGTTCATGGCATTTCTTCTTTCTTCGGAATTAGGACGGATAACAGTCCTATTGTAGCACAATTCCCGGGTTTTGTCAACCAAGAGGCAAGATAAGGGGTCAATGCCTGCGCATTTTTCGTGAAGAGACGGGAAGCAGTGCCCTCAGCGGAAAAACAGCTCCGAGAGCTCCGACACACCCAGATACACGGCCATGACGCAGGGCACGGGTACACGGGCAGCACCCATCCAGACAGCCGCTGCGGCAAGGAGCACTGTGCAGCACCAGCTGCAACCGCGCAGGCGCTGCGGATGCGCCGCCCACAGGCAATGCAGGGCCGCACCCCCGTCGAGCACCGTGCAGGGCAGCAGATTGAACAGGCCCAGCCCCAGATGGAGCTGCGCCGTTTCAGGGGATATGTGCCACAGCACCAGCGCACACAGCAGATTGACCGCCGGACCGCTCCCGTAGAGCAGCAGCTCCTCCGGTACGGACAGCAGGCACGGCTGTGTGCGCAGCTGCACTCCGAATGCATGCAGCCGGATCTCCCGCACACCCGCGCCCGTGAGCGCCATGACCGTGCCGTGTCCGAGCTCATGCACGAGCACGGCCAGCAGCACACGGCCCACCTGATGCGGCTCCCACAGGAGGAGCTGCACGGCAAGCACGGCGGGGAATCCGAAATCAAGCAGGATCCGGCAGCCCCCGAGCCTCAGCTCCAAAGGGAGGCGGCAAGCGCGAGCAGGCTGTCCGCCCAGGTCTCGTCCGGGGCCTGTGTCTGCGCCCGGAAGGCTGCAACGGCATTGTCGAACGCCGCCTCGTCATACAGCCGGATGACGAGCAGCGCGGTAAGCATCAGCACGCACGCGGCATACTGGATGAAGAACACGTCCGCACAGCTCTGCTTCACGCGCACCCGCTCCCGCTTGAGCACGGGCGGCGTCCATGCGGCCTCCTGCGCCATTTCCACAACAACTTCCTCCTCCATATCCTTCACGCTCCTCTCTCGTTCCATCCTATGCACGGGGCGCACGGTATAGAACAAGGGCTGCGGAAAACGGATCGCTCCGTTTCGCCGCAGCCCCGCATGGGTCATGCCGTTTCCTCTTTTTTGATATGGAAGATCAGCCGGAACATCCCCGACACGAGCTTCGGACTTCGGATGACAACGATTTTCATCTGGATCCCTCCCCTGCTTCTGGAATACTACAGTATATTCCCCGCACCGGGATTTGGTTCCCGCCCGGTCGCGATCACGAGCAGCACCCCTGCATCGGCCGAGATCCGTGCCTCCCGCGCCGTCACGGCATTGCTCACACCCAGGGGAAAGGTCGCGTGCAGCGTCCCGTCCGTGAGGGGATAGCGTGCGCCGGTGATGCACACGCCCGTGCATGCCGGGGTCAGCGAGAAGAGGGAGAAATCATCGTAGGTGTCCGGCAGCGTCAGCACCGCGCCGGGGCGGCACACGAAGGGGAACACGGTCTGACGGCCGCAGCGCATCTCCCCGTACAGGCCCTCCCCGGCCATGCCGTGGAGCATCTGGAGGTTGGCGACCGAATGGTCGAAGCGCTCGCCCCCGAAGGCGCCGTAGATCACAAAATGCGTATACCCCCGCTCCCGGCCGCATGCCACGGCAAGCCAGGTGTCCGTCTCATCCTTCTGCACCGGATGGCGTACGACGGGGATCTCCGGCGGCAAGGTGCCCTCCCAGGAGTCAAAATCCCCCACCAGCAGGTCCGGCGTGATGCCCTGCGCAAGGGCATGGCGGTATCCGCAGTCGGCGCAGATGACAAACGCCTTCTCCGGGATCCGGATCGTTTCCTTCACGTCCCCGCCTGCCAGAATGACGCAGACGGGTGTTTTCTCATCTCTCACAATTCCCACTCCCTGATCTGACGGGCTTCCTCATACATGGCGACGTAGCTCTCGTGGCGGCTTTTCGGGATGATCCCCTCCTCCACCGCTTCAAGGACCGCACAGCCCTTCTCACAGGTGTGCGAGCAGTCATGGAAGCGGCATTTCCCCACATAGGGGGCAAATTCCGTAAAGCAGCCGGCGAGCTCCTCCTTGCGGATGATCGCATAGCGCATGGTCTCGAAGGTCGAAAAGCCCGGTGTATCGGCGATGTACCCGCCGCCCTCGAGCGGATAGAGCTGCGCATGCCGGGTGGTATGCCGCCCCCTGCCGAGCTTGCGGCTGATCTCCCCGGTGGGGATGGCAAGGCTGTCATCGAGCGCATTGAGGAGGGTGGATTTTCCGGCGCCGGAATTGCCCGTCAGAGCGCTCACCCGGCCGCGGAAGGCCTCCCGGACGGCAGTGAGCGTGGCGGGATCCCGGTAATCCACCGGCAGGATCGGGATGCCGATGGAGTGATAGAGCACATAGATCGTCTCATAGGACGCAAGGTCGAGCTTGGTCAGCAGCAGCAGCGGCCGGATCTCCTTGAAGGCGGCTACGGCGATGAACTTGTCGAGCAATCGCAGATTCGGCTGCGGCTCGCACATGGAGACGACAAAGCACAGCTGGTCGAGATTGGCAAGGGGCGGCCGGATGATCTCATTGCGCCGGGGGAGCACCTCGACGATGATATCGCCCTCGAGCCGGACATAGTCGCCCACATACGGCTCCTGTCCGCGCTTGCGCAGCACGCCCCGGGCAGTCGCTTCCGTCAAAACACCGTCAGGGGACACTACGGTGTAGAGTCCCCTGACAGATCGGATGATCATGCTGTGCAGCTGTGATGTGCCTGCCATTACTCGGCTGCCGGCTCGGCCGGTGCTTCCGGCTCCTGGGGAGCAGCGGGTGCCTCGGTCGGTGCGGGCGGTGCCTCGGTCGGTGCGGGCGGTGCCTCAGTCGG
>JAFTZY010000028.1 GCA_017460955.1 Oscillospiraceae bacterium
GGCAAATGCGGCAGCCTCCCTGTCGGGGTCGAGCGTGCGCGACTGCGCCAGCAGCAGCTCGGCGAGCGGTGTGAGCCCGCGCTCGCGTGCCACCGAGCCCCTGGTGCGGCGCTTTTCCTTGAAGGGCCGGTAGATGTCCTCGACCTCGACAAGGGTCATGGCCCGCTGCAGGGCCGCTTCGATCTGTTCGGTCATGGCACCCTTGCCGGTGATCGCAGAAGCGACCTCGGCCTTGCGCTCTTCGAGATTGCGCAGCGCCTGTAAGCGCAGTGCCATACGGCGGATGGTCTGGTCGTCGAGCGCCCCGGTCAGCTCCTTGCGGTAGCGGGCGATGAAGGGGACGGTCTTGCCGTCATCGAGCAGTGCGACGACATTCTGCGCCTGCTCGGGACGCACGGAAAATTCTTCTGTCAGGATGCGGATGATATCCATGGTAGGTCTCCTTATGTAATGAGGTGGGCGGGTCAGTGCTCCTCTGCGGATGCTTCATGGCTCCGGATGATCGCCAGGAAGGCCGCACCGTATTTGCGCAGCTTTGCCTGTCCGACACCGGATACCGAGAGGAAGGCCATGTCATTCGTCGGACGTTTGCGGCACATATCCTGCAGGGCGGCATCCGTGAAAATGATGTAGGCCGGGACATGCTCTTTTGCGGCAAGCCCTGCGCGGCACTCCCGGAGCTTCTGGTAGAGCCCCTCGTCAAGGTCCGGATACTGCCGCCGCTGTGTGCTCTCCCGGGGCTTCTCCCGCAGGACCTTCATGGTGAGCGCGGGACGCTCTCTGAGGAGCTCGGCCGAGCGCCGGCACAGCAGCACCGTATTGTAATCGCCGCCCGTACACAGCCAGCCCTCCGCCACCAGGTAGTCGATGATCTGGACACAGTGCTTGCGCGTCATGTCGCCAAGGATCGCCCAGGTGGAGAGCCATGTGTCAAAGTGGAATTTCTCATAGCGCTCGGCCTTGCTGCCCACGAGGATGTCCGCGAGCGCCGAGCGTCCGAATTGCAGGCCCCGCTTTTGCAGGCGGTAGACGCACGAGACGATCTTCTGTGCCTCGACCGTGATGTCCTCCTCCTGTGTGCTGCCCCGGCAGACACTGCAATTGCCGCACACGGGCGGTGCGTTTTCGCCGAAATAGCGCAGAAGCTCCCCGCGCAGGCAGCTCTGCCCCATCGAGTAGAAGGTCATGCGCCGCAAGCGTTCCTCGTCCTGCGCCCGCACGCGGATGCGGGCAGCCTCATCGAGCGCCTCGTTCTCGGCCGTGTGCTCGAGCAGGAAGCGGTTGAGCCGCACATCCTGCCCCCCGTACAGGAGGATGCAGTCCGCCGGGGTGCCGTCGCGTCCGGCGCGGCCGGCCTCCTGGTAGTAGCTCTCGAGATTGCGGGGCATGTTGTAGTGGACCACAAAGCGCACGTCCGATTTGTCGATCCCCATGCCAAAGGCGTTCGTGGCGACCATGACCCGGATGCGGTCATAGAGGAAGTCCTCCTGATTGCGGGTACGCTCGGCATCGGAGAGCCCGGCATGGTAGCGCCCGGCCGGGATGCCGCGCTCCCGCAGCTTTTCCGTGACCTCCTCGACCAGGCGGCGGGACAGGCAGTAGACGATGCCGGATTCCCCCTCGTGGGCGTCAAGGATGCGGGTGAGCGCCCGGAACTTGTCGGGCGGCTGCTGCACGCCGAAGAAGAGATTGGCCCGGTCAAAGCCCGTGGTGAGCCGGAAGGGGTCATGCAGACCGAGGATGCGCACAATATCATCAGCGACCTCCTTCGTGGCGGTCGCTGTGAAGGCACTGATGACGGGCCGTGTGGGGAGCGCCCGGAGATAATCGACGATGTTCAGGTAGCTCGGCCGGAAATCCTGTCCCCACTGGGAGACGCAGTGCGCCTCGTCCACGGTGACCATGGAAACGGGCACCTCCTGCGCGATGGCAAGGAGACTCGGCGTTCCCAGCCGCTCGGGGGCGGCATAGAGAAGGCGGATATTCCCGTCGTAGATGTCCCGGAGGGTCGCCCGGATCTCGTCCTCGCGCATGGAGCTGTTGAGGTAGGCCGCCGGGATGCCGTTCTGCCGCAGCGCCTGCACCTGGTCGAGCATCAGGGAGATGAGGGGGGAGATGACGATCGTTAGCCCCGGCAGGAGCATGGCGGGCACCTGGTAGCAGATCGATTTTCCGGCACCGGTGGGCATGATGCCCAGCACATCCTGCCCCGAGAGCATGTGCTCGATGAGGGGGAGCTGTCCGGGACGGAAGCTGTCATAGCCAAAGGAGGCCTTCAGGATCTCCTGCGGTGTCATGGCACCTCCCCCTCTCCAAGGCCGTTCCAGAGACAGCGCTCCATGCACACGCGCCCGTCCTCTGAAAAGAGCACGCCCTCCGCTTCGAGAAGGTGACGCTGACGCGCCTCCCCGCCGAAGGCAAAGGCCGGGGCAAGGCCGCCGAAGCGGTTCACGACCCGGTGGCAGGGGATCACGCCCGGTGCGGGATTGACATGCAGGGCATAGCCGACGACCCTTGCCCACCGGGGGTTCCCCGCAAGGGCAGCGACCATCCCGTAGGTGGCAACATATCCCTCCGGGATGCGCCGGACGACCGCGTAGATGCGTTCATAAGCGGTACTCATGTGGGACTCTTCACCGTGTAGTCGCGCCCGGAGGCAGCACGGGTCATGCCCTCGACGATGTCCGGATAGAGGACCGACCCGTCCTCCCGGTCAAAGAGCGCAAAGCCGTAGTCCCCGTCGTAGCCGTTGTCCCAGTAGACGGGAACGAGCCCGCGGTCGCAGGCGGCCTTGGTGACGTACTCCATGTAGTACTCGCGGTAGGCGTCCTCGTTCTTGTCGATGGCGCCGTATTCGCCGATGATGACGGGAATGCCGTTGTTGATGTAATTGATCTGGAGCCGGTCGAACTGTGCATCCACATAGTCCTCATTGCCCCAGCCGCAGTTGCCCTGGGCACCCTCCCCCCAGGTGACCGTGGACATGGATTCCTCGAGCGCATACTGGTACGGGTCGTAGAAATGCACCGAGAGCATCAGCCGGTCCTCGACGCGGTCCTTGGGAAGCACAAAGCCCTTGAGCGTGTAGTCGATGTTGGTATTGTACCCCGGCACGAGCAGGCAGCGGGAAAGATTGCTGCCGCCGCTGTCCCGGACGGTGTCCACAAAGAGCTGGCCGAGCGCATTGACATTGGCATAGTACGTCTCGCCCTTGTCGCCCGAGGGTGCCTGGTAGGTGCCGTCGTGGATCTCGTTCATGCCCTCAAAGACAAGGCGCTCGTCATAGTCCCTGAAACGGTCGGCGATCTGCGCCCAGAGCAAAGCGAATTTCTCCCGGATGGGCGTCTGGTCCTCGGCGGTGATGTCGATCCAGGCACCGCCGGCGGCATCGTTGTTGCCGTCGTGGTGGATGTTGATGATGACCAGGAGCCCGGCATCGAGTGCCATATCCGTGACCTCGGCGATGCGGTCGAGCCACGCGGCATCGATGGTGTAATCCGGTGCCTCGCCCACATGTCCCAGATAGCTCACGGGGATGCGCACGGTCTGAAAGCCCGCCTTCTTCACGCCCTCAAAGAGCTCCGGTCTGATCTCCGGATTGCCCCAGGCGGTCTCGCCGGCGGTGCCGTTTGCATAGGCATCCAGACTGTTGCCGAGGTTCCAGCCGAGCTGCATGGCATCGGCAAGCTCCATGGCGCTCATACTGCCGTCATCAAGCTTTTTCATATCAGCCTCCTTGAGCGGGGTGGTCGTGTTTGCCGTGCAGGCACAAAGCAGCAGTGCCGTGCTGCAAAGCAGGCAGGTTATTCTGCGAAATCTCATCATGTCCTCCTTATTCCTCCTCGAGTAAGCGGCAGTAGCGCATGTCCAGATATTCGCCCTCCTCGAGCGTAACGGATGCACTCTCCCCGGAGCTCAGCTCGACACGGGTCTCCTGCATCTGTGTCAGGCGCTCGGTAGGGTCCGCGGAATCCACCACGGCAAAGCTGCCCCTGTCGTGTCCGGTGCCGGGGACACCGCTTGCGGTGACCGTGTAGGTGCCGGGGGCAAGGTCGCGTCCGGCAAGGTACATCCCGTCATGCTGATACGGGTCGGGCATGGGGGCCTCCTCCATCGGGTAGAGGGAGCCGTACTGCACGGTGACGAACTGCCCCCGCGCACGCTGCAGATCAATGTACATGCACGTCTCCCCCGCATACGACGGGGAGGCGGACAGCGAGGAGCGTCCGGGGCTCGTGAACTGCTGGACATAGACCGTGGAGCGGTGGTGCAGGGAGCCGTCGTTTATGACCACATACATCCCCTCCGGGAGGTCCTCCCCGAGGGTGTAGTTCCCCGCCGGGTAGTACCCGCCCGGTGCCATGGCAGCCGTTTCCTCCGGGGGCGTCAGGCGGCAGTGGGAGAGGGTCAGGATGTCCCCCTCGTCAAGGGTGATCTGCGTTTCGGATCCCGTGGGGAGGAACTCCGGCATCAGGTCCGCATCCGAGAGCGGCGCGTCCTGCGAGATGCCCCATACCCCCGGCATGGATCCCTCCTGCACAAGGGTGTATTCGCCGGGGGGAACATCGTATCCGGCGGCAAGCTGGCCGTCCGTGAGCAGATACGGGTCCTCGCATGCCGGCTCATCCCCCGCCATGACGGGGAAGGCATCGGTCAGGCCGAGCATCTCCCCGGGGCTTACATCCACATACCGGTAGCCGTCAATCAGCGCACTGCCAATGATCTCCTCCCCGTCCTCACCTGCATAGAGCGTGGCCGTATAATAGCTGCCCTCCCGCCACGGGATGAGGAGCCAGCGCCCGGCGGGCAGGTCCTTGTCCGCGGTAAAGCGCAAATCCTCCTCGGGCTCCCAGTAGCTGTGCGTCGGTTCCGCCTCCTCGGTGGGTGCCTCATAGACGTAGGCGGGTGCCTGGGTGGGGGCCTGCGTGGGGGTCTGTGCCTCCACGGCTGCCGAGAAGGCACCCGTGCGGCTGGCGGCCCAGGAGGTACCGAGCACCAGGAAGGACAGTCCCACCACGGCAAGGGAGGCGAGCATCGGATGCTGTCCGTGCGCCATCGTCTCCTCGCGGGGCGGCGTTTCCTTTTTGCCGGGCGCGCCCGGGAAGCTCAGATCGAGCAGGGATACCTCCCCCGTGCCGTGGTAGATCAGGTACAGGGGCGTCGTGCCGGCAGGGGCTTGCAGCTGCACACCGGCCTGTGTCCAGTCCGTATGCGGTGCCACCGGGATCATGCCGACCGCCGGGCCAGCGGGATCGAGATGCACGGAGAAAACGCCGTCCCCGGTGCCGCGCAGGCGCAGGACGAGCCGGTCGTTCCCGTGCAGGCGGAAATACTTGAAGCCCAGAAGCGTCGGATCGGAGATCTCGGCGACAAAGCGCTCCCGGCTCCCGTCGGGGAGCTCGGCATGGGTCACATGGGGAAAGCGCGTCTCATAGACGCTGTTCGAGCCGTGGGGCATGTGGCCGTTCGTGATATGGCAGGCGATGGCGGCGGGGTAGGTCCCCGATGCCGGCAGCGGCTCACCAAGACCGCATGAGGTGATCGGCACCTGCGGGATGCTCCCGTCGGGCCGGATCGTGATGCGCTCGGCACAGGCCTGACGGCTGTAGTCGGATTTGTGGGTGAGCCGATGGTAGAACACGTACCACTGTCCGGCGATCTCGACGATGCTGCCGTGGGTGGTGCCGGTCATGTTCAGGCGCTGCTCCTGCGTGCGGCCAAGGTAGCCCACGTCCCCGTTGGAGACGATCGTGCCGCCGTAGACGAAATCCCGGTCGGGCTTGTCGCTCACGGCATAGCACAGCTCGTGGTTGAGCTGGGAGGAGTAGATGAAGTAGTACTTCCGGCCGATCTTGCGCATGGAGGGCGCTTCAAAGAAGGGATGCCCTTCAAAGGACGTCCCGCGCACCCGGTAGGGGATGATGTGGACGGGCTTTCCCCGGACGGTGAGCATGTCGTCCTCGAGCACGCACATGGACGGACCCATGACGCTCTCGGGCGTGCCCAGGATCTCCTCGCGGGACTTGCCGAACATCTCCATTTCCTGCCGGATCAGCTCCTCATTCTCCGCAAAGCCCTCCTGCTCCTCAAAGGGGTACTGCGTGCCGTAGTACAGCCGGATGGTGCCGCCGTCATTGAGCACGCCCGGATCAAAGCAGACATAGGTCTTCATGGGGGAGCCGTCGGGGTAGCGGACAAAGCCCAAGTACTCGTAGGCACCCGCAGGCGTGTCGCACACGGCCACGCTGATCGGGCCGTGGTAGCCGCCCACGCCGAAGCGTCCGGACAGGCAGTAGAAGAGGTAGTAGCGGCCGTCGTTGCCCTGCACCACATCGGGGGCGTACATGTACGGGCGCTCCTCATTATAGAGCGGGTCCTGCGAGGCCTTGTAGATGGTCCCCTCGCAGCGCCAGTCGGACAGGTCCGTCACCGGTGCCGACCAGACGGTGTAATCGAGCATGCAGAACGTGTCCCCGCCCTCCTTGTCATGGGAGCCGAACAGGTACACACGGTCCCCGAACACATGGGGCTCCCCGTCGGGGATGTACTCATGCAGGGGAAGGAAGGGATTGTAAACGGGCTGCTTCATCATGCGCCTCCTTTCAGGGCTGCTTGCAGATCCTGGAGCATCACGCCGGCGATGCGGGAGGTCGTGACCTCTCCCTCGACGCGGTCCTCAATGACGATGCAGAAGGCCACGGGGAAGTCCGGATCATCCGTAAAGCCGGTGAGCAGGGAATTTTCGGTCTTGCTGTTGCCGATCTGGGCAGTGCCGCTCTTGACACCGACATCCGTGCCGGGCAGGAGGGAGCTGTAGTTCTGCCGCCCGTTCTCGAGCATGATCTCCCGCATCCGTAAGGCACTCTCCTCCGAGAACATCTGCGCGGAGTATGCGGTCTGCGCCTGCTTTGCGCTCTTGCCGTTCACGCGGGTGAGGTGGTCGATGAGGTGGGGCATCGTGCAGACCCCCGAGGTATTGGCCACGGCGCTCTGCCAGACGGTCATCTGCATGGGGGAGACGAGCGTGCGCCCCTGTCCCATGCAGCCCCACTGGGTATGGAAATCGTTCTTGTCGGTCAGGACGGTGGAGGCCGTGTAGGAGAGGATGCCGTCGATGGACAGCTCCTGCGGCTCCTCGTCACTGTCGAGACTGTAGCCCATGCGCTTGTAGAGCGCCTCGATGTCCGGGAGCGGCAGGTCCGGGTCCGCCACGAGCTGCGCAAAGAAGGGATTGCAGCTGTTGGCAAAGGCGGCGGTGATGTCCTGGGTGCCGTGTCCGGCGCTCTTGTGGCAGCGGATGTCCTGCCCGGTGAGATTGGTGTAGACGCCCGTGCAGTCGTAGCGCTTTTCGGAGAGCGTGTCCCAGCCCATGGATTCGAGGGCCGCGATGGTGGTCGGGATCTTCTGCGTCGAGCCGGGGACGGTCGGATAGAACACCTTGCACAGCAGGCTCCCGCTCTCAAGGCTCTCCACATTCTTGTAGCCGTCGAGGACATTGACGTTCGGGCGGCTCGTGCAGACGTAGATCTCGCCGGTCATGTAGTTGTAGGCCACCGCGCACCCGTTCTTGCCGCCGAAGGCATCGTAGACAGCGCGGTTGACCGCATGGTCGAGGGTGGTATGGATGGCAGCGGACCCGTCGCGCTGCTCGCCGAGCATGAAGCTGAAATTGCCGAGCTCTGCGAGGTTGCGAGCGACCAGGGTATTGGTCATCTGCCCGGAATTGTCCCCGATGAGGTTGCCCACATCGACAAAGTGGTCATAGCCGTAGGCGGATGCATCGGCATCCGGGTCAAAGAGCACATCCCCCGTGCGGTCATAGACAAGTCCGAGGGACGGGCGGGAGGAGTTGGCATAGTAGAAGCCCGCCTCCGACTGGAGCTTCCAGAGAAGGATGCCAAAGCCGAGAAGAAAGAGTGCGAGCAGGATCGTGATGAGGTGCTGGCCTCTGCGGATGCTTTTCATGCGCTCACCTTCTTTCCGGCAGGCTGTTTCTTTTTGCGTGCGGGACGCTCGTGATGGAACAGCGGGGACTGTCCTGCCTTGAGCATCCCCACCAGGAAGCCGCAGGTCATCATGGAGCTGCCGCCCGAGGAGAGGAAGGGCAGGGTCACGCCCGTGAAGGGGATGAGGTTGCACGAGCCGAAGATGTTCAGTGCCATCTGTGCCAGGAATGCCGCCGTCACGCCCACGGTCATCATGGCGTGGTAGTAGCTCTTGGGGGGATTCATCAGCACGGTCATGAGCATGATGAGGATGAGCATGACCGTCAGGCCCGCATAGAGCAGGCCCCATTCCTCACAGATCGTGGCAAAGACGATGTCGGAGTCATACGCAAAGATCCGGCACAGGCTGCCCTGTCCGGGACCGAGTCCGAGCCAGCCGCCGCGTGCGATGCCGATGAGCGCCTCACACTGCTGGTAGCCGTCGCCGTAGCGGTCCGCCCAGATGTCCGCATGGAGGCGGCGCTGGACGTATTCGGGCGCCTTGAACCAGGCGATCATCATGACAAGGGCGCCCAGGACGCACAGGATGGCAATGGCGGTCTTGGAGATCCTGGCACGCGGGTAGCAGAGCCGTCCGACGAGCGCACAGCCGAAGATGGCCGCAAAGGTCGGCAGGCTCCCCAGATCATGGCACCACCACTGGAGTGCCAGCACGATGAGGGTCATGCCGCACAGGAAGAGGGTGTCCTTGGAGACATAGAAGAAGAGGATCTTCACCTTCTTGTGGAGCTCCACGATGGAGGCGGCACAGATGAGCACGAAGCAGGGCTTGATGAATTCCGAGGGCTGGATGGTAAAGCTGCCCACGGTGATCCATTTCTTCTGGCTGTCGGTAAAGAAGAGGATGCTCAGGATGAGCACGCCGATAATGCCGTAGATCCACGGCTTTTTGCGGCGGATCCATTCATGGTTGCGCGTGAGCAGGAAGCCCGCCTCACAGGTGATGAGCGCTGTCACGCAGGTGATGAGGTGCTTCACCGACAGGTGTACCCCGCCGAAGCACGACTGATAGATGAGGCTCACGCCGAGGAGCCCGGCGAGCATGAGGTCGAGCGTATAGGTCATCTGCCGGAGGCACAGCATGGCGATGACCGAGACCGCATCGAGCGCGAGCACGGCAACGGCCAGAAGGCCGAGCTGGGTAAAGCTCTCGAAATTGCCCCGGACGTACACCACGCCCAGCATGGACAGGTGTGTGAGCACGAGCAGGGCAGTGCAGCCGACATAGGACAGGCCGTTTTTAAACATGGGGCGCCTCCTTCCGCCGCGGCTGCCCCTGGCGGACCAGGCGCAGGCGGGTGTTGCCCAGGCGGATGCTGTCGCCGGGGATGAGGCGGGTGGAATGGACGCGCTTGTCGTTGACATAGGTGCCGCTTCGGGAATCGAGGTCCGTGATGCGCCAGATGCCGCCGGAGACCGTCAATACCGCATGGTAACGGGAGACGGACGGGTCGGGCAGGCGGATATCGGCAGAGATATGCCGCCCGAGCAGGATCTCGTCGGCGCCAAGGGGAAAGTGCTTGTCCTGTACGCGCAGCTCCAGGTCATCACTGACCTTCTGCCAGCGCTTGCGGCACAGGGCGCTCTCCCGTCTTGCGGCGAGGATCACGGCAAGGGCGAACAGATCGAGCACCAGCACGGCCATGGCGCACAGTGCAAGATCCGGGATCTCAAGGGAACGGAGCATTTCAAGCAGCTCTGACATTTTCGTATCGCTCCTTATCGCAGTAGTAGGGGATCTCTCCGATTCCTATTATAATACTTTTTTCCGAAAAGAGCAACCTCCTTCACGGAAATTTAAAATGTCCCGCCGCGCCTTTCATAAAGTTTCATAAAATTTTAAAAAACCCCTTGCAATATTTTAGGGAATATGTTATAATACAGGTAGGAACACGGGATCATGTTCCGTGCAAAAAGGAGGTAACCATATTGAATATTACAGTAAACGCGAAAAAAATGCAGATCTCACAGGCATTCACGGACTATGCACAGAAGCGGCTGGATACCAAGCTGGACAAGTTCTTCGGCGATGAGGCCGATGCAAAGCTGATGCTGACCGAGCGCAAGGGGAAGATCGAGCTGGAGCTGACCGTGCGCTACAATCAGATGCTCTACCGTGCAGAGCAGACGGCAGTGGACAAGAACGATGCGCTGGATGCCGCCATTGATAAGATCATCCGCCAGATCCGCAAGAACAAGACCAGGATCGAGAAGCAGCTCAAGGATACCGCCTTTAGGGAGGAATTTGAGGATGTTGTGGAGGAGGCCGACATCAGCGTCATCCGCCGCAAGAAGTTCACCCTGCGCCCGATGACGGCGGAGGAAGCCATTTTGCAGATGAACCTGCTCGGACATGCCTTCTTCATGTACAAGGATGCGACCACCGGCCGTGTGGGCGTGGTGTACAAGCGTGAGGATGAGGGCTATGCCGTACTCGAATCCGATGAGTGATCGACCCGCCATGATCTCGGGATAAAAAATCAGAGGACCGCACCCCTGGGGAGCTACCCCGGGGGTGCGGTCCTTCCTACGCCGAAAAAAAGATCCCCTCTCCCGTGTGGGAGAGGGGATCTGCGGAGCGTGCCTGGAGGGACTCGAACCCCCGACCTACTGGTTCGTAGCCAGTCACTCTATCCAGCTGAGCTACAGGCACATCTAACCGACAAGCATTATTATACCACACGCCGGATGATTTGTCAAGGATTTTTTCAAAAAAATTTTTGAAAGGCAGATAGGGGTGGAGAAAAAGTATGTTGCATTTCTCCGCATTCTATGGTATAATGAAAACATTACGACGCATTTTGAAACGATCGGACAGTGAAAGGACGGAAGCTTCATGGAAGGCTATGTGGAATTCAAAAATGTCAGGAAGGTCTACCGGACGGGCGAGGTGGAGATCGAAGCACTGCGGGATGTCAGCTTTCAGATCGGCAAGGGGGAGTTCTGCGTGATCGTAGGCGCCTCCGGTGCCGGAAAGACCACCATCCTCAACATCCTCGGCGGGATGGATACCCTCACGGGGGGCAGTGCGTGGCTCGACGGGACGGAAATCTCCTCCTTCAATAAGCGCCAGCTCACCGCCTACCGCAGGTACGATGTGGGGTTCGTGTTCCAGTTCTACAACCTCGTGCAGAACCTCACGGCACTGGAAAATGTCGAGCTTGCCGCGCAGATCTGCAAGGATCCGCTCGATGCAGCGACCGTGCTCGAAAAGGTGGGCCTGTCCGAGCGCATGAAGAATTTCCCCGCACAGCTCTCGGGCGGTGAGCAGCAGCGTGTGGCCATCGCAAGAGCACTTGCCAAGAATCCCAAGCTTCTTCTGTGCGACGAGCCGACCGGGGCGCTCGATTACCAGACCGGCAAGGCCGTGCTTGCCCTCCTCCAGGATACCTGCCGGCGCTCGGGGATGACCGTCGTGGTCATCACCCATAATTCCGCACTGTCTGCCATGGCCGACCGCATCATCACCGTGCGCAGCGGCACCGTGGAGAGCGAGCGCAAAAACGACCGCATCACCGATGTGGCCGACATCGAGTGGTGAGCCCCATGCGCAGGAATATGCTGCACCGTGAGGTGCGCCGCGAGATCCGTGCCACCTTCGGCCGTTTCTTTGCCATCATGGCCATCACCGCGCTCGGCGTCGGCTTCTTCTGCGGTGTGCGTATCACCACCCCCGCCATGGTGCATACCGCCAACAGCTTCTGGCAGGAGCACCAGCTCTATGACTACCGCCTGATCTCCACCCTCGGCTGGGAGGCGCAGGACGTGCAGGCACTGGCCGGGCGTCCGGAGGTGCGGGAGGCGGTCGGGTCCGTGAGCGCGGACCTTCTTTGCACCGCAAATGAGCGCGAGTACACCCTGCGTGCCATGACACTGACACTGCCCGTCAACGGCGTGCGCATGATCGAGGGGCGGATGCCGGAGAATGCCTCGGAATGCCTTGCCGATGCCTCAATGGACAGCATCGCCGTCGGGGATGTGCTGACGGTCTCGGAGAGCAACAAGGAGGGGACCCTTGATATGCTCACGCAGCGGGCGCTGACCGTGGTCGGCACCTGTGATTCGTCCCTGTACCTGAATTTCGAGCGCGGCACCACCTCCATCGGAAACGGCAGCGTGTCGGGCTTTCTGTATGTGGACGATGCGCTCTTCGATACGGACTATTTCACCGAGATCTATGTGCGCTTTGACCATGACGATGTGATCTATTCGCAGGCCTACAAGGACCTCATGGCCTCCAAGGATGCACAGTGGGAGGCACTTGCACAGGAGCGGGCGGATGCAAGATATGCACGCATCGTGGAGGATGCCGAGGCAGAGCTCCTCGATGCCCGGAAGGAGCTTGCGGACAAGCGTGCCGAGGGTGAGGAGGAGCTCGAGGATGCCAGGCAGAAGCTCGACGATGCAAGGCAGGAGCTGTCCGATGCGGAAAGGGAGATCCTTGACGGGGAGGCGGAGCTTGCGGATGCTAAGACCGAGCTTGACGAGAACGGCGAGAAGCTCGAGGATGCCAAGGCGCAGCTTGCCGACGGGCGCGTAAAGCTCGATGAGAGCAAGGCACAGCTCTCCGATGCCAGAGCGGAGCTTGACGAAGCGAAAGCACAGATCGATGAGAACGAACAGAAGCTCGAGGATGCCAGGGCGCAGCTCGGGGAGGCGAAGGCACAGCTCGATGCGGGGAATGCCGAGCTTGAAAAGAGCCGCACGCAGCTCGACGGGGCGAAAGCACAGCTCCGGGACAGCAAGGCACAGCTCGATACGGCCGATGCACAGCTTTCGGAAAACGAGGCGCAGCTTGCCGACGGACAGGCACAGCTCCTTGCGGGGCAGCGCGAATGGGAGGCGGCAAATGAGTCCGTGCAGTCGCAGCAATCCGCCCTTGCCGCACAGAAGGAGACGCTCGTGCAGCAGCAGGCGGGACTTGCCGCGCAGCTTGCGGATCCTGCCCTGCCCGCACAGCAGCGGGCGGCACTCGAAGCCGCTGCCGCACAGGTGACCGCGGGCCTGACACAGATCGCACAGGGCGAGGTGCAGCTTGAAGCTGCCGGGCAGACACTCACTGTAAAGCGGGGGGAGCTTGCCGCTGCCGCACAGACCCTCGAGACAGGACGCGCCGCACTGTCACAGGGCAGGGCGGAATATGAAGCCGGACTTGCCCGCTATGCGGAGGGCCTTGCACAGTACGAGCAGGGGGAGGCCGCCTATGCGCAGGGCCGCGCACAGCTTGATGCGGCGCAGGAGGCCTATGCACAGGGGCTTGCAGAGTATGAGAGCGGTGCGGCACAGCTTGCCGGGGGCCGCGCCGCCTACGAAGCGGGGGAGGCGCAGTATGCCGACGGCCTTGCACAGTATGAAGCGGGCGAGGCAGAGTATGAGAAGAGCCTTGATGCCTATGAGGACGGCAGGGCGCAATACGAGGAGGGCCTTGCCGCCTATGAGGAGGCCGTGACAGCGCTTGCCGACGGCAGGGCGGAATATGAGGACGGCCTTGCCGAGTACGAGGACGGTCTGGCCGAATACGAGGACGGCAGGGCGGAGTTTGACGAGAAAATACAGGATGCCGAGGAAAAGCTCTCGGATGCGCAGGACGAGCTTGACGATCTTGAAGTCCCCGATACCTATGTCCTTGACCGCTCGGCCAACATCGGCTATGCCTGCTTTGAGAGCGATTCCCAGATCGTCGAGCAGGTCGCACGGGTATTCCCGATCTTCTTCATCCTGGTGGCGGCACTCGTGTGCATGACCACCATGAGCCGCATGGTCGAGGAGCAGCGCACGCAGATCGGCGTGCTCAAGGCGCTCGGCTACGGGGACGGCGCTGTGATGGGCCGCTTCCTTGTCTATGCCGGGAGCGCGGCCTGTGCGGGCTGTGTGTTCGGGTATGCCGTGGGAACGGTGCTGTTCCCGCAGGTCATCTGGATGTCGTATGAGCTGATGTACATCACGCTCCCGATGCCGTACCTGTTCGATCCGGTGCTCGCGGGGGGCGCACTGGTCCTGTCGCTTCTGTGCTCGCTCGGCATCACCTGGCTCACCTGCCGGGTGGAGCTGACACGGACTGCCGCTGCGCTCATGCGCCCGAAGGCGCCGAAGGCCGGCAAGCGCGTGTTCCTCGAATACCTGCCCTTCCTCTGGAACCGGCTGAAATTCCTGCACAAGGTCTCCGTCCGGAACATGCTGCGCTACAAGGGGCGCTTCTTCATGATGGTCATCGGCATCAGCGGGGCGGCTGCGCTCCTGGTGACGGGCTTCGGTCTGAAGGACTCGGTCGCCGGCTTTGCCCAGGTGCAGTACGAGGAGATCCTGACTGCGGATGCAAGTGCCGCACTCTCGGCACAGGAAAGCGAAGGGCTCTCGCCGGAGCTGGAGTCGGTGCTCGGGCAGACCGCCAGCGAGTACCTGCCCATGCACGAGGGCTCGTGGGATCTTGTGACGCAGACCCAGGTCAAGGGGATGGACATCGAGGTCGCCCTTGGGGAGAACATCGCGCCCTTCATGCACCTGCGCACGCTCCGGGGCGAGCCGCTCTCCCTGCCGGGGGACGGCGAGGCGCTGGTGAGCAACAGCGTTTCCGAGCGCTTTGGTGTGCATACGGGCGATACGATCACGCTGCGGGACGAGACGATGCGTGAGCTGCATGTGACGGTCACGGGCGTGTTCGAGAACCATGTCTACAACTATGTGTACCTGGCACCGGAGACCTTTGAGCACCAGCTCGGGGAGATGCCCGAATGCAATGCGGTGTTCCTCAATTTCCCGGAGGATACGGACATCTACAAGGCACAGGCAGCGCTCTCGGCGCTCGATGAGGTCACGAATGTCCTGCTGTTCGACGAGCTCAAGGTCCGCCTTGGCAATATGATGAGCAGCCTCAATTACATCGTGGCACTGGTCATCGGGTGCGCCGCCGGACTTGCCTTCATCGTGCTGTACAACCTGACGAACATCAACATCACCGAGCGCATCCGGGAGATCGCCACCATCAAGGTGCTCGGCTTCTTCCGCCGGGAGACCTCGGCGTATGTGCTGCGTGAGAACATCGCCTTAACGGCCATCGGTACGGCGGTCGGCCTTCTCCTTGGCATCCTACTGCACCGGTTCGTGATGCAGCAGATCGTGGTGGATCTGGTGTCCTTCCGCATCCGGGTGGAGCCGTTGAGCTTTCTCATCAGCGCCGTGCTGACGTTCTCGTTCAGCCTGCTGGTCAATGCCGTCATGGGGATCCGGCTCGAGCGCATCAATATGGCAGAATCGCTCAAATCCGTGGATTGAAAGCCCGGAGGGGGCACGCTTCGGCCGCCCACCCCCACACCCCCTCCCTTCTCCCGCTGACGCGGGAGGGGAGGGGGCTTTTTTCTTTTTTCTTGCGGGGGAACTAACGTCACCCCACCCCCCCTGCTTTCGGGGCTTCGGGGGACCCGCTTTTGCGCGGACTGCCGTTCCCCGCACAAAAAGAGCTTTACGGCAAAAAAATGCGCTCCGGGGATCTCCCGGAGCGCAGCCTTTGTATTATTCCTCGGTAATCCCGAAATACGCCTCGATCGTTTTCGTTCCCTTGGCACCCACATACGCGGCATACCGCAGGATCATGGAAGCGTCCTTGGCATTGACAAAGCCGTCCCCGTCCACGTCCCCCGCATGGAACTGGTCCGCATCGAGCCCGGAGTCGCGCTTGGCGCCGATGCGTGCCGCGGCTACGAGCACCTTCGAGGCATCGTTGGCATTGACCGCGATGTTGTCATCCACGTCCCCGCGGGGCAGGAAGAACGCGCCCTCCTCCCTGATGCGGATGCTGTAGGCCTGCCCGTCCTTGACGGCGTAGACAAGCCCGTCATACGGGTTTGTGATGTCGTCGAAGAGCAGCGGGAGGACCTCCCGGTTCTCCTTGTCCACGATCCCGTAGTGCATCGCGCCGTCCTCATCTGCTTGTCCTACGGCGAAAAATTCCCCGTCACTGCCGAAGGCCGAATCATACATGAAGGGGATGACCGTGCTGCCCTCCCGGTCGATGTAGCCGTATTGGCCGTCCTTGCAGGCATAGGCATAGGCACACGGGCGGGCACTGCCGGTCGAAAAGCCCCCGGCTGCATCATACTGCGGCTCGATCACATAGTTGCCGTCCCCGTCGATATAGCCGTATTGGCCGTCCACCCTGACCATGGCGATCCCGTCATAGAAGGGATACGCATCGTCGAATGACTGGGAGATGATGACATTGCCGTTTATGTCCATATACCCGGCCGGACGCTCGGATCTCTGATAATCCGGATAGCTGAATCCGATGTAGGTGCTCACACCGTCCCCCGCCTGCGGCATGGACAGGTCAATGGTGAACCGGATGTCACTCGAAAAGGCGATGCGTCCCTCCGAGTACCAGCCGAAACTCACGGGGACCTCATAGTAGTTGTTGTCGGCACCGCCGCTCCAGATGAGACGGCAGAATTCCTCCGGCAGCGTATAGAGCACCTCGTTTTTGTCGTTGATGAGAACGATGTCGCACGGCGTCTCGATCCCCATGCCCCTCTCGGCGTCCGGGGCGATCCTGGCTGCGACCGCCACCCCGTCATGCATCACGCTCCCGATGTCATACTCGTCCGTGATGAGCTTGCCGGCCTTGGTGTAATACGAGGGCTTCACAGCGGACTCCGACCAGAGCCCGTCCGTATCGGAGATGACACCGCCGTAATAGCGGTACATCGTGTAATCCGAGGAGGTGTTCCCGATGTGGCGCTTCCGGCTGACCAGACTGCGGCCGCTGTAGTCGATGATGCCGATGCTGGTGTGATAGAAAAAATCATTTTCCTCATCCGGGACGGAGTTTTTGAAATAGGCATACCCCTCGTCATACATGCCGACGGACTGCGCTTCGATCCCGAGCGCCTTCACGCGGAAGCTGTAGAACGTGTTGACGTCATCCGCCTGTGATAGCAGATAGGGGACATCGGTCCCCTGTGCCTGTACGGGATACGCCGGCGCAAGGGAGCCGAGCACGGACAGTGCCGCAAGTGCAGCAAAAAGCTTATGTTTCATAACAGGACACATCCTTTCAGAAAATAGTAATTATCTCAATTATACCGGAAAAGCCGCCCCGATGCAAGCCGGGACGGCAGTTTTCTCCGATTCTGACAAAATACGGCGTGCTGCTTTGTATACAATCACAGGGCGGCGGCCATATCCAGGACGATGTCCGCCACGCGCGCTGCGGCGAGCTTCTCAAACTGGTCGAAGGACATAGCCCCTTCATCGTCGGCAAGGTCCGAGATGCAGCGCACGCTCACGAAGGGGACCTTGTTGCGCCATGCGCACTGGCCGATGGCAGCGGTCTCCATGTCCACGGCATACGGGTCATGCGCCTCCTGGAGCGCTGCCTTGACGGCGCTGTCGGTGATGAAGGCATCGCCGGAGACGATGCGTCCGGCATGGTGGGTGATCCCCCGCTTGTCGCAGACCTGTGCAGCCAGTGCCTGCAAAGCGGCATCGGCCTGGAATTCGGCGCAGTAGGGCGGGTAATCCTTGAGAAAATGGGCATCAAGGTCATGGGGCAGGACGCTCGTGGAAATGACGATGTTCAGCACCTGGATGCCGGCCTTCATGCCGCCTGCGATCCCGGTGTTGAGGATGCAGTCCGCCGAAAAGCGGTCGATGAGCAGCTGGGCGCATACGGCGGCATTGACCTTGCCGATACCGCAGCAGACGGTGACGATCCGGTTGCCGCCGTGGATGCTTTCACAGAAGGTGTAGCCTGCGATCTCGTGCTTTGCGGCATTTTCCTGCACGCTCTGGATGTCGTGCAGCTCCGAGGGCATAGCCCCGATGATTCCGATGGTTTTCATAGTGGTTCTCTCCTTATGCATGATTTTGTGTGAGCGCCCGTTTCAGGAGCGCAAGGTCAATGATGTTGATGGTGTGATCGCCGTTTACATCGGCAAGGGGTGTCTGGAACGGACACAGCGGTGCGCTGCGCACCAGATGCTTCTGGAGGATGACGGCATCGAGGACGGTCTGCGTACCGTCGGCATTGAGGTCGCCTGTCTTTGCTGCGGCAAGCGCTTCAAGGGAGATAAAACGATCTGCGTTGTTCCGTGCATAGCGGTGTATGGAAGAGCCCTCATTGCCGTAGAAGGTGCCGTCGAAGTGGCCGGACACCCCAGGTTCCTCGAGGAAGGGTGTCAGCTCATAATAGAACGTGCTGTTCTGGAAGTTTGCGTTAATGATACAGTCCGGGTTCAGAACGGTGACGGTCTGCAGCTGCTTGCAGTAGGAAAAGGCTTCATCGGCGATCAGTGTGACGCTTTTCGGGATGACAACAGCGGTCAGACCGGTGTTTCCGAAGGCATAATTGCCGATGCTCGTCACACTCTCCGGAATGGTCACGGAGGTAAGGCCCTTGCAGCCGGAGAATACACCGTACCCGATGCTCGTCACGCCCTCCGGGATCGTGACGGAGGAAAGCTCTCTCTGGCCTCTAAAACACTCGTCTGCGATCCCTGCCGTATCCGGGCGCAGCACGATCTCTCCGGTGCAGGTGCCCTTGTACCGGTAAGCAACGAGCCCGGCATAGATCAGACCGTCCGGCTGGGAATCGTACCATGCGGTATCACTGAACGCATCCGTCCCGATGCTCGTCACGCTCTCCGGTATGACGATGGTGCTAAGGCTCGTGCAGCCCTTGAATGCACCTTTCCCGATGCTCGTCACGCCCTCCGGGACAGTCACGGAGGTAAGGCCCGTGCAGCCGGAGAATACACCGTACCCGATGCTTGTCACGCCCTCCGGAATGGTCACGGAGGAAAGCTCTCCCTGATTATTAAAACACTCGTCTGCGATCCCTGCCGTATCCGGGCGCAGCACGATCTCTCCGGTGCAGGTGCCCTTGTACTCGTAAGCGACACGCCCTGCATAGATCAGACCGTCCGGCTGGGAATCATACCATGCGGTATCATAGAACGCATCCGTCCCGATGCTCGTCACGCTCTCCGGTATGACGATGGTGCTAAGGCTCTTGCAGCCCATGAATGCACTCTGCCCGATGCTCGTCACGCTCTCCGGGACAGTCACGGAGGTAAGGCTCTCGCAGCGATTGAACGCCCATGTTCCGATGCCCGTCACGCTCTCCGGAATGGTCACGGAGGTAAGGCTCTTGCAACCCTCGAACGCACCTTCCCCGATGCCCGTCACTGGCAGACCGTCGATCTCCTCCGGGATGGTGACGCTTATGGCGGCACTATCACAGCCCGTGATCTCCACATGGTCCGTGTATACCTCGTAGGTCAGCGCACCAAAGCTTTCTGCCTGTGCGGTGAGCGGTGCGCCTGCGGGCAGCGTCAAAAGCGTGAGCGCCGTCACAGCGGCGGCAAATCTGTGTTTCATGAAGGACCCCTCCCTGCATTTTCATGATGCTTGTGTGAGCGCCTGTTTTAAAAGCGCAAGGTCAATGATGTTGATGGTGTTATCGCCATTTAGATCAGCAAGGGGTGTCTGGAAGGCATTGAGATGCCCCTGCCGGACAAGGTGCTTTTGCAGGAGGACGGCATCGAGGACGGTCTTATCGCCGCTCGCATCGAGGTCGCCGGGGGCAGCGGCTTGCAGAGACTCAATGGAAACGAAC
>JAFTZY010000029.1 GCA_017460955.1 Oscillospiraceae bacterium
AAGAGGATTTCGCTCGCTGCGGCGAGCGACCAGAGGTTTCACCTCTGGACTCTGACCAGCTTTTTGAAAAAAAGCTGGACCAAAAACTTTTAAGCCGCCTTCGGCGTGGCTGCCAATCGCTTTTTGTATGGATTTTACACATTCAGCAGCTGCTCGGCAGCGGCAAGCTTGACGCACAGCACGAACAGATCCATCGCCTTCTGGAGCTCCTCCTCACTCGGATAGCTCGGGGCGATGCGGATGTTGCGGTCCTCCGGATCCTTGCCGTAGGGGAAGGCCGCACCGGCGCCGGTGAGCACCACGCCTGCCTCCTTGCACAGGGCCACGATGCGCTTTGCACAGCCGGCGGGCGCATTGAAGGAGACGAAATAGCCGCCCTTCGGCTCCGTCCACTCGCCGATGCCCAGGGGCCGGATCTCGCGTGCCAGGGTGTCGAGCACCACGGCGAACTTCGGCTCGAGCAGTTCACGCTGCTTCTCCATATGTGCGGCCACATTCTCGAATTTGCCGTCAAAGAACTTCACATGGCGCATCTGGTTGACCTTGTCAAAGCTGATCGTAAAGCAGGTCAGCGCCTGGGTCATGTCCGCAAGATTGGCCTTCGATGCCGCAAGGAGCGAAACGCCCGCACCGGCATAGGTCACCTTGGCAGTCGAGGCGAAGATGTACACCATGTCCTCGTTGCCCTGCTTCCTTGCCTCGGACAGGATCGGCAGGATCACCTTCGGATCATCGCACAGATGATGGATGCAGTAGGCATTGTCCCAGAAGATGCGGAAGTCCGGCGCTGCGGGCTTGAGCGCCGCAAAGCGCTTTACGACCTCGTCACTGTACACGATGCCGGAGGGATTGGAGTACTGCGGTACGCACCAGATGCCCTTGACAGCCGGGTCGTTCTGCACATACTCCTCCACGAGGTCCATGTCCGGACCGTTCTCGTCCGTCGGGATGTTGATCATCTCCACGCCGAAATACTCCGTGATCCGGAAGTGCCGGTCATAGCCCGGTACCGGACACAGGAACTTTACCTTCTCCAGCTGTCCCCACGGGGTATGCCCCATCAGGCCGTGCGAGAAGGCCTTGGCGATACACATGTACATGGCCTGGAGGCTTGCGTTGCCGAAGAGAAAGACCTCATCGGGCTCCACAGCCACCATCTGCGCAAACAGCCGCTTGGCCTCCGGGATGCCGTCGAGCAGGCCGTAGTTGCGGTAATCGCCTGCCTCCCCCTTCAGATCCTCGTTCTTCAGGCAGTCCAGCAGCCCCGCACTCAGATCGAGCTGCGCCGGGGAGGGCTTGCCGCGGGACATGTCCAGCTTCAGGCCCTGTGCCTGGTAGTCCGCATAGGCGGCCTTACATTCGTCATAAAAGGCAGTCAGCTCTGCCTTGCTGTAGCTTCTCAGTTCCATGATGCATTTCTCCTTGTCTGTTTTAAAGAGCAGTAAGCTCCGTTTTTTCCTTACCCATTATACTCCACACCGCTTCATTTTGCAAGAAATTTTTGTGCCTTTACTGATAATTTTGGCGTTTTTTACGGAATTGCACCCCCCATTCCCCCAAAGCCTGTGAATTTTGACGTGGAATTTGTCTGCATACAGTGTTCAGGTGTCCTTGTACCACAAACAAAAATGTAAATTTTTTGTGAACAACGGAGGAAGTCACGGGAGACGGTGAAGTTTTTCCGCTGTCCCTCTTGACAAATGGTAAAAAAACGTTTACAATAATAAGTGTTGTATGATAGTAGAGTGAATTCCAGCTTCGCACCGGCCTCCGGTCGGGGGAGGAGCTTTCCGAATTTGCATCCGCGCCGTTCCCAGAAGGGAAGGGGAGCTGTGCGGGTCACGCAGCAGTAAATGCGGCATGGGGCGCTTTTGTACAGTGCTCCGTACTTTATATCATTCATTCCTTTTTGGATTC
The DNA here is from genome assembly GCA_017460955.1 of Oscillospiraceae bacterium. Taxonomy (GTDB): domain Bacteria; phylum Bacillota; class Clostridia; order Oscillospirales; family Ruminococcaceae; genus UBA3855. Next base: position 1,918 of record JAFTZY010000029.1, read on the forward strand.
CGTGCGGGGAGACCTGCGCGGTTCATATATGTCAGCGGAGCCGGGGGCTCCCGAAAATTTTGAAAAATGAATAAAGAAGCGCATTTACCGCCTGCGCAGAGTTTCCATGCAATAGAAAACTTTACAGAAAGGTAGGTAATGCACCAATGACGAGCACACCACTGATCATCGTGATCGTCATACTTGCTGTGGCGCTCATTGCATCCATCGTCGTCGCGTACATCCTGGTCAGGAGTACACGGGACAAGGCGTTTGAGGAGGGCGTGGAGCACCGCCGTCAGGAGGCGGAAGCCGTCCTCGGATCGGCTGAGAAGGAGGCACAGGAGAAGATCCTCGATGCCGAACGCCGTGTGGAGGAAGCCAAGGTGAAGGTCCAGGAGGCCGAACGCACCTTGCAGGATGCCGAGAAGGCAGCGGACAACAAGAAGAAGGAAGCGCTGGTGGAGGCAAAGGACGAGATCTACAAGCTCCGGCAGGATGCGGAGAAGGAGATCCGTGACCGCCGCGGAGAGATCTCCAAGCAGGAGCGCCGGATCCACCAGAAGGAAGAAACGCTTGACAAGAAGATCGACAGCCTTGAGCGCAAGGAGGAGGCTGTGCAGCAGAAGCTGCAGGAGGCCGATGCCCTGCGTGAGAAGGCGGAGGCCCTCAAGCAGGAGCAGCTCGATGCCCTCGAGCGCATCTCCGGCCTGACCCGTGAGCAGGCCAAGGAATACATTCTCCAGACCCTCGAGGATGATCTGGTACACGACAAGGCGGTGAAGGTATCCGCCTACGAGCAGCAGATCAAGGAGGACTGTGAGGAGAAGGCAAGAAGCTATATCTCTCTGGCGATCGCCAAGTGCGCCGCCGATCAGGTCTCCGAGGCAGCCGTGTCCGTGGTGGCACTGCCCAATGACGAAATGAAGGGCCGGATCATCGGCCGTGAGGGCCGCAACATCCGCACCCTCGAAACGCTCACCGGTGTGGACCTCATCATCGACGATACCCCCGAGGCCATCACGCTCTCGTGCTTTGACCAGGTACGCCGTGAGATCGCCCGGATCGCACTCGAGCGCCTGATCGCGGACGGCCGGATCCATCCGAGCCGCATCGAGGAAATGGTCGAGAAGGCCAAGCGCGAGGTGGAGCACAAGATCAAGCAGGAGGGCGAACGCGCCGTCCTGGAGACGAATGTACACGGCCTGAACCACGAGCTGGTCAAGCTCCTGGGACGGCTGCGGTTCCGTACCAGCTACCGGCAGAACGTGCTGACCCATTCGATCGAGGTCGCACAGCTGTGCGGCGTCCTGGCAGCGGAGCTGGGCGTGGATGTGAACCTTGCCAAGCGTGCAGGCCTTCTGCATGACATCGGTAAGGCACTGACCTCCGAGGTGGAGGGCTCCCATGTCCAGATCGGCGTGGATGTCTGCCGCAAGTGCCATGAGAATCCGGAGGTGCTCCATGCCATTGAGGCACATCACAACGATGTGGAGCCGAGAACGGCCATTGCCTGCATCGTACAGGCAGCCGACGCGATCTCTGCGGCAAGACCGGCAGCCAGAAGCGAGAATTACGACAGCTACATCAAGCGTCTCGAAAAGCTCGAGGAGATCTGCACCTCCTACAAGGGCGTGGAGAAGTGCTATGCCGTACAGGCAGGCCGTGAGATCCGCGTGATGGTACAGCCCGAGGTCATCAGCGATGAAAAGATGGTGCTCGTGGCCCGCCAGATCGCACAGCAGATCGAGGACGAGATGGAATATCCCGGACAGATCAAGGTCAATCTCATCCGGGAGAGCCGGACGGTGGATTACGCCAAGTGATCCGAATGCGAAAAACCAGGGGACGGCCGGACGCCGTCCCTTTCCTTTTTGTGAAAACGATCAAGGGAGGATGCATATGCCAAAGACCATATTCCATACCACGGAAAGATCCAATTTCATCCTGAATATGAAAACGGAGGAATTCTATCGGTTCAACCTGAAGGTGCTCCTGAGCTTTGTGATCCTCATGCCGCTTTTTTCAAGCGTGCTGGAATTTGCAAAGGTGTACAGCGTCCCCGGTATGGCGCTGGCCATCTCGGGTGTGTTTGCGATGGTGTTCACCTTCATCGGCTTCATGAAGCAGGTGACACCGAGATCGCTGTTCATCCCCGGCGGGATCCTCGCGGCCATGGTCGCCTGGAGCGTGGTGAGCCTGTACAATTCCTACGACTACAAGATCTCGCTGTTCGGTGCGGACGGCCGGAGCGAGGGCGTGTTCGCACTGGTGTTCTACGGGTGCTTCTTCATGCTCGGCGCACAGCTTGGCACGGATGACAACCGCAGGAAGCTACTGCACGGCATGCTCTGGCTGGGCCTTGCCGAATGTGCCTGGAGCCTGCTGCAAATGCTGCCGCTGGGCTTCCCGTCGTACTACAGTGACCTTGAGCCCGCGCTGATCTTCCGGGTGTTCCTGCCCTCGGGCCTGACGGGCAGTCCGATCTTCCTGGCGCTCATGCTGGTGATGCTGCTCTACCCGGCCATGCTGGGGGCGTTCTTCTCGGAGGACAAGAAGGCAAGGATCTTCTACACGACTTGCAGTGCGTGCTTTGCGCTGACCGCCATCAAGACGCAGTGTCTGGTGGGCGTGAGCGGCGCCGTGCTGGTGGTGATGGGGGCGTGCCTGTATGCCCTGATGCACAAGGCGCCCGGCCATGCCTTTGCACGGGTGGCCAGTGCGCTGGCAGCCATCGTGGTCGGCGTGATCTGGATCTGCATTTCCCCGGCGATCAACAGCACCTACCTGAACGGTGACAGCGAGAATACCGTCAGCAGCGGCTTTGCCCTGTACGACGGCGGCATCATGTGGAAGGACAGCGCCTACCGCCTGGAGGGCAGCGGCTACTATATCAATGAGGGCTCGACCAATCCGGAGGGCAGCTTCGACATTGCCTCCATCCCGGATACCTACCGCTTTGAGTGGCGCATTGCCGGCAAGATCATCGGCCGCTTCCCGCTGGTCGGGTCCGGTCCGGACAATCTGGTCTATCCGCAGCTCTACCGCAGCCGCGTCCCGGCCGGGAACGTCAATACCTTCGACCGGTGCTACAACACCTATCTGCATCTGGCGGCGACCATGGGCGTACCGATGCTCGTGCTGTATCTGGCGCTGCTGTTCTTTGTGGTGCGCCGGGGCAGACGGCACGGGGACAGCTGGCTGCATGCCGGCGTGTTCGGTGCCGTGATCGCGTCCCTGCTCATGCAGCTTGTAGCCGTGGGGAGCATCACCTGCACACCGCTGTTCTGGATGCTGGCCGGTGTCTGCATCAGTCTGGAAACACCCAAGGAGCAGTAAGAACGAAACACGGATGAAGCCTTCGATGAGGCCCCCGGTTTTTGCGGATGCATGTTCCCCGGGCACCTGAAAAAACCACTTGACAAACGCCCGAAAATGTGCTATGATGTATACACAAAGCGATGACGAGGATGACACTGCACGCACATTCCCCTTGCAGAGAGCTGCCGCCGGCGGGCTGAGAACGGCAGCAGGGGCGCATGCACTGCCGACCGCCTCCGAGCCCGTCCAATCCACGGCGCGTGACCTGCGTTAAAGGGTCCCAACGAGGGCACACTTGCAGTGCCAAATTCCGGGTGGAACCACGGTGTCACATCGTCCCGGAGTCAGGAGAGCTTTCCCTGACTCCGGGATTTTTTATTGGGCACTTCATCCGGGATTTTAGAGAAGGAGGGGATATGCGTGAAACGAGCCTTACTGTTCCGGGCCGCGGACAGCTTCGGGACCGATGATCCGCCGGAGCTTGCGGCGGAAAATCTGCGTGCGGCTGTCACCATGTACGGCGCAGCGCTGACCGGCAGCGAACGGGAGGAGGGCTTCGCCCTGACCTGTAAGAGCCGGATCCCCAACCCTTTTCGTCCCGAGCTCACCGTGACACTGCACGATGAGGAGGACGGCGGCACCGAGGTCGTGACACAGATGCGGCTGCATCCGGTGATCCTGGGCTTTCTGGTGCTCTGGTCGGTCATCGTGGCCTGCCTTGCGGTATGGCGGGGCTGGCTGCTTTTGTTCATGCTCGTGATCTTCTGGGGGATCGCCCTGGCCGGCTTTTCCCTGGGCTGCAGGGATGCCCGCCAGGAGCTCCGGGCGCTCCTCTACCGGCGCACGGCCGTGCTGGTGGAGACGCAGGAGGCGCCCGAGGACGCATCGGAACCATCATCAAGATAAGGAGAGAGAATTATGCTGAAACTGACACTTAAGGACGGCTCCGTCCGTGAAGCCGAAGAAAACGTATCCGCCGCCGAGGTCATCCGCGGCATCGGCATGGGCCTGTACAAGGCCGCCTGCTGCGTGAGGATCAACGGGGAGGTCTGTGATCTGCGCACGCCCCTGACGCAGGACTGCACGTTTGAGGTGCTGACCTTCGATGACGAGGACGGCAGAAGGACCTTCTGGCATACGGCCTCCCATGTGCTCGCACAGGCCGTCAAGCGCCTGTATCCGCAGGTGTGCCTGGCCATCGGTCCGGCCATCGACGGGGGCTTCTATTACGATTTTGATGTCGAGCAGCCCTTCACGGCCGAGGAGCTCACGAAGATCGAGGCCGAGATGAAGAAGATCGTCAAGGAAAAGCTGCCCATCGAGCAGTTCAACCTCTCCCCGGAGGAGGCTTTGCAGACGCTCCGGGAGATGGAGGAGCCCTACAAGGTCGAGCTGTGTGAGGAGCACGCCGGCAAGGGCGAGCCCATCAGCTTCTACCGTCAGGGCGAATTCACCGATCTGTGCGCCGGCCCCCACCTGATGTCGACCGAGCCCGTCAAGGCCTTCAAGCTTTTGTCCTGCACGGGCGCGTACTGGCGCGGCAATGAGAAGAACAAGATGCTCTCGCGTATCTACGGCACCGCCTTCCCGAAGGCTTCCCAGCTCCAGGAGGAGCTCGAGCGCCGTGAGGAGGCCAAGAAGCGTGACCATAACAAGCTCGGACGTGAGCTCGAGTATTTTACGACCGTCGATTATATCGGACAGGGCCTGCCGATCATGCTGCCCAAGGGTGCCAAGGTCATCCAGACGCTCCAGCGCTGGATCGAGGACGAGGAGTACAAGCGCGGCTATCTGCTGACCAAGACGCCTTTCATGTCCAAGCGGGAGCTCTACAAGATCTCCGGCCACTGGGATCACTACCGCGACAGCATGTTCATCCTGGGCGACCCGGATGACGACACCAAGGAATGCCTTGCCATGCGTCCGATGACCTGCCCGTTCCAGTACCAGGTCTTCCTCAACCGCAAGCGCAGCTACCGTGACCTGCCCATGCGTCTGGGCGAGACGTCCACGCTCTTCCGCAAGGAGGATTCCGGCGAGATGCACGGTCTGATCCGTCTGCGTCAGTTCACGATCTCCGAGGGACATCTGATCCTGCGTCCGGACCAGCTCGAGGAGGAATTCAAGGGCTGTCTGGATCTTGCCAAGTACTGCCTGGAGACGATCGGCCTGGCGGAGGATGTGACCTACCGCTTCTCCCAGTGGGATCCGGACCGCGGGGACAAGTACGAGGGTACGGCGGAGCAGTGGGATGCGGCACAGGGCGCCATGAAGCGCATCCTCGATGACATCGGCCTGACCTACACCATCGGCATCGACGAGGCCGCCTTCTACGGCCCGAAGCTCGACATCCAGATCAAGAACGTGTTCGGCAAGGAGGACACGCTCATCACCATCCAGATCGACATGCAGATCGCCAAGAAGTTCGGCATGGAATACACCGACAAGGACGGCAAGCAGAAAACGCCGTACATCATCCACCGCACGAGCGTGGGCTGCTACGAGAGAACGCTCGCACTGCTCATTGAGAAGTACGCAGGTGTCCTGCCGCTGTGGATGGCACCCGAGCAGGTGCGTCTGCTGCCCATCCGTCCCGAGCACAACGAATATGCCCATGCACTGGCAGCACAGATGCAGGAGAAGGGCATGCGTGTGACGGTGGACGATGAGGATGACAACATCGGCCCGAAGATCAAGCAGGCAAGATTTGACCGCGTGCCGTATATGTTCATCATCGGTGACAACGAGGTCGCAGAGCAGACGGTGACCGTGCGCTCCCGCAAGGAGGGCGAGCTGCCCGCCATGCCCGCACAGGAGGCCATCGCCAAGCTCGAAGAGGAGATCCGCACGAAGGCAAAGTAACAGAGAAAGCCCCTTCCGATTAAGACGGATACCCATATAGAAGTTATGCCCCGAAGCATTTCAAAGTGCTTCGGGGCATTGTATTATTCTTCGGTTACTACAAAAAATGGCCGCTTGATTTTACCGTGTATCCATTAAATGCGGTTTTCAAAGAAAAGCTGCGCTCAGCGTCCCAGGTAGCTCTCAAGATCCTTCGTACCCTTCGCGCCGACATAGGCCGCATATTGCAGGATGCGGGAGGCGTCCACGGCGTTGACGGCATTGTCCCAGGTGACATCGGCGGCATAGCGCTGCGCCCGTGTCAGGCCGGAATCACGCTTGGCACCGATGCGTGCGGCGGCCACGAGCGTCACGGAGGCATCGTTGGCATTGATCCTGCCGTCCGCATTCACATCCCCGAGCACATAGTCTGTGCCGATGGGCAGGAAGCGGTAGCCGTACTGCTCCGCAAAGGCCTCGACCGCACTGCCCTCCACACCGTAGATGACGGTGACATCGGGGGAATTGAGCGCAGTGGAAAAGTCGGTATTGATCCCGGTCGCCGCCCCGGGGATCGTGATGCGGCGCAGTCCGGAATTCTCAAAGCACATGCTGCTGATCGAAATGACATTTTCGGGCATGGTGACCTCCTCAAGGGAGGTGCAGCCGTAGAACACACCCGTTCCCAGGCCCTTGAGCTCGTCGGATAATTCCACCTCCTGCAGCGAGGTGCAGTTCTTGAAGGCATACAGGGCGATCTTGGTGACACCCGGCATGGAGACCGACTGCACCGCACAGTCCTCAAAGGCATAGCTGCTGATCTGCGTGATGCTCCCGGGCAGTACGACATCCTGGCGCTGTGTGTCCAGAAGCTGATAGAGAATGCCGGACTTCGAGCAGAACATCCCGTCCTTGCAGACGAATGTCTCGTTGTCCTCTGCCACATCCACCGTGGTGAGCAGCGGACAGTTCAGGACGATCCGTCCCTGCACCGAGTTCAGGCTCGCCGGCAGATGCAGCGTCTTGAGCTTCTTGCATTTCTGCCACGGGTGGTACTCAAGCGTGGTCGTGCCCTCCAGGACCGTCACCTCCGTGAGATCGTCGCATCGAAGGACGGCGTTCTGCCGGATGACCTCCACAGTGCTCGGCAGGGTGAGCGTGGTGATGTTCACATCGACAAAGGACCGCCCCTTGATCTCCGTCACGGGCAGGCCGTCCACCTGAACGGGTACCGTGACATCCCCCGAGAGATCTGCATTTGCGCCGGACACGGCGGCATGGTCCTGGTAGATCGTGTAGATCACGCCGCCACGCTCCGCCGTGCCAAGGACCGTTCCCTCCTCATCCGCTGCCTGCACCGGGAGCGCCGTGCAGAGTGTACCCGCAAAAAGCCCGCAGATAAGGGCGGTAAAAATGGTGTGTCGCATAAGACTGCTCCTTTCATTTGTACATTTCTCTGTTATTATAACAGATTGTGCCGCAGATTGCAACTGCCGGGCGTGAAAATTGGCAATCCGATGCAGAACTTCTCACGTTTTTGGTCAATCTGCACAATTTGATAGACGGGCTTCTATAAAATATATAGAAAATGTTTTTGCCCGATTGCAAAACAGTCCTACAAATGGTATAATAAAGACATTGTATTGCAAGGCAGAGCCCCGGGATACGGGAGCCTCTGCAAATCACACAGCAAAGGAGCGTTACGCATCATGAATCAGTTCCAGGCAGACAAGATCAAGAATATCGCACTCACGGGCCACCACGGCTCCGGTAAGACCGCACTCGCAGAAGCCCTCCTGTTTGCAGCAGGCGCCAGTGACCGCCACGGGAAGATCGCGGACGGCACGACCGTTTGCGACTATGATCCCGAGGAGATCCGCCGCAAGGCATCGCTGTCCACGGCGCTGGCAGGCTTTGCCTATGACGGCAGCTGGATCAACCTGCTCGATACCCCGGGTATCCTCGATTTTGCAGGGGAGCAGCTCTCGGGCATCACGGCTGCGGATACCGTACTCATCACCGTATCGGCCAAGTCCGGCGTGCGTGTCGGCACCAGGAAGGCCTATGCCGCTGCACGCAGCATGAACAAGGCCACCATGTTTGCCATTACGAAGATCGATGACAAGGATGCGAATTTCTATAATGTACTGACCGACCTCAAGACCGTTTTCGGCCCCACGGTATGCCCGGTGGTCGTTCCGGTCATCAAGGACAGCGAGATCGTGTCGTATGTCAACCTCATCGAGATGAAGGCCTACACCTACGACGGCAACGGCAAGTCCGTGGAGGTGCCGCTGCCCAACGAGGAGACGACCGACAAGGAGTACCGTCTCGAGGGTCTGCTGGCCGCCATCACCGAGGCTGTGGCTGAGACGGACGAGGCACTCATGGAGAAGTTCTTCGAGGGTGAAGCCTTCACGCAGAAGGAGCTCATCGACGGCATCCACCGCGGCATGAACAGCGGCCAGATCACCCCCGTGGTCTGCACCTCCGCTGCGACCATGGCCGGCATTGACATGCTGCTCAAGGAATTCGGTCTGCTCGTACCGGCTGCCAACGAGGTGCCCCCGGCACAGGCAGCCTCCGGCGAGGAGCCCGTGGAGATCGTCTGCGATGCCGCTGCCCCGCTTGCCGCCCTTGTGTGCAAGACCGTGGCCGACCCGTTCGTGGGTAAGATGAGCTATCTGAAGATCCTCTCCGGCAAGATCGCGCCGGATATGACTGTCACCAACGCCCGCACGGGCAGTGAGGAGAAGCTCGGCAAGCTCTATACGCTGCTGGGTAAAAAGCAGACCGAGATCAAGGCCGCCGAGGCCGGCGACATCATTGCAGCTGTGAAGATCTCCGCCTGCACCGGCGATACCCTGTGCGATGCCGCCCGCGTGGCACAGGCAGAGATGCCCGTATTCCCGCATCCGTGCTATTCGATGGCCGTGCGTGCGAAGAACCAGGGCGATGAGAGCAAGATCTCTGCCGGTATGCAGCGTCTGGTCGAGGAGGACCCGACCCTGACCTATGAGCAGGATCCGTCCACGAAGGAAATGATCCTCAGCGGTCTGGGTGAGCAGCACCTGGAGATCGCCGTGAACAAGCTCAAGACCAAGTTTGGTGCCGAGGTCAAGCTCTCCGAGCCGCAGGTGGCCTACCGCGAGACCATCCGCCGCAAGGTCGAGGCCGAGGGCAAGCATAAGAAGCAGTCCGGCGGTCACGGTCAGTACGGCCATGTCAAGATCGCCTTTGAGCCGTGCGTGAGCGACGAGCTGGTATTTGAGGAGAAGGTATTCGGCGGCAGCGTGCCGAAGAATTACTTCCCGGCAGTCGAGAAGGGTCTCCAGGACTGCGTGAAGAAGGGCGTTCTGGCCGGGTGCCCGGTCGTCGGTCTCAAGGCCATCCTGCTCGACGGCTCCTACCATCCGGTGGATTCGTCCGAAATGGCCTTCAAGATGGCTGCCTCCATCGCCTACAAGGAGGGCATGCGTCAGGCAGATCCCGTGATGCTCGAGCCGATCAACACCCTGGTGGTGACCGCTCCGGATGAGAACACCGGCGACATCATGGGCGAGCTCAACAAGCGCCGCGGCCGTGTGCTGGGCATGGAGCCCGCCGGCAAGGGTGAGACCGCCATCACCGCCGAGGTCCCCATGCGGGAGATGCATGATTTTGCCATGTACCTGCGTCAGGTGACCCGCGGTATGGGCAGCTTTACGATGGAATTTCTGCGGTATGAGCCGCTGCCGTCCAACCTCCTTCCGGAGGTCATCGCGGCCATTGCTGCCACAAACGAGGAGTAAGTTCAGCACAGGGGGCGCTTATTTGCGTCCCCTTGCGTCATCTTAAGGAGGAAAGATATGCAACACCGGAACATCGCCGCATTGGTCACGGCAGTGCTTCTGACAGCCGCGCTGACACCGCAGCTTCCCGCAGGAGCGCAGCAGCGGACATACAAAGAAAAGGGCGATCTGATCTGGCGGTATGACCCGGAGACGGACCTTCTGCTCATCACGGGCAGCGGTGCGCTGTCCGAGGCAATGTATCCGGATTGTCCGGGCCATGTGATCGTCGGTCCGCAGGTAACGGAGATCGGTCAGGCGTTTTCCGGCCAGAGGAACCTTGCGCACCTGACTATCCTCAATCCGTCCTGTGAGATCTCATACGATCAGTCCACCATCAGCAATGAATATGAGTATGTCTTTATGTCCCTGCCGTATCCGCAGGAGGGATATTATGAGGAGCACGGATACTTCGGCGGCGTTCTGTGTGCGCCCGAGGGCGGGACGCTCGAGAGCTATGCGAATTGGTTCGGCTATCGGTTCGAGGCGTGTCCCGAGGCCGGGGACATCGACGGGGACGGCGGTACGGGCCTGACCGATCTTGTGTTGCTGCAAAAGTATCTGGTCGGGAAAACGGCGTTCACCCCCTTGCAGGAGGTGCTTGCCGATGCAAACTTTGATGCTTACACCAATGTCATCGACCTTGCCCTGCTCCGGTCGCAGCTTCTGCAAAGCAGCGCCCCGGAGATCCTGCGCTCCGGTACTTGCGGAGAGGACGTCGAATGGACGCTTGATACCGAAGGCACCCTGACGATCAGGGGCACGGGGGCGATGAAGGACTTTATCGATAACGGCTCCTACCGCGCACCGTGGTATCAGGACCGCGCAGGCATCAAGCGCGTACACGTTTACAGGGGCGTCAGCAGCATCGGAAACTATGCCTTTGACGGCTGTTCGGCGCTCGAGCAGATCAGCCTTCCCGATACGGTCACGACGATCGGCAAGTTCGCCTTCCGCGGCTGCACGGCACTGCCGGGTCTCACCCTGCCGGACAGTGTTGCGAAGATCGGCGACGGTGTCTTCTACGGCTGTACGGGGCTGACGGACATCACCCTGCCGGAGAGCGTCACCTATCTGGGAAGCTCTGCCTTCTCCGGCTGTACGGAGCTGAAAAGCGCAGCCTTGCCGGATAGCATGCAATGGCTGGAAAACAGCACCTTCGAGGACTGCTCCGGCCTGACCTCACTGCAGCTCCCCGCAGCGCTGACATCGATCGGTAACGGCTGCTTCAAGGGATGCATCAGCCTGTCCGAAATGGAGATCCCGGCAGGCGTGAAGAGCATCGGCACGAATGCCTTCAAGGATTCGCTGTGGCTTGCCCTGCAGCAGATGAAGGACCCGTATGTGGTCGTCAACGGCATTCTGGTGGATGTCTCCGCGTGCAGCGGGGATCTGGTCATCCCGGATTCCGTGACGAGCTTTCCGGCTTCCATGTTCTACGGCAATACAAGGATCACAAGTGTGACCGTACCGGGCAGCGTGACCGACATCAGCTATAATGCCTTCAAGAACTGCACGAAGCTGACGGGCGTGACACTTGAGGAGGGCGTGACGAGCCTTGGTGCCGGGAGCTTTGAGGGCTGCACGGCACTCAGGAACGTGGTCCTGCCGGACAGCCTGCAAAAGATCGGATATCAGGCCTTTATGTATGCGGGCGTGCAGGAGATCACCGTGCCCGCCGGGGTGCAGTCGGTCGGTGACGATGCCTTCCGGGAATGCACGCAGCTTAGCCGCATCACCATCCTGAATCCGGATTGTGTGATTGAGGGAGAAAACACCACCATCTGCAATTCCTATTATGAGGAGCAGCAGACCGAGTGCGACGGGGTCTGGACGGATGAATCCGGGAACATCACCGATTATTCCGTGCTGATCCGTGTGATCCCGCACACGCAGTTTACCGGGGAGATCTGCGGCAGGGCAGGCTCCAATGCACAGACCTATGCAAGCAATTGCGGCTACACCTTCACGCCGCTTGACTGAAAAAGCAAGGAGGAAGCTTATGAAGAAATACAGGATCGCCGCTGTCATCGCGGCACTCGGACTGACCGCTGCGGCCGTGCCGGCAAGTCCCCTGCGTGCAGCGGATGCCGTGCTGCGCTATGAGTTCGAGGACGGAAGCTACGGACAGGAGAAGGTCTATACTGAGGGCTGGACGGGCAACACTGAGGAGGACGGGACGGGCATCGACTACGACCTGACCAATGCCTCCGGGGGCTTTGTGTTCCTCGGAGAGAAGGGCCATAGGATCAGCGTGGATGTGGAGGTCCCGGAGGCGGGGCTGTATGAAATGGCCGTGTGCTACTGTGAGCCGAGCGACCCCAACAAGAAGGTGCAGTACCTCAATGTCAACGGCTCGAACGAAGGGGAGCTGACCTGTCCGTTCAACACGCAGTTCGAGGAGATCACGAGCATTGTGCGCCTGAAGGCGGGGAAGAATACCATCGAGCTCGAGAGCTACTGGGGCTATACCTACTATGACTACCTCACCCTGACCCCGGCGGATCCCGCCATTTCGGCGCTCTCCCCGACAAAGACGCTGTGCAATCCGAATGCAAGTCCGCAGGCGCAGCGGCTGTACAGCTATCTGTGCGAGCAGTACGGGAACCACATCCTCTCCGGACAGCAGGAGTACTGCGGGTCCCACAATTACAACCAGTGGAACGATCCGGACAACTACATCAAGGACAACGAGGCGGAGTTTGAATACATCCTTGAGACCACCGGCAAGCAGCCGGCCATCCGGGGCATTGATTTCCTGACCTACCGGGACGGTGCCACCTGGGATGACAACGCCGCCGAGCGTGCCGCACAGTGGGTGACCGAGTACGGCGGCATCGCCGCGATCACCTGGCACTGGAACGTCCCCTGCACCGAGGGCTCCGAGGAGACCGCCTTCTATGTGCAGTCGGCCAGTGCGCAGTATACCGATTTCAGCGTCACCAATGCCGTCACCGAGGGCACCTGGGAGCATGCACAGGTCATGCGGGACATCGACTATGTGGCACAAAAATTCCAGATCCTGGAGGATGCCGGGGCGCCCGTGCTCTTCCGTCCGCTCCATGAAGCGGAGGGGGGCTGGTTCTGGTGGGGCGCCGAGGGCCCGGAGCCGTGCAAGGCACTCTACCGCCTGCTGTACGACCGCCTGACGAATGAGTACGGGCTCGACAACATCATCTGGGTGTGGACCGGCTATACCACACCGGCGTCCGCTGACTGGTACCCCGGTGACGATGTGGTGGACATCGTGGGCTATGACAAGTACAACTGCAAGGACGGTGAGCCCAATCTCAGCGCCATCTCCTCGACCTTCTACAGCCTGGTGGCAAGCACGGACGGTCAGAAGATGGTCGCCATGACCGAGAACGATTCCATCCCCACGCTGGAAAATCTCCAAAGCACCGGTGCGGCATGGCTGTGGTTCTGCCCGTGGTACCAGAATTACCTGACGAGCGAGCAGAACAATCCCAAGGAGACGCTCACGGAGATCTACCAGAGCGAGTACTGCATCACGCTCGACGAGCTGCCGGATCTTGCGACCTATACGCCCCCCGATGTGCAGGACGACCCCACACAGACACCCACCGCTCCTTCCAGTGTGACCTGGGGCGATGCCGACTGTGACGGGGATACGGACATTCTCGATGTCATCGCCGTCAACAAGGATCAGCTCGGCTCCGCGGCGCTCACCCCCGAGGGCGTGACCAATGCGGACGTGGACCGAAGCGGGGATGTCACCTTCACCGATGCCGTGAACATCCTGCGCTCCCTTGTCGATCTGGTGGAGCTGCCCGTGGCATGAGAGGGGCCGCGTGTCCCACGTCTTGTTAAATCTATGAAATAATACCAAATTCGATTGACTTTTGACAAGAAATATGCTACAATGAGGATACCGGAATGTTCCCGTGGGCTGCTGCTCCTCCGGTTGACAGCGGACGGACAGGCAGCAGGATAGAAACGCAGGAGGATAAGATCTATGAAATTTTCTGACGGACTCTGGCTGGGACAGAAGGGCTATGAGATGCACTACGCATCCATGGCCTACGAGGTGACGCACACCGACCGATCGGTCACGGTGCTGGCGACCTCGAATCCCATTTACAACCGAGCCATGACACTGGGCGGTGTGACGCTTGAGATCACCTACACGGCCGTGACGGATGATGTGATCCGCGTGCATATCGTGCATCATAAGGGGACGGTGCAGAACCACCCGAGATTTGAACTGACCGAGCCTGACTCGTATACCGCGAAGATCGAGGAGGGGGAGGACTTCATCCGTCTGAGCGCCGGACGCACGAGCGTGTGCATCCGCAAGGCCTATGACTGGAATGTGGAGTACGCCTACGACGGCAAGCGCCTGACCGGCGGCGCATGGCGCTCGACCTCCTACATCGAGGAGAGCGCGTTCCATGCACAGGCACGCCTTGCGCTCCAGGCGGACGACCGCTTCTTCAACGACCCGAAGGACCCGAGGACCGGGTATGTCCGTGAACAGCTCTCGCTCGACGTGGGCGAGTGCATCTACGGCTTCGGCGAGAAGTTCACGACCTTCGTCAAGAACGGCCAGAACGTCGAGACCTGGAACTCCGACGGCGGCACCTGCTCCGAGCAGAGCTACAAGTGCATCCCGTTCTATCTCTCGAGCAAGGGCTACGGTGTGCTGGTCAACAGCGCCGGCAAGGTGTCCTACGAGGTGGCCTCGGATACCGTATCCAAGGTCAGCATGACACTGCCCGGCGAGGAGATGGAGTACTATTTCTTCGGCGGTGAGAACCTCGAGGAGGTCCTCGTGCATTATACGGACCTCACCGGCAAGCCCGCCCTGCCGCCGGCCCGGACCTTCGGCCTGTGGCTGTCCACCTCCTTTACGACCGAGTACAATGAGGAGACCGTGAACAGCTTCATCGACGGCATGAAGGAGCGCAATATCCCGCTGGATATGTTCCATTTTGACTGCTTCTGGATGAAGGGCTATGAGTGGACGAATTTCGAGTGGGACAAGGCTTCCTTCCCGGATCCCGAGGGCCAGCTCGCCCGTCTGCATGAGCGCGGACTTGGCGTGTGCGTGTGGATCAATCCGTACATCGCACAGCGCTCGTGCCTGTTTGATGAGGGCGTGAAAAACGGGTACTTCATCAAAAACAAGGACGGCAGTGTGTTCCAGACGGATCTGTGGCAGTCGGGCATGGCGATCGTGGATTTCACAAATCCCGATGCGTGTGCATGGTATGCCGAAAAGCTGAAGGCTGTTCTTGCCACCGGCGTGGATGCCATCAAGACGGACTTCGGCGAGCGCATCCCGACGGATGTGGTCTACTATGACGGCTCCGATCCGATCGAGATGCACAACTATTACACCTATCTCTATAACAAGACCGTTTTTGAAACACTCGAGAGCGTGACCGGCAAGGACGGCGCCTGCCTCTTTGCAAGATCCGCGACCGTGGGCGGCCAGAAATTCCCCGTACACTGGGGCGGCGACTGCTCGGCGGAGTACACCTCCATTGCCGAGACGCTCCGCGGCGGCCTGTCCCTGTGCGCATCGGGCTTCGGCTTCTTCTCGCACGACATCGGCGGCTTCGAGCAGACAGCCACCGCGGATGTCTACAAGCGCTGGTGCGCCTTCGGCCTGATGTCGAGCCATTCGAGACTCCACGGCTCGACCTCCTACCGCGTACCGTGGGCCTATGAGGAGGATACGCCGGAGAACCCGGAGAATGCCTGCGCCGTGCTGCGCCATTTCGTGAACCTGAAGGGCCGGCTGATGCCGTACCTGTTCTCGCAGGCAGTCAAGACGCACGAAACGGGTATCCCGATGATGCGCGCCATGGTGCTCGGCTATGCAGACGACCCGGCATGCCTGACACTCGACAGGCAGTACATGCTCGGCGATGACCTGCTGTGCGCACCGGTCATGAATGCGGAAGGCACGGCCGATGTCTACCTGCCGGAGGGCACCTGGACGGACATCCTCACCGGGGAGACCTACGAGGGCGGCAGATACATCCACAGGACCTGCAGCTTCCTGGAGATGCCGGTGCTCGCACGTCCTGCCTCCATTATCGTGTACGGCAAGTATAAGGACAGCGCGGAGTATGACTATGTGCAGGATGCCGAGGCTGTGATCTACGGCCTGGCAGACGGCAGGGAAGCGAAAACCGTGATCTGCGACAGCAAGGGCACAAAGCAGACGGAGCTGCACGCAGTACGCACGGGCGATACCGTGACCGTGACGGCCACTCCCACCGACAAGACCTTTACCGTGCGCCTGCACGGCAGTGAGAAGAGCGCCGTGCTCGGCGGCGGCGTGACACAGGTCACACTCTGATAAATACATGATAGCAAACGGCCGGGAAAGGAAGGCATTATGGCAAACGAAGGCTTTGAATACGTCTGGACGGACAAGAAACGCACGATCTTCGGGCTTCCCTGGTCGTTCACCAGATATTATCTGACACCCACCAAGTTCATCTGCCGCACGGGATTCCTCAATCTCGAGGAGGATGAGATCGATCTGTACAAGATCACGGACAAGAAGCTGTGCCTGCCGTTCGGGCAGCGCCTGTTCGGCTGCGGGACCATCCATATCTGCAGCCGGGACACCGACTCGCCGGAGAAGGATGTCGTGAGCATCAAGCGTCCCCGCGAGGTGATGCAGCTGCTCGACAAGTACATCACCGAACAGCGTGACAGGTACAACATCCGCGGACGGGATATGCTCGGGATGCCCCATATGCATCACGACGACGGCCTGTTCGATTACGACAGCGAGCATCCGGGTGAATGAGAAAGGACCGTAATACAGCATGAATGTCACAGCATTTCCCCCCAGGGGGGCAGGGCTTGAGAGCCTCATCACGGAAAAGGTATCCTGCTGGGAACGCCTGCAGGCCGAGCGCAGACCCATCTTCATCTACGGGATGGGGGACGGCGCCATGAAGATCATGTCGGTGTTCCGGGAGTACGGCATTGCCGTGGCCGGCATCTTTGCCAGCGACGATTTCGTCCGGGGGCATTCCTTCGCCGGCTACCGCGTACATAAGCTCAGTGAGGTCGAGGAGATGGTGGACGATTTTGTGATCGTCCTGGCCTTCGCCGCCGGCTATCCGGAGCTCGTGGACTACATCCGTGCCCTGGCCAAGCGCCACACCCTGTATGTGCCCGATGTTCCCGTGATCGGGGGAGGACTGTTCACCTACGACTACTGCATGGAGCACATTGACGAGCTCAATGCGGTCTACCGGAGCTTTGCGGACGATGAGTCCCGCCGGGTATTCCTGAACGTCATCCACTTCAAGATCAGCGGCAACCTCCACTACCTCACCCACATCACCGAGGAGCCGGAGGTCATCTACCGGCGCATCCTGCGGCCGACCCGCAACGAATGCTTCGTGGACCTGGGCGCCTACAACGGCGATACCATCCGGGAGCTGCTCGAATATACCAACCACAAATACTACACCATCCATGCTGTCGAGCCGGACAAGAAGAACTTCAAGAAGCTCGTGCGGTATGTGGAGGAGCAGGAAATGAAGCGCGTGAGCCTCTTTGAGTGCGCTGCCTGGTGCAAGGATACGGAGCTGCCCTTCAGCTCGAAATCCGGCCGGCAGTCCGTGCTCTCCACGGAGGGCGGGAGCATCCCGGCACGCAGCGTGGACAGCCTGCTCGGCGGCAAGAGCGTGACCTTCCTCAAAATGGATGTGGAGGGCTTTGAACGCGAGGCGCTCTGGGGCGCTGCCAAGACCATCCATGCGCATCGCCCGAAGCTGGCCGTGGCGGTCTACCACCGCAACGAGGACCTGTTCGAGCTGCCGCTGCTGGTCAAAAAGCTTTGTCCGAAATACAAGCTCTACCTGCGTCACCGCCTGTACATCCCGGCATGGGAGACCAATCTGTACGCGGTCGCAGAGTAAGTATAGCCGCAGAATAAGCATAATGGGGATCTTGGGGAATTTGTGACAAACGGATTTCCCGTAGCTGTCCGGCATAGATACAGAAAAGAAACGGACAGGGACGTGAAAGAACAATAGATTCCGGCAAAAAGTGCCGGAGCAAAAAGGAGGCGAGACCAATGGCACATCCATCAGGTCCTGCGGCAGCGGTCCTGACGGCCCTGCTCCTGCTGAGCACGGGTGCGTTCGGGGCGATGGCGCAGGACGAAGACACATTGCCCGCACAGGTACCGGCTGTGGAGGAGACACAGGCGCAGGAGGCGGCGGACAGCGAGGGCGCATGGGAGGAGCAGGACGGCAAGCTGTATTTTCAGCGCACCGACGGCAGCTATGCCGAGGGCGTACAGGAGATCGGCGGCACCCCGTATCTGTTCGGTGTGACCGGCGCACTCAAGATCGACTGGCAGACCGTTGACGGCAAGCGGTATTACTACGATCCGGCCACCGGGGAACCGGTCTACGGCTGGGTGGAGTACTTCGGCAGCCGGTACTATGTTTCCGAGGAGGAGGGCAAGATCACGGGGCTGTATGACATCGGGGATGTCCGCTACGCCTTCCGTGAGGACGGCACCCAGATCCTCGGGTACTTCATGCAGGACGGCAACCCAAGCTTTGCCGACCGTGAAAGCGGTGTGATCCGCGCAGGACTTCAGTGGGACGGCTCCCGTGTCATCCTGACCGATGAAAACGGCGTGCTCCTGACGGGCTGGCAGCAGTCCGGGGATGCCTACTATCTCGGGGATGACTATGGCATGACGGCGGGCTGGATCACGCTGGACGGCAGCCGCTATTACTTCGGCACGGAAGGCCTGATGTACACCGGACTGCATACCATCGACGGCAAGAAATACTTTTTCGATGAGAACGGCGTCATGTGTACCGGCTGGCAGACCATCGGCAGCAACCGGTACTATTTCCATCCTGCAAGCGGGGAGATGTATACCGGCTTTCTGCACCTGGACGGGAATGTCTATTATCTGAGAGCCGACGGACAGCAGGCCTTTGGCTTTATCACCATCGGCGGCAAGATCTTCTGCTTTGACGAGAACGGCGTCATGTATACCGGCTGGCAGGATATGCCGGACGGCAGACGCTGCTTCGGTGATGACGGCGTCATGCGCACCGGCATCTGTGAGGTGGACGGCAGACGGCTGTTCTTTGCCGCAAACGGCGTGCAGGGCAGCGGCTGGCAGACCGTCGCAGGACAGCGGTATTATTTCAACCCCGAGACCATGGGGATGTACACGGGCTTCCTGCATCTGGGGGACGATGTGTACTATTTCGCGGACAGCGGCGTGATGGCACAGGGCTTTACCACGATCGCCGGGAAGATGTTCTACTTCGGAACGGACGGTGTGATGGCCCACGGCTGGGTGCAGCTGGCGGACGGACGGTACTACTTCGGCACCGACGGCGTGATGCGCACCGGCATCTGTGAGGTGGACGGCAAGTGCTACTGCTTTGCAGCGACCGGCGTGATGGTCAAGGGCTTCGAGACCCTCTCGGGCAGTACCTACTATTTCGACGCAAACGGCGTGATGGTGACCGGACTTCAGACCATCGGCGGCAACCGCTACTACTTCGGCGCGGACGGCGTGATGCTCAGAAGCGCCTGGCAGACCGTGAACAATGTGACCTGCTATTTCAAGGAGACCGGCGTCATGGCACTGCGCGAGACCCTGACGATCGATGGGACGGTCTATGTCTTTGACAGCACGGGCGGTGCAAACGTCCAGGAGACGGTGCAGACACCGGACCTGCCGGATACGGCATCCGTGCAGAGCGGACAGATCGACCTTGACGTGGTGTCCTACAAGCAGATCGACGAGCCCTGGGCTTCGCAGTCCCTTGGCAGCGATACCATCGGCAACAGCGGCTGCCTTGTGACCTCCATGGCCATGCTCCACAGCTATCGGACGCAGTCGCAGGTGACCCCGGTGACCATGCGGGACCTCCTGCATTTCACATGGGACGGCGCACTGGCCAACTGGTCGGAGCTCTCCGGTATGGGGTACACCGTGGAGACCTATGACTGCTCGATCACGCAGACCATCATGCAGCATCTGTATGACATCCTGCGCTCGGGACGGCCCGTCATGCTCGGCAGCAAGAATGTCTCCGGCGGGCAGCACTATGTGGTCGTCAAGGGCTTTGACGGCGACGGCAGCTATCTGACGCCCTCGCTGTTCCTGACCAACGACCCCGGCTACCGTACCCGGTACAATCTCCAGCAGCATCTGGATGTTTTTTACAGGATCTATAAGCTTGTATTCTGACTTTTTGGCACCTCCGGCGGACCGGGGGTGCTTTTTTTGTGAGAGACTCCCCGGAAATCCTCTCATTCATGGTCAAAATCCCAGTTTGGGACCCCATTTTCCGGAAAAAGCTGTAACATTTACCGGAGGAAAGACGCTTGATTTTTAATGTCAACTATGATATAATGAAGTTATGAATATATCGTGACGTTCAAGCGGGGATACCCGATCCCCATTTTAAAGGAAGAGGAGTGAATCGACATATGAATTTTACACAGGCGAAGGAAAAGCTCGAAGCATGCGGGCAGACACATCTTCTCAAGTGGTTCGGCACCCTGACCGATACCGAGCAGGACGCCCTGCTCGAGCAGATCGATGCGCTCGATCCGGGCCTGCTCCAGGTTTTTGCCGCACGCAGTGAGGAAGCACAGCGCGGGAAGCTCGAGCCCCTCGGGGCGCTGACGCTCCAGGACATCGCCGAGAGCCATGACCGCTTTGAGGCAGCCGGTCTTGAGGCCATCCGCCAGGGCAAGGTCGGCGCCGTGCTGCTCGCGGGCGGCATGGGGACGCGCCTGGGCTTTGATAAGCCCAAGGGCATGTACAATATGGGCCAGACCCACCCGCTGTACATCTTTGAATGCCTCATCCGCAACCTCCAGGAGGTCGTGGACAAGGCGGGTGCCTATGTACCGCTGTTCGTGATGACCAGTGAGAAGAACGATGAGGACACCCGGGAATTCTTCGAGGAGATGAAGTATTTCGGCTATAATCCGGAATATGTACACTTCTTCGTACAGGAGATGGCACCGGCAGTGGACGGGAATGGAAAGATCCTGCTCGAGGAAAAGGGGCGTATTGCCACCTCCCCGAACGGCAACGGCGGCTGGTTCTCCTCCATGCTCCGTGCAGGACTGCAGGGCGTGCTCCAGCGTGAGGGCATCGAGTGGCTCAATGTCTTTGCCGTGGACAATGTGCTCCAGCGCATTGCCGATCCCGCCTTCATCGGTGCGACGATCCTCTCCGGCAGCGAGTCCGGTGCCAAGGTCGTCAGCAAGGCCGACCCGGAGGAGCGCATCGGTGTGCTCTGCCTCGAGGACGGAACCCCCTCCATCGTGGAGTACTATGAAATGACCGAGGAGATGGTCACCCGCCGGGAGCCCGACGGACGGCTGTCCTATAATTACGGCGTGATCCTGAACTACCTGTTCCGGACCGACCGCCTGCTCGAGCTTGCCGCCGGTGAGCTGCCGGTGCATGTGGTCAACAAGAAGGTGCCGTACATCAATGACGCCGGGGAGCTCGTGAAGCCCCAGGCACCGAATGCCTACAAGTTCGAGACGCTCGTGCTCGACATGGTGCATATGCAGAAGAGCTGCCTGTCCTATGAGGTGGACAGAGCCTATGAATTTGCACCGGTGAAGAATGCCGACGGCGTGGATTCCGTGGTATCCGCACGGGAGCTCCTGCGCCGCAACGGCGTGGAGCTGTAGCCCTGCGGATGGAGAAGAAGTATGCAGGTGTGCTCCGGCAGTTCCCGGCCTATGCGCAAGCAGCGGAGGAACTGCTGCCCGCCCTGTCCGATGACCATGCCCGCCTGACGGCACAGGTGACCGCCCCCGTGCTCTTTACCTATGTGTGGCATGTCCTGCTCCAGGCCGAGCGCATCGGCCTTAGACGGCTGTATTTCCTGGCAAGGGACGGGTATGTGATGCTCGGGATCGCCCGGGAGATCGCAAGGGTCTGTCCGGTGTCGCTCGAGCTGCGGTATCTGTACTGCTCCCGGGCCTCGCTGCGGATGCCGTCCTATCACCGCATCGGGGAGGAGGAGACCATGGAGCTGTTGCTGCATCGGGGGACGAACCTGACGATGCGGCACATCCTGGACCGCGCCTCGCTCGATGATGCACAGCGCACGGCACTGTATGACTCGCTCGGCTTTGATGCTGCACGCGAGCAGGAGGCACTTGATGAGCCCGGCTTTGCCGAGGTCTGCATGCAGCTGCGGCGCTCGAAGCTCTTTCACAGACAGGTGACGGAGAATTCTGCCGCCGCCTATGAAGCGGCAGCAGCGTATTTTGCACAGGAGGGACTCATGGACGGCACTCCCTTCGGGATTGTCGATACAGGATGGACCGGGTCGATGCAGCGCAGTCTGCGTCAGCTCTCCGAACAGATCCCTTCGATCAACGGCTTCTATTTCGGGATGTATGCCCGCCCGCAGGCAGCAGCGGACGGCGTGTACCATACCTGGTATTTTTCGCATCGCAGCCCGGCGGCTGTGATCACCAAATTCAATAACAATCTGTTTGAATGCATGTGTGCAGCACCGCATGGCATGACGATCGGCTACCGAAAAACAGAAGACAACCGGTATGCGCCCGTCATGAAGGCGGTGGACAGCACCCTTGCAGCACGCAGTGAGACACAGGTCCGGATCTGCCGGGAATTCGCGGCAGTCTGTGCGCCGAAGATCCGTTATGAGGGATTTGATCCGGAGCGGATGCACCGGCTCACAAGGGGACTCCTCACGGGACTGATGTACCGCACGGACAGCCGGGAGGCGCGGGCGTTCGGGGATTTCCCGTTCTGTGACGATGTGACGGAGTCCTATTCGGACACACTGGTGCTCGAGGGCGCGGAGCGGATCCTGCGGGAGCATCTGTTTTTGCACCGGCTGCTCCGGCGGCTGCGTGGAAAAAAGCCCTCCACGGAGCTGTACTGGACCTACGGCACACTTGCAGTCAGCAAACTGCCCCTCAAGCCGCTGTGCCGTCCGGCTCTGCGCTGCTGGGATGTGGTACGATGCTGGGGGTATCGTCTGAAGTCAATATAAAAATCCATAATAGACTTACTCGGAAACCGGAAAAGTGCCGGATTGCGCAGTATATTTTGTCCTGTGCAAAGTGACTTGCCCGCAGTGATACTTTGTGTATTGCAAGGGCAAGTCGCAAAGCACAGGGCAAAAGAGACCAGCAAGACGGTGCTTTGGAGGGTTCCGAGGAAGTCCAAACATGTGGAGGGGAAGGCAATGGGTACTCCTTTGGTGTCTGTGATCATGGGTGTATATAATGCGGATGAGCATCTGCTCGATGCCTCCATCCGGTCCCTGCTGACACAGACTTACGAGAATCTGGAGATCATCATCTGTGATGATGCATCGACCAACGGCACTTCGGAATGGCTTGCCAAGTTTGCGATGATGGACGAGCGCATCCGACTTTTGCACAATCCGACCAATCAGCACCTGGCCGGGACGCTCAATCATTGCATCCGCGAGGCAAGGGGGGAATATCTTGCCCGGCAGGATGCGGATGATATATCCGAGCCCGACCGGATCGAAAAACAGGTGGCGTATTTACAGGAGCACGAGGATATCGACTTTGTCGGCAGCAACTGCCGCATGTTCAACCCGCAGAGCGGTGTGCTGGGGATCCGGCTGATGCCGGGACGTCCGGATAAATCGGATTTCCTGTTCAATTCGCCCTACATACACGGCTCACTCATGTTCCGCAGCTCCTGTCTGAATCCGGACTGCTGCTATCTGGTGTCCAAATGGACGGACCGCACGGAGGATTATGAGCTGTTCATGCGCATGTACAGCATGGGCTACCAGGGGGCCAATATGCAGGAGCCGCTGTATAATTACCACTACGGCGCACAGCAGCGGCAGATCGCCATGCATTACCGCATTGATGAAATGGTGCTGCGCTACCGGGGGTTCCAGGCACTCGGACTGCTCCCGAAGGGCCTGCCGTATGTCGTCAAGCCCGTGGTGCTCGGCATCATGCCGGGGAGACTGGTGAGTCTTTTGCGGGAGAAGCGCATGAAGATCGCTGTTGCAAGCTGATGAAAAAAGCCCGGGTTTCCGGGCTTTTTATATGATAGGAGGAACACAGTATGGAAATCAGGAAAGCGGAGCTTCGGGACATCCCGCAGCTCGACCGCCTGCTCGGGCAGGTGCTCATGGTACACCACAACGGCCGGCCGGATCTGTTCAAGGCGGACTGCCGGAAATACACCTCGGAGGAGCTGACCATGCTCCTTGGGAACGAGAATCGTCCGGTGTTCGGGGCATTTGAAGGCGAGGAACTCCTTGGGTATGCCTTCTGCATGCTCGAGGAATTCTCCGGACACAACATCCAGACCGACCGGAAAGCACTGTACATCGACGATATCTGCGTGGATGAGGCGCACCGGGGCGCGCATGTGGGCAGTGCGCTGTACGAGTATGTCAAGGACTATGCCCGGCAGATCGGCTGCTATCACATCACCCTCAATGTCTGGAGCTGTAATCCGGGCGCGATGGCATTCTATGAATCCCTCGGCATGCAGCCGTACAAGGTAGGGATGGAGGAGATCCTGTGACCGATAGGCTCCCTCCTGAGAAAAAAGCCCATATATCACAAAAAAGCTTTCCCCGATTTTGGGGAAAGCTTTTTGCATCTGTATCAGTCCGTGATCTCACACACCATACTTGGCAGTTGCTACCGGAACGCCCGGGCCCATCGTAGAGGTGACGGTGCAGGACTTGAGGTAGGTACCCTTGGCTGCGGAGGGCTTGGCCTTCACAATGGCCTCAAGCAGGGTGGAGAGGTTCTGGTCGAGCTTCTCAGCACCGAAGGAAGCCTTGCCGATCGGGCAGTGGATGATGTTGGTCTTGTCGAGACGGTACTCGATCTTACCAGCCTTAGCCTCGGTAACAGCCTTGGCAACATCCGGGGTAACCGTGCCGGCCTTCGGGTTCGGCATCAGACCGCGGGGACCGAGGACACGGCCCAGACGGCCGACCAGACCCATCATGTCGGGGGATGCAACGACTACGTCGAAGTCCATCCAGTTTTCCTTCATGATCTTGTCAACCAGATCCTGGCCGCCGACATAATCGGCACCTGCTGCCTGTGCAGCCTCATACTTGTCTTCCTTGCAGAATACGCAGACTCTGACATTCTTACCGGTACCGTTGGGCAGTACAACTGCGCCTCTTACCTGCTGGTCAGCATGTCTGGAGTCAACACCCAGACGGATGTGGACCTCAACGGTCTCGTCAAACTTTGCCTTGGCGTTCTTGCATACCAGGTCCAGAGCCTCAGCGGACTCGTAGAGCTTGGAGCTATCGATTGCCTTACGGCTGTCAACATACTTCTTGCCGTGTTTCATTATCATTATCCTCCTAATTAGTGGTAATACCGGTGTGCTATCGTTTTTCGCACATCCGATTAGCGGAATCTTCCTCCCACTTTCAGCTGACTTCCCCGGATCCTTCCAAAGCACCATCCTGCCGGTCTATTTTGCGCCTGGCTTTGCGGCGTGTCCTTGCAATACACCGAGTATTGCTGCGCCCACGACGCTTTGCCATGCACAAACTATCCTGCGCATGATGGCACTTCTCCGGCTTCCAAGTAAGTCTATCGAAGGCAGATGCTCTGCCGAATCAGTCCTTGACAACAACGCCCATGGAACGAGCGGTGCCTGCGATCATGCTCATTGCAGATTCGATGGAACCGGCATTGAGGTCCTTCATCTTGGTCTCAGCGATCGTCTTGATCTGCTCCTTGGTGATGGTAGCCACCTTGGTCTTGTTCGGAACACCGGAACCGCTCTCGATACCGCATGCCTTCTTGATGAGTACGGCTGCGGGCGGGGTCTTGGTGATGAAGGAGAAGGAACGGTCAGCATATACCGTGATAACGACCGGGATGATCATGCCGATGTCGTTCTTGGTCCTCTCGTTGAACTCCTTGGTGAATGCCATGATATTCACACCGTGCTGACCCAGTGCAGGGCCGACCGGCGGTGCAGGTGTTGCCTTACCTGCGGCGATTTGCAGCTTAATATAGCCAACTACTTTCTGTGCCATGTAAATGCACCTCCATGATTCGTGGTATAGGCGGGCAGCACACCTACCGTGCCGCTCTCCCACTTCTTAGAAGGGCCGCCTTGGAACGCCCCTTCTGCTTTGCATACATTAGTCATCAAGCTTCACTGCCTGATGCAGTGCGATGGTGGTCGGCGTTTCACGGCCGAACATGCTCACGAGCACCTCCACCTGACCGCCCTCCAGATCAATACTGCGGACAACGCCGGTGAAGCCATCAAGGTTGGTCCCTGTCACGCGGATCGTGTCGCCGACACTGTAATCGACCTCGATCGTTGCCTTGGACTCCACACCCATTGCAGCCACTTCCTTCTCGGACAGCGGCGTCGGTACGGAGCCGGGACCGACAAATCCCGTCACGCCCCGGGTGTTGCGGACAACAGCCCAGGAATCATCGGTGTAGACCATCTTGACAAGCACATAACCCGGGAAGACCTTACGCTCGACTTCCTTCTGCTTGCCGTCAACGATCTCCGTCACACGCTCGGTCGGCACCTGGATCTCCTGGATCAGATCGTGCAGCTTGCGGTTTTCCACGACCTTTTCAATATTCTGTACGACCTTGTTCTCGTAGCCCGAATATGTGTGAATCACATACCACTTTGCTGCCTGTGACATACTCCATTCCTCCTAACGGTTCGACGCTGTGTGCGTGTTTTACTGACTCAGTCCGATCAGAAATTCTGCCAGTCTCAGCAGACCGAAATCCAGCAGGCCCACAAAGGCGCTGGAGATCACGATGGTGCCAAGTACGATGCCGCTGTTTACAAAAACAGTGTTCCAGCTCGGCCAGGATACGTTCTTGAACTCGATCCTGAGATCCTTGAACCACTTGACCACCGGATTGCCCTTCTTGGCCTCCGTCTTCTTTCCGGACTTCTTTTCAGTTTTTTTGGCTTTTTTGGTTTCGTCCTTCAAAGTGTCGTTCTTTTCTTTCGCCATGCTCAAGACCTCCGATCACTTTGTTTCCTTGTGCAGCGTATGCTTTCTGCAGAACTTGCAATGCTTGTTCATTTCGATCCGGTCAGGGTCGTTTTTCTTGTTCTTCTTCGTCACATAGTTGCGGCGCTTGCACTCCGTACAAGCTAAAGTCACCTTAACTCTCATATCGGCACCTCCTGATAGAATACTTCGCCCGTTCACGGGCGTTAGGTTGTTTGCCTCCCTCGACTTAGCGGACGGTATAAAAGCACATAAAAATACCCCCGCAAAGAGGTATTTTTATTGTATCATATTTTTTTCGGCTTGTCAAGAGATTTTTGCAAGAAATTTCACGCACCCCGCCTCCCGTTTTTGGCGGAATCGCCCATGCTGCGCCCTGCCGGATCACACGCTCCCGGCAAGACTGGAATAGTAGGCGCTGAGCTTCTGGGCAAGCTGCGAGATCAAAAGGCTTGCCTTGGCCACCCGGTCCGCATTGGCATAGATCCCCCGTTCCGCGGCCTGCGCGGCACTCTTGGCGTGGATCACCGCCGCCTGCAGATCCTCGGCACGTCCGGAGCCGGCAAGCTTCTGCGCCAGCGCCAGGTACGCGATGCTGTGCATGGCATCCAGCTCGTCCTCGAACAGCCCCGTCGGGTCCGTCACCTTTAATAATGCCTCGTATTTTTCCTGCATGAGGAGCTTTTTCGCATCCTGGAGCACCGAGATCCCCGTGCGCTCCGCCTCGATCCCGCCGGATTCCGACAGAAGCTGCTCCATCGGGATCTCCAGCACCCCCGCCAGGTACTCGAGCGTTTTCATCGACGGCGTGGCTGTGCCGCTCTCGATCTGACTGAGCATGTTGCGGGTGATGAAATCCCCGACCACGTCGCTCTGCGTCATCTTTTTTTGCAGTCTGGCTGTCTTGAGCCGTCTGCCCAGTTCTGCATTATCCATTCGATCAACCCCTTGTGTAAATGCAGTTTACGATTCTGTCACTTATATCATAGCACAAACTGAATGAAAATGCAAGCCCTTTTTTAAAAAAACTTCGTATTTGTAAAAAACATTTTCGTTTTGAACGTAAATTCTATCAACATCGGCAGATTCTGACGCATTGTTGACATCCGGGACGGGCACGGACGGAGGAAAAGAGAAAAGTTTGTGAAAAAACATGAAAAAAGCCCTTGACAAAACGGGAAAATTGGAGTATAATGATTTCAGTAAATCAAATTTACACAGTGGCGCCGGACTTCCGGTGCTGCGCGCCAGAAGAGAAGGAGGGGTATTCATGCAGGAATGGTGGGAGAGTCTGAGTCAGGTGCTCCGGATCCTGTACTGTATTGCCGTCCCGTCCACGCTGATCCTGCTGCTCCAGATGCTGCTGACGATGCTTGGCGGCCATGGGGACGGAGGACTGGACGTTTCGGACACCTCCGGCATCGATCTGCCGGATGATCCGGGACTGCAGATGGACATGGGCGATCTGGACCTGTCGGGACATGCGGACGTACCGGACGGACATATGATGGACGGGGGTAATCCGGCGGATTTCGGGACGCTCAAGCTTCTGACGGTACAGACGATCGTGACATTCTTGGCGGTATTCGGATGGGTCTCCATCATCTGCATCAGCTCGGGGCTGTCGGTGCTGCCGTCGGTCGGGATCGGCGCAGTCTGCGGTTTTCTGATGATGCTGCTGGTGGCCAAGATCGTTTCGATGTCGGTGAAGCTCCAGGAGAACGGCACACTCAACCTCAAGAATGCCATCGGCGAGAGTGCAACGGTGTACCTGACCGTACCGCCCAAGAACGGGGGCGCGGGCAAGGTCACGATGCAGCTGCAGGGGCGCTTCTGTGAGTTCGACGCCGTCAATGCGGGCGATCTGCCGCTGGAAACAGGCGCTCAGGTACTTGTTTCCGACGTGGTCGGGGATACGCTGGTGGTGGAGCAGAGCTGACCGCCGGTCATCCATAAGGGACTTACCCGGAAAGCAGTGCTGTCACGGCTCCGGGCATGCCAAATACATCTATTAAGGAGAAGCAAGTATGGAAAATTTTGCAATTTTGTTGATCATCTGCGTGATCGTTCTGATCCTGTTTGCAGTTGTGGTCGCCATTCTGTCGCGCTACCGCAAATGTCCGTCGGATAAGATCCTGGTCATCTACGGTAAGGTGGGCACCGATGAATTCGGGCAGCCGAGGAGTGCCAAGTGCATCCACGGCGGTGCGGCCTTCATCGTGCCGGTCATCCAGTCGTACCAGTACCTGGATCTGACGCCCATTTCGATGAACGTCGATCTGAGAAATGCACTGTCCAAGCAGAATATCCGTATCAATGTACCGTCCCGCTTCACCGTTGGTATTTCCACGGAGCCGGGCGTGATGCAGAATGCGGCTGAGCGTCTGCTGGGTCTGAAGATGGTCGAGATCCAGGAGCTTGCCAAGGATATCATCTTCGGTCAGCTGCGTCTGATCATCGCCACGATGGACATTGAGGAGATCAATGCCGACCGTGACAAATTCCTGGTGGCTGTGTCCAAGAACGTCGAGATCGAGCTCAAGAAGATCGGTCTGCGTCTGATCAACGTGAACGTGACCGACATCACCGACGAGTCCGGCTACCTCAATGCCCTGGGTAAGGAAGCCGCTGCGAAGGCTGTCAATGACGCCAAGAAGAGCGTGGCCGAGCAGAACCGTGACGGTGAGATCGGCCAGGCCAACGCCCAGCAGGAGCAGCGCGTGCAGGTCGCAAAGGCCAACGCTGCCGCCATCGAGGGCGAGAACATGTCCAGAGTGGCTGTTGCCGAGTCCGAGGCAGTTCGCCGTGAGCGCGAGGCTGAGTCCCTGCGCAAGGCAACTGCAGCCGAGGCTGTACAGGCTGCCAAGGCAAAGCAGGAAGCCTACACCGCACAGCAGGAGGCT
This sequence comes from Oscillospiraceae bacterium, assembly GCA_017460955.1. Taxonomy (GTDB): domain Bacteria; phylum Bacillota; class Clostridia; order Oscillospirales; family Ruminococcaceae; genus UBA3855. The sequence continues at coordinate 31,819 of JAFTZY010000029.1, forward strand.
GAGCTGACCCGTGCCGAGCTTGAAAAGGCAACGCAGAAGGCCGACGTGATCGTTAAGGCCGAGATCGCCAAGGAGCAGGCCGAGATCGACGCCGAGGCAGAGGCAGAGGTGATCCGCCGCAAGGCACGAGGCGAAGCAGACGCTATTTTCGCAAGAATGGAAGCAGAGGCAAAGGGCCAGCAGGAGATCCTGACCCGTCAGGCAGAGGGTATGCGTGCCATTGTGGAGGCTGCCGGCGGCGATGCGAATGCAGCCGTGAAGCTGCTCATTGCCGAGAAGCTCGAGGATCTGGTGGCAACGCAGGTCGAGGCCATCAAGAACATCAAGATCGACAAGGTCACCGTCTGGGACGGCGGCCAGAATGCCAACGGCCAGAATTCCACTGCCGGCTTTATTTCCGGCATGATGAAGGCAGTGCCGCCGCTGAACGAGCTGTTCAAGCAGGCCGGTATGGAGCTGCCGGAGTTCCTGGGCAAGGACCTCGAGGAGGCTGCCGCACAGGCAGCTGCCGAGGCAGAGGTCCCGCATGTGGAGTCCGAGATCGTCGAGGAATGATCCGTGCGGAACGCTGTTTCTGACAAATCAATCCCCTGCATATGTGGGTATGCAGGGGATTTCAGTCTGTCAAAAAAGCGCTTGGCAGCTACGCCGAAGGCGCAATAAAAGTTTTTGGT
>JAFTZY010000030.1 GCA_017460955.1 Oscillospiraceae bacterium
AATTAGAGGTGAGAGGTGAGAGGTTAGAATCTTAAACTTGAGAGGTCTTTCGTGGGGGCCTTCGGTCACCGGACAGGTCCTGATGGAGGGGAGGACCCATTTCCGGGCAAAAAAAGACCCCGAATCACTTCGGGGCCACGAGCTTCTTTCTACCTGCTTATTCAGCTGCGCCGGACTGCGTCAGATGCACGATGATCGGAATGACAATGTTCATGCAGACGATCACCACAACGGCAATGATGCCCAGTACCTTGGTCAGCTTCTGGAGAGCGGCTTCTCTGGTGTTGCCCTCGTTCTGGCCGTAGAAGGATTCATTGCTGCCGCCGCCAAGTGCAGAGGTCATGTTCTGCTGGGTCTTGGCATCCTGCATCAGGCAGAGAATGATGATCAGCAGGCTCAGTGCAAGCACGATCGCACCGCAGATGATTTCATAAATTTCCATAGTCACTGGCTCCTTATATTTCTGGTTTTCAGCGGAAACAAACTCATTATAACACATATCCTCCCGCTTGTCAAGAGAAATTTTATGTTTTTCCCCGAAAACTGTTCTGCCCTCCCGCCCATGGATAAAAAAAGAGCAGAGCCTTGCGACTCTGCCGTCCAGTAAAAATAAGATGAAAGCAAATTTTTGTGTAGAACAAAAGAAAGGAGACAACAAAACGAGTGTTAATCATACGTTATCCGTATATAACACCATCTATATTATAGAGCAAAATCCGGCCGGCGTCAATAGAATTTGAAGAAAAAATTTGCTTTTTATCTGAAATTTGTGCATGACTCATGAAAATCAACAGGATATTTTGTGCAAACTCACAATTTGCCCCACGCAGTTTCGGGATCGTTTCATTGCTTTTATCCGCTAAATTTGTGGAAAGTGCTCAAAAATCAGGGTTAAAATTGACAAAATAGCTATTTACAAACGCGGGAATTTGTGCTATTATAATAGTGTAAGGCATTTTTTGTGCCAAGCAGAATCTATACACTATAGGAGGAATATCCCATGGCAAGAAAAATGAAAACCATGGACGGTAACAACGCCGCTGCTTGGGCGTCCTATCCGTTTACAGACCTCTCTGCGATCTACCCGATCACACCGTCTTCTGTAATGGCTGAGGTTACCGACCAGTGGTCCGCAAAGGACAAGAAGAACCTGTTCGGTGATCCGGTCACGGTCGTTGAGATGGAGTCCGAGGCAGGCGCTGCCGGTGCCGTACACGGCTCCCTGTCCGCAGGCGCACTGACCACGACCTACACCGCATCCCAGGGCCTTCTGCTGATGATCCCGAACATGTACAAGATCGCCGGCGAGCTTCTGCCGAACGTCATCCATGTTTCGGCACGCTGCGTATCGTCCCATGCACTGAACATCTTCGGTGACCACTCCGACGTATATGCATGTCGTCAGACAGGCTATGCAATGCTATGTTCTTCCAACCCGCAGGAGGTCATGGACCTGGGCGCCGTTGCCCATCTGTCCACGATCGAGGGCAGAGTGCCGTTCCTGCACTTCTTCGACGGCTTCCGCACCTCCCATGAGATCCAGAAGATCGAGGTATGGGATGACAAGGATCTGGCCGAGATGCTCAACTGGGAGGCTGCACAGCGCTTCCGTGACGATGCACTGAACCCGAACCACCCGGTACAGCGCGGCTCCGCTCAGAACCCCGACATCTTCTTCCAGGCTCGTGAGGCCTGCAACACCTATTACGATGCACTTCCGGCCGTTGTCGAGAAGTACATGGACAAGGTCAATGCCAAGATCGGCACGAACTACAAGCTGTTCAACTACTACGGCGCACCGGATGCCGAGCATGTCATCATCGCTATGGGCTCCGTGATGGATACCGTGGAGGAGACCGTTGATTACCTGAACGCACAGGGCGGCAAGTACGGTATGGTAAGAGTCCGTCTGTACAGACCGTTCGTTGCAGAAAAGCTCGTTGAGGCTCTGCCGGATTCCGTAAAGCAGATCTCCGTACTCGACAGGACCAAGGAGCCCGGCTCCCTGGGTGAGCCGCTGTATCTGGACGTTGTGGCAGCTCTCAAGGACACCAAGTTCGACGGCGTGAAGATCTACACCGGCCGCTATGGTCTGGGTTCCAAGGACACCACCCCGAACCAGATCATCGCTGTATTCAAGAACACCGAGAAGAAGCGCTTCACCCTGGGTATCAACGACGATGTGACCCATCTGTCCCTGGATGATTCCTTCTCTCCGGATACGGCTCCTGCCGGCACCATCTCCTGCAAGTTCTGGGGTCTGGGCTCCGACGGTACCGTTGGCGCCAACAAGAACTCCATCAAGATCATCGGCGACCACACCGACAAGTATGCACAGGCATATTTCTCCTATGACTCCAAGAAGTCCGGCGGTGTCACCGTTTCCCACCTGCGCTTCGGCGATACGCCCATCAAGTCCACCTACCTCATCAACAAGGCAGACTTCGTGGCATGTCACAACCAGAGCTATATCGACAAGTACGATATGGTATCCGACATCAAGCCCGGCGGTACGTTCCTGCTGAACACCATCTGGGATGCCGAGGGTCTGGAAAAGCACCTGCCCGGTCAGGTAAAGCGCTACATCGCCGAGAACAACGTCAAGTTCTACACTGTAAACGGTGTCAAGCTCGGTCAGGAGACCGGCATGGGCACCCGCATCAACACCATCCTCCAGTCCGCCTTCTTCAAGCTTGCCGACATCATTCCGTTCGAGGATGCCCTGGGCTACATGAAGGCTGCCGCTGAGATGTCCTACGCCAAGAAGGGCCAGGATGTGGTAGAGAAGAACTGGAACGCCATCGACGCCGGCTACAAGGGCCTGGTCGAGGTACAGGTACCGGAATCCTGGAAGACGGCACCCGACACCAAGATGGGCATGGACAAGGTAACTGCCTCCAACAAGGAGCTTGAGGACTTTGTCAACAACATCCAGATCCCCTGCAACGCACAGAAGGGTGACAAGCTGCCGGTTTCCACGTTCGTGAAGATCGCAGACGGCACCTCCCCGCTCGGCTCCGCTGCCTTTGAAAAGCGCGGTATCGCCGTGGCTGTTCCGTCCTGGAATCCGGATTCCTGCATCCAGTGCAACCAGTGCGCGTATGTTTGCCCGCACGCTGTTCTGCGCCCGGTAACGCTGTCCGCTGAGGAGGCTGCCAATGCACCCGAGGGCATGAAGCTTGCTGCTATGAAGCCCGCCATCGGCGACCTGAAGTTCGGCATGACCGTATCCGTACTTGACTGCACGGGCTGCGGTGTCTGCGCCAACATCTGCCCGGCCAACAACAAGGCCGAGACCCTCGTGATGAAGCCCCTCGAGAGCCAGCTCGACCAGCAGGCCGGCTTCGATTACGGCACGACCCTCGAGATCAAGCCCGAGGTCACTGCAAAGTTCAACGATTCCACCGTCAAGGGCAGCCAGTTCAAGCAGCCGCTGCTCGAATTCTCCGGTGCGTGCGCAGGCTGCGGTGAGACACCGTATGCAAAGCTCATCACCCAGCTCTTCGGTGACAGAATGTACATTGCCAATGCGACCGGCTGCTCCTCCATCTGGGGCAACTCCGCACCGTCCACACCTTACACGGTGAACAAGAAGGGCTACGGTCCGGCCTGGTCGAACTCCCTGTTCGAGGACAATGCCGAGTTCGGTTACGGTATGTTCCTCGGTCAGGAGACCCTGAGAAACAGAGTCATTGCCAAGGTCGAGGATCTGGCTGCCAATGCAAAGCGCGATGACGTCAAGGCAGCCGCAGAGGAGTTCCTGGCAACGAAGGATGACGGCGCAGCCAACACGCCTGCTTCCGAAAAGCTGATTGCCGTGCTCGAGACCTGCGACTGCGACAGAGCCAAGGCCATCCTTGCCGAGAAGGACTTCCTGCGCAAGAAGAGCCAGTGGATCTTCGGCGGCGACGGCTGGGCCTATGACATCGGCTTCGGCGGTCTGGACCATGTCATCGCATCCGGCAGAAATGTCAACATCATGGTATTCGATACCGAGGTTTACTCCAACACAGGCGGACAGGCCTCCAAGGCTACCCCGACCGGTGCGATCGCACAGTTCGCAGCTGCCGGTAAGGTCGTTAAGAAGAAGGACCTGGCAGGTATCGCCATGAGCTACGGCTATGTCTATGTGGCCCACATCGCAATGGGTGCCAACCAGGCACAGTGCCTCAAGGCCATCCGCGAGGCTGAGGCTTACGACGGCCCGTCCATCATCATCGCCTATGCACCGTGCATCAACCATGGTATCAAGACCGGTATGGCAACGGCACAGGCTGAGGAGAAGAAGGCAGTTGAGGCCGGCTACTGGCATCTGTACCGTTACAATCCGGACCTGAAGAAGGAAGGCAAGAATCCGTTCATCCTCGATTCCAAGGCTCCGAACACCGACGAGTACAAGAACTTCCTGATGGGTGAGGTCCGTTACAACGCCCTGGCCCGTCAGAATCCGGAGCGTGCCGAGCAGCTGTTTGACAACGCTCTCGAGAATGCGAAGGATCGTTATGACTACCTGACAAGACTGACCAAGCTTTACGGCGAGGATTGATGATCCCACAAAAATTTTCCCCCTTCCGCACATCGCGGGAGGGGGAATTTTTTTTAGAGGTGAGAGGTATGTATAGGGGGCCTTCGGCCCCCGGACAGGCTTTGGTGGAGGGGAGGACCCCTGCACCCCCGACCAGAGGGGCGCTCGCCCTGGGTTTAAATCCAATCCCAGGACTGCTCAGTCTCGACAGGATCCTGACTCGACTTCGGTCGTCCGCCCCTCTGGACTCCGGACGGCAGAGGGCTGCGCCCTCTGCACTCTGCTTTAAAGCGTTCAGGGATAGTGAGTCCTTCGGTGAGGGGCTTCCCACTCGGCCAAATTTCGTACCTCAATAAGACCTTGGCGCGTTCTCCGGAGAAATGCATTCTTAGATTGCTGCCGCAGTGCCGGGCGCACCAGGTGCGTATGCACGGGAGTTCCTGGGTAAGCATTAAGCTGCTCCACACCCGAAATGCGCTTGTCCGGGAACGCACCTCACGCACCGAGTATGCACATCAACCTGGCGGGGGTGAAGATAAATTCACAAAAGAAGAGAACCCCGCCGGGGGCGGAGCCCCCAATCCAGGAACTATCAAGTCTAAGAATCTAACTTCTTACCTCTCACCTCTCACCTCTAAAAGCCGAAAGCCCCCTGACGGGGGCTTTTGGGGGCTTTACGCCCCCTCCTCGGCGATCACCCTGTCCTCCTCAAACCGGATGAGGCCCCGGTGCCTGGCAAGGACAATGGCCGAGGTCACCGCACTTTGCCCGGCAGCGCCCAGCCGCGTATGGCCGAACAGCGCCCCCACGGCGCGGACCAGCTCACTGCGCGGCATACTGAACTGACTGCGCAGGATGTACAGCATCCCCATGCACAGCTCCTCTGCACAGATCTCCTCGAGCGCACGCTTCTCACCGTCCGGACCGACCCGGCAGATGTCATACGTCTCCGGATCCTGCCCCGGCTTCCACAGAAACTCCGTGTCGTGCGATGCCGTGACAGGCACACCCATCGTTTGCAGCACCGCCCCGAAGCTCTCCTCCACCTTAGCCGTCACCCGCGTGATGCCCCAGGCAGCGGCCACCGTGCGGCATACCGTCCTGCGGCTCACGGGTGCCTGTGCCTCCAGAACGTGCGTGATGCACGAGGCGATCTTCTTCCTTGCGGCAGGCCCCGCGAAATCCTCGCTTTTGCCCATCACGCCGAGCGGCTCGCAGACCGTGTACGGCACGCACTGCTGCAGGGGCGTGAGGACCTCCTCATGCTCAAACTGCGCGGAGCTGTAGACCTCTCCCCGTGCGGGCGGGACGGTCTCCTCCTCTTTTTGCGGGTGCAGGGCGTTTTCAACGGCACGGAGGAGCTTTTCGACCGTGCGCTCCTTGTTGTCGAGCCAGTCGAGAATGTGGACATGGCAGATCTGCCAGCCCAGTCCCCGCAGCACGGACGGCTGCGAGATGTTCCGGTCACGCGAGGTCGAGGTGCGGTAGGAGGCGGCACTGTCGCACAGGATCCCCAGCACAAAGCGCTCCGGATCCTCCGGATGCACCACCGCCGCATCGATGCGAAAGCCCGAGCAGCCCACGCCGCACCGGACATCGTACCCGTGCGCCTGGAGCGCATCGGCGATCAGACGCGCAAAGCTGTCCTCCTGATAGCTGTCCGCACCCGCCTGCCGGATGAGGGCCTGCTGCCCGCGCTCGGCAAATTCGAGGAAGGCACGCAGCTGCGCCACACCCTCGGCACGGGTGCGGGAGAGGTCGATCTGGTCGGGCCGGATGACCGAGTACACCTGCATCCCCTTGCGGGCACGCGAAACGGCAACGTTCAGCCTGCGCCAGCCGCCGTCCTGGTTGATGGGGCCGAAATTCATCGACACCTTGCCGTCCTTGTCGGGACCGTACCCGATGCTGAAGAGGATCACATCGCGCTCGTCACCCTGGACGTTCTCGAGGTTCTTGATGAAGATCGGCTCGTACATGGCGTTGGCCCATGTCTCCAGCTCCGGCTCGCGCACATAGGCCTCGGCAAGCAGGTCGTCAATGAGATTCTGCTGCGCCACACTGAACGTGACCACGCCGATGCTCTCCTGCCGCAGCGTCTCATCGCGCAGACGGCGGACGATCTCGGCCACCACGGCCTCGGCCTCGGCACGGTTCTGCCGGGTCCGGCTCTTGTCATAGCAGCCCTCCACGGGGATGCGCACCACGCGCCTTTGCAGATCGTCCGGCGAGGGGAAGGTCAGGAGCTTGTTGTCATAAAATCTTGCATTGCTAAAGGCGATCAGGCTCTCGTGCCGCGAGCGGTAGTGCCAGAGCAGGTGCTTTTGCGGCATGGACAGTGCTAAGCAGTCATCGAGCACGCTCTCGAGGTCCTCCTTATCATAATGCTCCTCATCCGTGTGCTGGGAGGTGAAGAAGGACGTGGGCGGGAGCTGCTTGGGGTCGCCGACGATGACGGCGTGCGCACCCCTTGCGATCGCGCCGACCGCCTCGCTCGTGGGGAGCTGGGAGGCCTCGTCAAAGACCACCAGGTCAAATTTCGGGAAGGCGGGGTCGATGTACTGTGCCACCGAGATCGGGCTCATGAGCATGCACGGGCAGAGCCTGCGCAGGAGCGTCGGGATCTGGTCAAAGAGGGACCGGATGGACAGCATCCGTCCGCCGCTCTTGATGGCACGCTGCAAAATGGCGATCTCGGAATTCCCCGCACGCACCTGCGCTGAGGAGGGGATCCCGGCCGAGAGCCGGGCAATGAGCTCCTGCACGGTGAGTGCTTCAAATTCCTTGGCAGCACTCCGGTACTGCCCGAGCGCCACCTCGAACTGCGCGCCCTGGAAGCGCGACAGGGCGGGATTTTGCGCAAAGCTCCGGGCAATGACCGTGCGTGCCGTCTCGCACCGGTAGGCATCACGAAGGCTGTCCTCGTCCACGCGCCCCTCCCGGAAGGCCTGCACGGCAGCGCCAAGTCCCCTGTCCGCAAGCTCCCGGAGGAGTGATTCGAGCACCGAGCGCTCCCGCAGGAGGGACACCCCGGAGATCCACCCGGAGGCGGCCTCCTCCGCTGTCGTGTACCAGTCCTGCGACCGTGCAAAGAGGGCATCGAGATCCACACAGTAGGTCTGCCGGAGCGCAGCATGCATCACTTCAAGGGACTGCACGGCCCGGAATGCGGCAGCGGCATCCGCAGCCCCCGAAAGCTTTGCTGTGAGGGACGCGCCCTTGTCGGGCAGGGCGGCAAGGCGCGTGCGCAGGGCGGCGGTCCGGTCCAGCACGGATGCGAGCGCATCGGCGGAGGTGTCCGCGCCCTTCCAGTGGGGCGCGAGGGCACCTGTCACGCTGCCATCCGTGCCGCCGATCCTGCTTTGCAGCGCTGTGAGCTCCTGGAGCTGTGCGCAGATGAGCGGATAGGTCTCCTGCGTGACCGTCCCGGGGGCCTTGGCATGGACCGCCAGCTCCTTGATAAGGGACTTTCTCCCGAAGGCACGGGGGAGCGCCCATTTCTGCTCGTTGCGCTTCCAGGCAAGGAGGGCGGCGTTCCCGTCCACCTGCATGACCGTCGGCTCAAAGCGGGAAAGCAGGCTCCCGCGCACCTCCTGCACACGTCTGAGATCCGAGAGGAGCGCATCGAGCGTCCCGCGCTCATCGAGTACGCTTTTACCGCACAGCTGCCCTGTCAGGACAGCACCCTCCTGCACGGCCTTGAGATAGGCCGCACCGGTGATAAATTCCTCATAGCTGCATGCGGCAAGGCCGAGGGGGGAGAGCGATGCATGGGCGGATCGCAGAGCACTCTGGTACTGCACGCAGTCCTGCCGGAAGTGCTCGCGCAGCTCCATGGTGTAGTCACTGCGGCAGTAGTGGCGCAGGGGGGAGGCGGTCAGGCCCCCCAGCTCGTGCCCCGCTGCCCGGATGCGCTCGATGAGGGACAGCACGGCCTGATCGTCCTCGCGGCTCACGGTCCCGGCATAATCATCCCCGAGCGTGAAGCGCCCCTTGCAGAGGCTCAGCGTATCATAGAGCGCGATGGCCTCATACAGGGACATCCCGATGGGTGCCGGCTCGTGGAGGGCGGCCATCATCGCGCCCATCTCCTCGCGCCGCTCCCGGATGGCCGCAGCGGTCTGCTCGTAGGTCTCCGGGTGCTTGACATGTCCCACGGACAGCGCCTGCTCAAGCTGGGTGAGGACCTGCCGCTTGTGCGCCTTGTTCGAGTGGAGCTCCAAGCAGAACGGCCCGAGCCCGAGCTTTTCCAGGCGCTTTTGCACCACCGAGAGCGCCGCCATCTTCTCGGCGACGAAGAGCACGGACTTGCCGTTGTACAGCGCATTGGCGATCATATTCGTGATGGTCTGGGACTTGCCGGTGCCGGGCGGTCCGTGCAGCACGAAGCTCTCCCCCTGGGAGGCGGCATAGATCGCCGCAAGCTGGGAGGAGTCGGCACTGGTCGGCACGGCCATATCCGAGGGGCTGACCTTGTTGTCAAGCTCGGTGGGGGACAGCTGTGCGGTGACCGGATCGAAGGTGAGCGCTCCCTCCATGAGGGAGGCCACGAGGGGATTTTCACGCAGCTCGTCGGCACGATTGCGCATATCGTTCCACATGATGAACTGGCTGAACGAGAACTGCCCGAGGAAGGCAAGCTCCTCGATGTCCCAGTGCGGCTTTGAAAGGACGGCCTGACGCACGGTGTTGAACACGAGCGGGAGGTCCACGCCGCTCTCGTCCTGCGGGAGGGGATCGAGCCCGTCAATGCGGATGCCGTGGTCCTGCCGGAGCATTTCCAGGAGGGTGATGTTCATCTGCACCTCCTCATCCCGGACACGCAGCGCATAGCACTTGTCCTGGATGCGCCGGATGAGGTCCACCGGCACGAGCACGAGCGGGGCATAGCGCGGCCGCACGCTCTTGTCGGTCTCGTACCAGCGCAGGAAGCCGAGTGCCAGAAAGAGCGTGTTCGCGCCGTTTTCCTCAAGGCTCACCCTGGCCTGGCGGTGGAGCTTTTTGAGGATCTGCTCCAAGGCCGCGTCCGTGAGGAAGGTGCGCAGGCGGTGGGAGCCAAGCTCCTCGGCTGCAAACGCCGCTGCCTGTTCCCGTCCGCTTTCGATATCAAAGATGCGGCTGTCGTTCATCACCGGATGCAGCTCCTGCGGGACGGCCCCGATGCGGAAGGCCTCGCCGCGGGCGATCCCGTCCTCGAGCACGCTCAGGGTGGAGGTCATGAGCTGGAGGCTCGATGCGCCGGGCCGGAAGTTCAGCAGGGAATTGCGCAGGCTCAGGTCCAGAAGCTTGCGCTCCCACAGCTCGAGCCTTGTCACGGGCGCCGCCTTCGCTTCCTGCGGACGGCCGATGGAAGAGAGGTCCTCCGGCATGGCGGACAGGTCGCTCTCTTCGCGCTGTCCGTAGTCGATCATCCGGAAGGTGCCGTTTTCCTGCACGCGCACGGGAACGGGACGGATGCCGCTTGCCCGGCAGCGTCTGACATCGAGCACCATCCGGAAGGCGTCGGCATCGTCAAGATGTGCTCTTGCATGGGCCTCGGCGTTTTCAAAATCCACGGCCTTGCCGGCGGTGAAGTCCGTACACTCGACCAGGCAGATGCTGTCGATGCCGGATGCGGTGCGCTTGGTGAGGGCCGTTACGTCATCGACGGTGCAGTCGGCGAAGGTCTCCTCCTCGAGCCAGCAGCCGGCGAAGGCATGGCCCTCGGTGAACACGATGAGCGGGAAGAGCCCGACGGCCTCGGCGCACGCGGCATAGAGGAGCGCGAGATCCAGGCAGGTGCCGGACTTCTGCTCGAGGACCGTGTGCGGCAGACGCAGCCGCTGCCCGGACGCTTCAAAGCTGGCGGGCGGGACGGTGTAGGCGATGTTCTCGGCCTGGAGGGCGGCATAGAGCGCCGCCATCTGGCGTCTGACGCGGCTCGGGTCCTGGGTCTGGTAGGCTGTGAAGGCCGGATCCCCGTTCCACGCCTGGAGGAACTGCCCGGCGCGGGCGGTGACGGGGACGAGCTGGGGGAGGTTGGGGGTGATGTAGGCCGCGGTGAGCTCGGGGGTGGTGAGGGTGCCCGTCCACTGGTCGCAGGGCAGGAGCTCCAGGGGGAGCACGGTTTCAGCAAGGACCTCCTCCCCGGCCTCTGCGGTGATTGTGAACTGCCCGGCGACCTTCTCGGTCATGCTGCACAGGTAGCCGGGGTCCGCACCGATCCCCTCCGGGCGCACCTCGACCGTCCGTCCGGGCGGCAGGGTCAGCGCGGGGGAGCACCAGTCCCCGGCAAATGCGGGCGAAAACCGGATGCGAACCAGGATGCCGTCCATCGGCGCGTCCGTGCTGTTGTGAAGCTGTACACTGCGGATGACCGGGAAGCCGTTCTGCTGCATGGCATAGTGCAGCTGCGGGGTGTACAGGCAGGTGATCTGTATCTTCTCATCCATAGGGGTCCACTCCTAACACATCCGACTTCCTCGGAAACTTACGAAGCACCGTCTCCGGCTTCCGAGTCAGTCTATTGATACTAATTTCTCATGCCATTCTCGACGCCGCCTGCGGCGGCTATCAACCTATTGATCTTATCAATGGGTTGAATGAGAATTGGTATGAACATTGATATTTTCAGTATAGCACATTTTCTCCGGTTTGTCGAGGGATTTTGCGGAAAACTTCCGGAAAATATACCCCTGCGCATTCCTACAAAAAGAGAAGCGGACATTTGTGGAAATCACACATTGACAGGGCTTTTCACAGCATGGTATAATGAAAGTGTATAGCTTTTTTACAGGAGGGAGCAAGGATGAGATCAAGAAGCGCAGTGACGGTCCTTACAGCACTTGGGATCATGGCTGCGCCCGCCCTGCCGCGGCGCAAGGCCGGAGGGGTGCATACATCATAAAGAGGAGGATACGATCATGAAGAAACTCAAAGCCTGTGCGGCAGTGCTCGCGCTGCTCACCTGTGCATCGGTGCTGCCCGCGGGGGCTGTCGGTGCCGCCGTGTGCCGCATGACGCTCCCCGGCGATGCCGACCGCAGCGGTGCGGTCGATGCGGGGGACGTCGGCCAGCTTGCCAGGAGCCTTGTGCGGCTCGATCCCGACATTTCGGAGAATGCGGACATCAATTACGACAACGCCGTGAACGTCATCGACCTTGTGTACCTAAAGCGCATGGCCGCCGGGACCTACACCCCGGAGGATTTCACAAAGCTTGTCATCAACGAGGTGTGCGCCTCGAACCATGATGCGCTCAGAAGCGCTGCCGGGACGTCCCCGGACTGGGTGGAGCTGTACAACGGCGGTGACACGCCGCTCGACCTGTCCGGCTACGGCCTGAGCGACAAGGAGAACAAGCCCTACAAGGCCGTGCTTCCCGAAGGAACGGTCATCCCGGCCCACGGCTATCTGACTGTCTTCTGTGACAAGACCCTCACCCCGGCACAGGGGGAGATCTGCGTCCCCATCGGGATCAGTGCCGCCGGGGAGACCCTCGTGCTCTCCCACCCGACCAAGGGCGTGCTCGATCTGGTACAGGTCCCCGCCGCCGACACGGACGTGACCTATGCCAGACGCTCCGACGGGCAGGGGGAGTTTGCGTACCTCACGCCCACGCCGGGGCGCACAAACACCGGCGGCAGTGCGGTCGTGCATGTGGATGCACCCGTATTCTCGCAGCCGGGCGGCTTCTATGATGCGCCGCTCTCCCTCACGCTCACCGGGCAGGACATCGTCTACACCACCGACGGCAGCGACCCGCGCACCTCTCCGACCGCCCAGCGCTATGCGGGGGCGATCGCCGTGGAGGACCGCTCGGACCGCTCCCCGGTGCTGGCTGCGCATACGAACATCACGCTCGATCAGTACCGCGCTCCGTGGCAGCTTGACCAGGGCATGGTCGTGCGGGCGGCGGCGTGCGACAGCGAGGGGCATTTCAGCGATGTCGTGACCGAGAGCTATTTCATCGGACAGAATGAGGCCTTCTACCGGGAGCTGACCGTGGTGAGTCTCTCGACGGAGGAAGCGAATTTCTTCGATGACGACACCGGCATCTATGTGACCGGCAGCGGCTACGAGGCATGGCGGCGCAGTCCCGAATACAAGCAGCTCGAAAGCTGGGATACGTCCAATCCCACCAACTACAACCAATCCGGCAAGGAATGGGAGCGTCCCGCGGCTGTGGAGGTGTTCCAAGGCGGTCAGAAGGTCTATGCGACCGGGGCGGGCGTGCGCATCTGCGGACATGCCTCCCGCGGCAATCCCCAGAAGAGCCTGCGCCTGTATGCCCGCAGCGAGCTGGGCTCGGGCGACCTGAAATATGCCTTCTTTGAAGGGCTCACGGACGTAGACGGCCGTGCCATCACGAGCTTTGACAAGGTGACACTGCGCAACGGTGCCAATGACGGCACGTCCTACACCTTCCTGCGCGACGACATCATCCAGCAGCTCACCGCCGAGAGCACGGTGCTTGCCAATCAGGCAACGGCCCCGTGCGTGGTGTTCCTGGACGGTGAGTTCTGGGGGTACTACATCATTACCGAGCGTCTGGAGGACGATTATGTGGAATCCCACTACGGCATCCCCAAGGAGAATGTGACGACGATCAAGACCTACGAGTGTGAGGGGGATCTGTCGCTCCAGGCGCAGTATGACGCCTTTGCCGAGGCGCTGCTCTCACAGGACCTGCGCGATGACACTGCCTATGCAAGAGCCTGCGAGGTCATTGACATGCAGAGCCTGATGGAATATGTGGCAACGGAGCACTTTGTCTGCAATGCGGACTGGAGCGTGGGCGGCCAGAACGGCTACACCAACAACTGGATGATGTGGCGCAGCAACACCGTAGATGCGGGGAATGCATATGCGGACGGGAAGTGGCGCTTCATGCTCTTTGACACGGAGTTTTCCAGCGGCCTGTACGGCATGTGGAGCCAGAGCACATCGGTGAACCGCGACCTGTTCACGGACCGCTGCGAGACGCAGGAGGCTGAGAACATCATGGCCGTTTTCGACAAGCTCATGGAGAACGCGCAGTTCCGGCAGCAGTTCTACGACACCTACTCGGAGCTGATCGCCACACGCTTTGCCGGCGAGCATGTCTGCACGCTGATCGATGCGCGTGCAGCGCAGGTGAGCGAGGCCGTGCGTGCGACGTACAACCGCTATGGTGTGATGCAGATGAACGATCATAACAGCCAGGTCAGCGAGCTTAAAAGCTTCTACCGCTCCCGTCCGGAGGTCGCCCTGCGGCAGCTGCGGGAATATTGTGAACGATGCGGGGGAGTGGAGACACAGACTTGACGGATTCTGGATGGGGGCCTTCGGCCCCCTCCTGCGCCCACTTTCGGCGGGAGCACCCGCCACCCCCGACCAGAGGGGCGGCCTTGCCGCCGCCCCTCTGGACTCCCCGGGCAGCAAAGGGCTGCGCCCTCTGCACTCTGCTTTAAATCAGTAAGGGAGGGACCTCACTTCGGTGAACGGCATCCTTGCGTCCGCGTTTCTCGCATCAATAAGACCTGGGCACGTTCCCTGGTGGAATGCATACTGAACTTGCTGCCGCAGTGCCGGGCGAACCAGGTGCGTATGCGCGGGAGG
>JAFTZY010000031.1 GCA_017460955.1 Oscillospiraceae bacterium
GTGTGAGTGCCTTGCATGAGCAGAAGTCGGAGCTTGAAAAGAAAATGCAGACGATGAGCCGTAAGCGAAAGGCTATCGACACAAAACCGTTGGAAAAGCCTATGAAACAGTGGGATACGCTGACGGTGCAGGAAAAGCACGATCTGGCGGCAGCTATGATCGAGGTAGTGCTTATATCCGATGAAACAGGTATTGAAGTGAAATTCAGCATTTGAAAAGGTGCGGAATTTCGGCATTTTTTAGTGTTGATAAGGTGGTGCGTAGGGCGTTCCCGGTGCAAATGCCGCAGATTCGGCAGCGTACCGGATCGCAGTGCAGAATGTTCCGGAGCTTGCGCACAAGACGCTTTTGCCGCTGTGCAGCCCCATGTCCGGGGCCATCCAGACGGCGGAGCACCGGCGCAGTGCAAGGGCCATCGAAGCGCACCTTGAGAAGGGCGAGAGCGTTGTGTATCTCACGCTCGGCGACCCGACGATCTACAGCACATTCAGCTATCTCCAGCACCTCCTCGAGGCGGACGGCTATACGGTGGAGATCGTCAGCGGTGTCCCCTCCTTCTGCGCTGCGGCGGCAAGACTGCATCTGCCGCTTGCGCAGTGGGATGAACAGCTGCACATCCTCCCTGCGCTGCATATCACACAGGCGGAGCTTGCCTATCCGGGCAATTGTGTCCTGATGAAATCCGCAAGTCACATGAAGGACGTAAAGTCGCTCCTGCGCCGGAGCGGAAGGACCGTCCGTGCGGTGGAGCATTGCAGCTGCCCCGAGGAGAAGGTGTACTATGATCTCGAGGAGATCCCGGACGATGCCGGCTATTTCTCCCTCGTGATCGCCCGGGAGCCGGAGGAATAAGCCGCGCTCTGCCAAACCCCTTTTGCCCATGCAAAAGCATCACATGCTCCCGGAGCCCGCTGTGTGCTCCGGGAGCATGTTTGTCGTGCAAATTTTTCTGCACAGCCTGTTGCAATGGAGCGCCCTCCATGCTATAATAGAACTAAGTACAGGGATACGCCATCGGCGATCCGCAGAAAGAAGGTTTTATGATGAAGGTATTATTGATCGGCGGCACCGGGACCATCAGCATGGCGATCACACGGCGGCTCGCACAGCAGGGGCATGAGGTCTTTCTTCTCAACCGCGGCAGCCGCAGGGAGGAACTGCCGGACAACGTGACGACCCTGTGCGGGGACATCCATGACGAGGATGCCGTCCGCCGCCTGACCGAAGGGATGCTTTTCGATGCCGTCGGCGAATTCATCGGCTTTGTGCCGGCGCAGGCAGAGCGGGACGTGCGCCTGTTTTCCGGCAAAACGAGGCAGTACCTCTATATCAGCTCCGCCTCTGTCTACCAGAAGCCCCTGTCCGATCCGGTCATCACGGAGAGCACGCCGCTTTGCAATCCCTACTGGCAGTATTCCCGCGACAAGATCGCCTGCGAAGAATACCTCATACGGCAGTACCGCGACAGCGGCTTTCCTGTCACGATCGTCCGTCCCAGCCACACCTACGACGAGCGCAGTGTACCGCTCGGGGTCCACGGAAACGGCGGGAGCTGGCAGGTCATCAAGCGCATGAAGGAGGGCAGGCCCGTCATCATCCACGGCGACGGCACCTCCCTCTGGACACTCACGCACAACAGTGATTTTGCGGCAGGGTACTGCGGACTCATCGGGAACATCCATGCCATCGGACAGGCGTACCACATCACCTCGGACGAGCATCTGACATGGGACCAGATCTATCAGATCATTGCCGATTCGCTCGGCGTTCGGCTCAATGCCGTACACATCCCCTCAGAGTTTCTGGCGGCGGTGAGCGATTATGACCTCACCGGCAGTCTCATCGGCGACAAGGCCAATTCCGTCCTCTTCGACAACCGCAAGATCAAGCGTGCCGTCCCGGGCTTCTGTGCCTGTGTCCGTGCCGATCAGGGGATCCGTGAGACCGTGCAGCATATCCTCACGCATCCGGAGCTGCAACGGGATGACCCGGAATTTGACAGCTGGTGCGACAGAGTCATCACGGCATATGAGGCCGTCAGGACGCAGCTTTCGGAGAATCTGCACCCAGCCTTATGACCCCCGCCTGTTTTATACCAATTCTCGTTCAAACGATTGATAACATCAATCGTTTGATAGCCGCCGCAGGCAGTGTCAAGAATGGCATGAAACGGATTTTGTGACGCTTTGCGTCACAAAATATTAGTATTAGCAGCGAGGATCTGATGCGCCAATCCTTCCGTTCACCAGCGGAAGGTCGCCCAGCGGTCATTCATCTTCGGCAGCAGCAGCGCGAACAGCTTTCCGCGGAGGCTGTATTTCTGCATTTCCTCGTTGAAGCTGTGCTCCTCGATCAGACGGATGCCGTCCGTCAGGTCCGCGATCTCCTGCGCCGTATCCGTGCCGGACAGGAAATGCGCGTTGGTATGCTTGACCGTGTCATGCTGCTTTTCATGCTTTTGCATCAGCTTGCAGTTCTGCTCTGCGATCAGCGTACCGCCGTCCGGGAAGTTACGTTTCAGGATCTCCAGGAACGTCCGGATCTGTGCAAGCGTCAGGTACATGAACAGTCCCTCTGCAAGAAACACGGGCTTCGATGTGCTGCCGGCAAGGGCCTCCTGCACCGGCGGACACCAGCCGTCCTCCAGGGCGTTTCCGGCGATCATGGTAACACGCTCCCGCTCCGGAAACGCCTTTTTGCGTGCTGCAATGGCATCGGGAAGATCCAGGTCGAACCACCGGATCCTGCCGTTGTCCAGCCGCTCAAAACGGTTGTCGAACCCTGCCCCGACATTCACGATGACCGTATCGGGGTGCTTGCCGATGATCCCTTTCACCTGGCGGTCGAGCATGATGGTACGCGCCACGACGCCCTCGTGCGACAGGAATTTATCGTACTGCTTGGTGTCAATGTGCAGCGCCCTGATGATCTCCACCGCCTTCCGGTCCTTGATGCGGGCATCCTTTCGCAGGGTCTCACTGGCCTTGACAGCCAGTGGAATGAGCGCTGTAGTCTGTACATCGCCGAGCTTTAAATCCATATGACATTCTCCTTTCCATCACGGCCCCATGTTCCGGCGGAAGATCTCCATCATCAGCTCCGGATCACCGAGCCAGCCTTCATGCCCGTAATCGAGCGGGATGATATCGGGGTTTGCGTAGTGCTGCCGGTAGCGTTTCAGGTATTTTTCACCCATTTTCGTTGAATGGAACACATGGATGACCGTGCCGGGCACGTCGATCCGATCCTCGAGTCTTGTCACAAGATCGGAGTAGAACTGGTTCTTCACGCTCTTACTATCAACGCTTTGCAGCGTGGCACAGAACCCCTTCACCATGTGCTGCATGTAGTCCTCACTCACGCCGCTGCTCCGGAAATCCTGCTCACTCATCCCCATGCCCTTGGCTTCACCCATCCTGGCAAACTTTTGCAGCGCCTTCTCCGGATGCTTTGCAAGGCGTTTCATGAAGAGGCTGACGGCGGCCGTTGCGAGCTTTGCCGTGAGGGGCGATGCCTGATCGAGATCAGAGCTGCCGATGAACACATGGCCGATGCGGATCCGACGCCGCTGCACGAGCAGGGATGCAAAGCTCCCGCCCATGGACGAGCCGTACACGGCATCGAGCTGTCCGCCGAAATGCTGCCCGACATACTGCTCGATCCGTTCAGTCTCGGCTGTCTGGGTATCGAACACCGCCGCAGTGCCGTCAAAGCCGGTGTAATTGACGCACAGCACATGGTACTGCTCCGCAAGCGGTTTCAGCAGCAGATCGAAATTGCACTCCCATGTGCAGCTTGTACCGGGCAGAAGGAGGAATGTCCGATCATGCTGTGTTCCGAATTCTGTGATCTTCATCCCCGCACCTCCCGGATCACGGGCGGGTCGTTTTTGGCGATCTTCCCGGTCATTTTAAAGCACCTCACGGTGAACAGCAACGCGTGGAGCAGCATTTCAATGAGGATAACAATAGGACCCATGGAGATCCTCCTCTCTGTGGTAAGCGCATGCAAACTCAATAGCCGTGATCGGAAAAATTCAGTGGTAAGCTCCTCTTCCTCTCTTTCAGCAGAGCTTTCACAAAATATAATTAGCATACGCTAACCGCCATGCCTATCATAACACACAACGCCGGATTTGTCAATGCTCCTCCCGGACTTTTGTGAATCCCCACAGAATCGGTGTCGGGATGCCGGAGCTTTCCCATGATTATGCTGCAAGGCTTGCAAGCAAAACGACAATTCCGGCCGCGAGGGCAGCGCCGGCGACCCAGATGAGTGCAAGGAAGGTGCGCTTTTTGGCGACCTGTCCCCATGTCTGCACAAAGGGGAGGTCCTCCGTTCCGGGCAGGATCCAGAACTTGCTGTGACCGACCCACAGCTTGTCGATGACGATCCCGTCATACACATTCATCACTTCCAGAAACAGGAGCGCCTGCCAATAGGCCGCCCCGAATGTGCCGGTCCGGTTCCAGACAGCAATGATCAGGACGAGCGCCGTGAGCATCACAAGATAGAACGCTGTCATAAAGCGTCTGCACTTTCTGCGCACCGTTTCCCTGTCCGTCAGTCCGATCGCAAATGCACGCTCCTGCACGGGCTTGGGATAGAAATACAAACCGTTGACGGCACCGCCCCATACCGCGATCTTCACCATCGCGGTAAACAGCAGGCAGTACAAGACAAGCTCAAGCACGATCATCCTGCCGCACCCCCTTTGATCCACAGAAACAGCGCTGCGGTCAGCATACAAAGAAACGGATAGACCACGATCCTGATCAGCTGATTCTTGTTGTTAAAGCTCCTGTCATGCCAGCCGGCACAGTCCCTTGTCTCCGGGAAGATCCGCCGGAAGAATCCCGAAGTCATGACAAGCCACTGATCCTGCACGACAATGTCAAACAGCTTGATGAGATAGAGCGTGACGATGAACCGCCCTGTCAGCCTCCAGAAGCCGTACCCGTGCCGCAGCCCGTCAAGTCCCAAAAACGCGATGCCGCCCAGAAACGAGAGCAGGAACAGCCCCAGCAGGAGATGCGCGGTCATCTGCTTCCATTTCGGCGGTGCAGGGTGGTCCCGGGCTGCCTCACGGATGTCCTCGGGCAGGAACCGGAGGACGAGGCCCGGCTTTGCCATCGGACTCGCAAGGAGGATGGTCAGAAATTCGGCAGCGCATAGGATCAGCGCGGTCACAATGGTCGTAAGCATACCCGATCCCTCCTCATGCCCCGGTCACGGTCCGGAGCGCTCTTGCGAATTGCTCCGGCCGGAGGACCGCAAGGCCCGCGTGTCCGATCTTCCGGAATCTCCGGAATCTCGCATCCGGAAAATGCGTGCGGATATAGGAAATGTCCCAGCGCCGCGCCTTCATCTCGCCCTCGGCAAGCCAGTATTCGATCCTCCGGCAGCTTGTTCTTACCGGATCCGGCATCGTATAATTGTTGCACGAATCAAATGTCCGCCAGATCGTTCTGGCGCTGATCCTATGCAGCACATCGGCGATGTATTGCAGATCGTCCCCGGAATAGTCATCCGCGGAAAAGGCCCGCTCGAGCAGCCGCATCCCGCCGAGCTTCCCCAGACAGATCATGAGGAAATCGCGCACGGCAATGCTCCTTGTCAGGAGGCGCGGCAGCTGGTACGGCGTGATGCCGCCGTCGATGACCGCCGTATGGATGTGCAGTCTTTGGTCAGTCAGCATCCGGATAACGATGCTGCCGCCCATCGAGCAGCCATACACACCGCAGACCTCACTGTGTCCGTGCGCAAGCAGCCAGTCCCCCAGTTCCGCCGCGATCTGCTCAACACTTGTGTAGTCACTCCTGCACTCCGGGTCATAGCCGGGAAGTGCCGGGATGACCAGATGGAAGTACGGCTCGAGCAGCGGGGTCACATAGTCAAAATAGTCATACATCACCAGAGACGGATGGAGCAGAACAAGCACCCGTTCATGCTGCGCACCATATTCATGGATCGTCATGGTTCGGTCCCTCCTAAATCTTTCATCAGCTCCCGGCAGTATGCGTCCGGATGCTCATGCAGCGCTGCCGGTGCCCCATTCCCCTGAACACACTGACGCGCATCTGCGGAAGATAGTGCCGCAGAAGACGTGCTGTTTTCCGGGGATACGGCTCATACTTGCCCATCCAGCACTCCGCCCTTACATACGATCCCCTGAATGCAGCGGAACAAGTTAGCAGCGGCAAACCGCAGTTCTATTATAGCACACTCTTTTGGAAATTGCAAGATGCGGATGCATAAACTTCTTGTAAAACGATGCTGTACAAATTGCGAAATCTGTGCTATAACGGAAACAGCAGCAGCACTGCCGGGCACATACCGGCTGTCGGGCAGCTGTTAGCAATGGGAAACCAGCAAGGAAGGAGATCGTTATGGAACCATATCATATTCACCAGCCCATCCGCTTCACATCCGGTATGTACCGGCTGAACGATGAGCCAAATTTCAACTATCAGCTTTGTCGTGTCATTCACTGGAACGGCGGCACGCTCGAGGACGTGCGGAGGGTCGGCAGGCAGATCCACAGCAGCGCCGACTGGAAGCGTGCGCTCATTTCGCTCGGCAACCGCGCCTACAAGGAAAACCGCATCGCCCCCGCCATCGGGTATTACTGCATGAGCGAATTTTTCATGGAGGACGGCGATGCGGACAAGCTCAAATACTATAAGCGTGCGACTGCTCTGTTTTATGCGTATTATCGGGAGTATTTCACCGGGGATGCCCCGATCATCGAGCGGCTTTCCGTGCCCTACGAGGGTGTCCGGCTCCCCGTCTGGCATCTGAAACCGGAGGGTCAGCCGAAGGACACGATCCTGCTGCACGGCGGCAATGATTCCTACATGGAGGAGTTCCTGTTCTCCGTGCTGTATCTGCGCGAATGCGGCTTTGAGGTGTACCT
Source organism: Oscillospiraceae bacterium (assembly GCA_017460955.1). Lineage (GTDB taxonomy): Bacteria > Bacillota > Clostridia > Oscillospirales > Ruminococcaceae > UBA3855. Next base: position 6,917 of record JAFTZY010000031.1, read on the forward strand.
CTTTGAAGGCCCGGGACAGGGCGGCGTCGTGCGCGTGCAGGGCAAGCATTTCACGCACGAATGGGAGCGCCCGGTGGGGGCGGTGCTCGATCATCTGCATCTGCAAAATGTCACGATCATCGGCATTTCCCTCGGCGGGTATCTGGCGCCCCGTGCGGCGGCATTTGACAAGCGCATCACCAAGGTCATCTGCTGGAGCGTGTTCCCGAGCTTCTTAGGCTCCGTCATCGGCACGCAGGGCAGGGTGCTCGAAACCGCGTTTTATGCAATGATGAAGCTCCGCGCCAGGACGCTTCTGAATCTGGTGTTCGGCATCAAGTGCAAAAAGGACCCGATGGTGAACTGGGCGATCCGGCACGGTATGTATGCGTATGAAGCGACCAGCCCCTACGACTGGGCCAAAAAGCTCGAGGCGTATGACATCCGTCCCGTCGCCCACAGACTGACGCAGGATGTGCTGATCCTGGGCGCGAGCGCCGATCATTTCATCGACTATCACAAGGTCAGCCAGGAGATCGACGCCATGTCAAATGTCCGGTCGCTGACATTCCGGCTGTTCACCGAGCAGGAGCATGCCGCGAATCACTGCCAGGTCGGGAATACCAGGCTTGCACTGGATACGATCATGCACTGGATCACGGAGACGAACCGGAAGAATTCAGAAATTGCGGGCAATACCCGTTCTTAGCGGTCAGCACCTTTTTTCCGGTGGGCAAGGGGCATGGGATACATCGGCATGCCCCCCTTCAGGCAGTAAGCTCTGGCTTACCTATTGGGACATCCCGCATACATTGTGTTCTATGCACGGGACTTGCTGACCGCGGACCAATGCGTTTTATGCCAGCTTCCAGGTCCCGGCACGCTGTTGATTTTCCCAGAGCGCCGCATAGCTGCCGCCTTTTTTCAGCAGCTCAGAATGCGTTCCCTGCTCAGCGATCCTGCCGTCATCGAGCACGAGGATCTCGTCTGCGTTCATCACCGACTGCAGGCGGTGCGCAATGACGAGCACGGTTTTGTTCTTCACAAGCTCGTCGATCGCCCGCTGGATCAGCACCTCGTTTTCCGGGTCAAGACTTGCGGTGGCTTCATCGAGAAAGACGATCGGCGCATCGGAAAGGATCGCTCTTGCAATGGAAATGCGCTGCTTTTCGCCGCCCGAGAGCGTCGAGCCGCCCTCGCCGACCATCGTATCATACCCGTCCGGCAGAGCGGTGATGAAATCATGGCAGGCAGCTGCCTTTGCGGCGGCGATGATCTCCTCCTGCGTCGCATCGGGTTTCCCGAGCCGGATGTTCTCGGCAATGGTATCGCGGAACAGATACACATCCTGAAAGACCATGCTGATCTTGGAGAGCAGATGCTCCTGCGTCATGGATGTGATCGGCACGCCGCCGATGCGGATCTCGCCGGCAGAAATATCCCAGAATCGCGCCAGAAGTCTTGCGATCGTTGTCTTGCCCGAACCGGATGTTCCCACCAGTGCGACGAATTTCCGCTCCGGGATCATAAAGCTGATGCCCCGGATGGCCTCCTCCTTGCCGTCGTAGGAGAAGTGAACATCCCGGAATGCGATGTCACTGTGCTCCGTGGTCTGCGCAGGCCCGGTGACTTGGAGCGCCTGCTCCTCCTTGAGTACGGAGAGCTTTTCCACACACTGATTGATGCGCGCCATGCTGATGACGAACACAAAGAGCTGCATGATCGGCTCGTAGACCTGCAGGGCTGCGAGCAGACACATGATGTAGAAAAACGGGCTGATCTCCCCTGCCGAGAGCAGATATGCACCGAATCCCATAACGATCGCAATACCGGAAAACAGGATCGCCCTGCCGTACATGGAGACCGCTCCGCCCGCCTTCTCCTGACGTTTGGAGTCGTCGCGGAGCTTCGCAAAGCTGTCTTTCAATCCGGCGAATGCGCTGCCGGTGCGGTCGTATGCCTGTAGTGTGGTGATACCGCCCGCGTACTCGATCACGTTTGCCGCGGTCTGCTGCTGAATGGCGATCAGTTCGGCGCTCGTGTGCGCGACACGCCTGTAGCTGATGACCGCGAACGGGATCGCCAGCGGGATCACAAGGAACATCGCCAGCGTCATTTTCACGTTGAAGATGCTCAGCACGACCAGTGCAATGAGCAGACGGATCAGAATGACCGCGCCGTTTGCAACAACGCTCGACGAGAGGTTCTCGATCTCCTCATAACCACGCATCAGAAGCGTGGAGAGCTCCCCTGCGTCATGCGTTGCAAAATAGCCCATCGGCAGCGTTTTGAGCTTATCGCCGAGCCGCAGCTTTTCATGCTGCTGCGCAGAAACATGCCCGACGCAGATGTCGAGGTAGGATTTTCGTCTGACAATGGCATAGGCGATCGTCTGCAAAAGCAGGATCCCGGCCAGGATCCAGAACGGTGTCTGTTCGTAGGCTTTGCTGCTGTCGAGGATGGGCGCGAGCAGGAAATACACTGCCACCATCAGCACGCTCGACGGGATCGACGCGACAAAGCTGTCCAGAAACAACCATGCGATGAATCCGATGTATTTTCTGCTGTCGCCGTAGGTGATGATATGCCACCATTTTTTGAGTCTTTCACGCTTCATTCGCTGTCCCTCCCTGCCGCAGGCTCCATGTGTCGCGGCGCTCATTTGCCGTCACCATATCGCGGTACAGTGCGCATGTTTTCATCAGCTCGTCATGCCGGCCGGCCGCTTCGAGGTGCCCCGCGTTCATGACCAGAATATTGTCCGCATTCTGGATGGTTTTCAGCCGGTGCGCGATCATGATGACCGTTCTGCCCTTGGAGAGGCGGGAAAATGCCTCCTGGATCTTCGCTTCATTCTCGGCATCCGCGTAGGCAGTTGCTTCGTCGAGCACGATGACCGGCGCATTTTTCAGCATCGCCCGTGCAATGGCAATGCGCTGCTTTTCGCCGCCGGAAAGCCCGGTTTTGTCCGCCACTACTGTTTGATAGCCGTCCGGGAGCGCTTCGATCGTCCCATGGATATTGGCAGCTTTTGCAGCATTTTTGACATCCTCCAAGGTCGCCGCTTCGTTGCCCATGCGGATGTTGTTCTCGATCGTGTCATGGAACACGAACGAATCCTGAAAGACATAGGCGATGTTCTTCACAAGCTCTGCATGCGTGACCTCATTGATGTTCACACCGCCGATCCTGATCTCGCCCGCGTCCACCTCATAGAAATGCAGCAGAAGCTGTGCGACGGTCGATTTACCGCCACCGGAGGGACCGACCAGTGCATTGCAGCTGCCCTGCGGTAAGCGAAAGCTAACTCCATTGCAGGCGTTTGTGCCGCTGCCCGGATAGGCAAACGACACATTTTCAAACGATATATCATACGCCGTCAGTTGTTTTCCGGTTCCGACAAGTGCAATTTCCGGTTCGGCAAGCAGTGCGTCAATACGCTCCAGCCCCACGTTGATTTTTGTACTGTCGATGGACACATTCATCATGTTCTCAAGCGGCTCCTTCAGTCCGGCGCAGATCACGAGGAAGAACAGGATCTTCGGCAGTACCTCCGCATAGCTTGCGGCGTGGTTCAGCATGATGATCGCTGCGGGCAGCAGGAAGAGCACCTGTGCGCCGAAAAACGCATAGTAGAGCCCCATGCCGTTGGCGTTGTAGAAGGCCGTGTCATGCACTGCTTTCGTGAAGTGATCAAGGTCGCTCTCGTAGCGCCGGAAGGCATTTTTCGTCCCGCCGAAGATCTTGATGACGGACATGCCGTGGATGTACTCGACGATCGTACCCTCCATCTTCGCCTTCGCATCCGCCATATTCTGCTGGAGCTTAGCGCCATCGGGCTTTTTGAGCGCCATGCCGAGGATGACAAACGAGCACACGATCGGCAGCAGCGAGACAAGAGTCAGCCGCCAGTCCACAAGAAAGAGCACAATGATCGTCAGCAGCGGCGTTGCCACCGCGGCGGCGACCTCGCACATGCTGTGGGCGATGAAGATCTCGATCTGCTCCACGTCCTCGATCAGCAGCTTCTTTATAGAGCCCTGTGTGTTCGATGTGTAATATCCCGACGAAATGCGCCCCATTTTCTCCATGAGCTTCATGCGCAGCTCGTAGAGAATATCGAACGCCGCCCCGTGTGACAGCATCGCCGAGGCATGGGCGAAAATGCCGTACAGCACCGCACTTACTGCGGTCAGCACCACAAGCAGTTTCACTTCTGAAAACGCAAACCCGCCGCCTGCCGCATAGCTTTGGATCAGCTTTTTCAGGATCTCATAGATCGTAAAATACGGCACGATCTTGCACACGCTTGACAAAACAGACAGCATGCACGCGCCGGTCAGTCCGGCTTTTTTTGTTCCCGCAAGCTCCATGAGCCTTGCGATGCCCTCTTTTTTCTTCGGCTGTTTATTCATGATCGCCCTCCTCAAATACACAGTCAAACAGCAGATCGAACAGCTTTTCCTGCGTGCGCGGATAGCCGCTCTCATGGAGCATTGTGCGGTTCTCCGCCGTCAGCGCAAGAATTTTCAGCAGATTGGAAATGACCGCGTAGTCTGCATCCGCACGCACACCCTCGAACATGGCAAACAGCTTCCCAAGCGTTTCGGTCTCCTCGTCAAGATCCGCCGCGGCCTTATCGGGGCTTGCAGCGGCGAGCTTCTGCTCGTCCTCCGGCGTGAGGTACTGATACACGCTGTCGCGGTTGTTGATGATCGCCCGCAGCACCTGCTTTCCCTCAGAGACCGTCAGCTGTTCCCGATCCCCGCGCATCTTTGCGACGGCTTTCCAGAAGCGGCTGCGGTTGAATTCGATGAGCTGCAGGACAAAGTCCTCCTTCGACAGGAAGAAATTGTAGAAGGTGCTCTTGCCGATCCCGGCAGCAGCGGTGATCTTCTCGACAGACATGTGCGTCATGCCATGCTCCTTCAGAAGCGCCAGCCCGGCAAGAAACATCTGCTCCTTGAGCTGCTGCTTTTCCCCGATGGTAAATAGTTTCGGTGACATTGTATCCTCCATGCGACTGCTTTATAATTTTTAGCGACCATATTTAGCATAACGGTCGCTAAATTGATTATAGCATAGGATCGCTGTTCTGTCAAGAGGCAGCGGGTAAAATCAGGAAACGCTGCTCGGCGTGGCGGCAGATCGGGATTCCAAGGTAAATCGTATCATGCCGATGCTCCGTTTCGGTGTTATCGTGAGCTTCTCCAACCGTGGTTTCAGCCGTCCCTGTACGTCCTTTGGAGCGAATCCAAGACAAATTGCTACCGGATATGACAAAAGTGCAGGAATTACCCTTCCCGCACTTTTCTGTCTATTCGCTTAGCACCCCGCCCTGCATGGTGAGCATCCGGTCGGCATAGGCTTCTGCACCGGATTCGTGCGTCACCATAAGGACTGCCGCACCTGCCCCTGCAGCGGCTTGCAGGGCTTTGCAGACGGTGGCGGTGTTCTCGTCATCGAGGTCGGCAGTCGGCTCGTCCGCCAGGAGGATTTCCGGCTGCCGGACAAGCGCTCTGGCAATCGCCATGCGCCGCAGCTCTCCGCCGGACAGATCCGCAGGGGAGATGTCCGCCAACCCAGCAATGTCCAGGCGTTCGAGCAGGGCTTTGGCACGGGCGATCTCCTCCCCCTCCGCACTTCCCGTGAGCGTATAGGGCAGGAGGACGTTTTCCAGGACGCTCAGGCTGTAAATTGCAGTCTGCCCCTGCGGGATCACGCCGATATGCGCATTCCGGAATGCGGAAAGCTCCCTGTCCGACAGCGCAAAGAGGTCGGTTTCACCCGCAAGCACCGTCCCTCCGGTCGGGCGCATCAGCCCCGCCAGCAGATTGAGAAGCGTGCTCTTCCCGGAGCCGGAGCGGCCCATCAAAACCGTAAGTGCCCCCGTCTCCAGCGTGAAATCCAGCGGGTGCAGGGCAGTAAAACGGTTCGCGTTCCCGGATTTACGGGCATATTCCTTGGTCAGTCCCTGTGCCGTCATCTTCATCCGTTATCCCCCCTTAGGATCAGCGCCGTGTCGATACGGCTGATGCGGTATGCCGAAACTGCCGCTGCCGCTGTGCCTGCGATCAAAACCGCGAGGATGCTGAGCACGGCAATCAGGCAGATGCGCCCCGCACCCGGCAGCAAAAAGGGCAGACCCAGCTGCGCCTCCAGGGCGCTGCGGAAGGCTGCCACCCCGATGAGCGCCAGTCCCGTGCCGATTCCTGCGCCGCACAGCCCGGTGAGCATCGCTTCCTGCATCACCACAGCCGCAAGCTTTCCCTGCGATGCGCCAATGACGCGAAGCACGGCGAATTCCCGCCGGCGCTCATTCACACTCATGGTAAAGGCGAGGAGCAGAATCACCAATCCCAGCACCCACACTGCTGCGATCAGCACCCCGATAAGGTCGGAGGTGCCCCGCAGAGAATCCGAGATCCCCGCGATCATCTCCTTGGTCTGCACCGCCTTAACCTTCTTGACGTGAATGTTGATGTCATTGAGCACCTCCTCGATGGAATATCCGTCCGCCGTGTTGATGAGGACAGCCGAGACCACACGCTCCGGGTCGATGCCGGCAAAGTCGTTCATGCCCTTGTCGAGGGAGGAGGCAATGAGCTGCTGAATCGTCTCCACGCTGGTGAACACAGCGGCATCGTAATACGTCCCGGTCTTGTCGAGCTTGGCAGCAACGCGGCAGTCCACGCCGTAGAAGGTGAGCGTATCGCCAACAAAGGCATTCAGATCGTTGCCGACCACGATGTCCCCGGGTTCGAGCGCCCCGCCATAGCTGCGGCGGATCCACGGGGTAATGGTGAAGTCCGTCTCCGGGTCAAAGCCGATGATCTGCACCGGAATGGAACAGCAGCCGGAGCTTGTGGACGCAAGGAAGAACTGCGCCGAGATCTGCCCGACGCCCTCCCGCGAGGCGATCTTCTCATACCGGCTCATGTCCATGTAGAAGTACCCTGGATTGCCCTGCAGGACGACACTCTCCAGATTGGATTTGGTCTTTGCCTCGTAGGGGACAACCATAATGTCCGCGCCGAGCCTTGCCTCCAGCGAGGACAGTCCCGTGCGCAGACTGGATACGAGAAGCGTCCCCCCGCAGACTGTCAGCGAGAGCAGCGCGGTGAGCACGACAAGGATCGCCGTGCGGACGGGCTTTGCCTTTAGATTGCGGTAGGCGAGGTTCTGCTTCATGCTGCCGCCTCTTTCCGGGCGAGCACAAAGTCCGCGATGCCGCAGATCACAATGAGTACGCAGAGGATCACTGCCGCCGGGCGCATCACGGCATGACAGCGCATGTCATTCATCATACACAGCCGGATGAACACACCGGGGATGAACGCTGTCACTGCCGCAGTGATGCTCATGCCGAGCGCCGCGCCGGCCCTCGCCCTCCGGTCAAGAAACAGCCGCACGAACGCCGTCAGACTCATGCCGAGGGACGCGGCAAAGACCGCCTGCTCCGCCCAGTGACAAGCCATCCAGCTCCCGTCCTCCTTGGGGGCGCAGGCATGGAAGAGCAGCTTTACGCCGATGCAGAGCGCTGCGCTCATCACAAGCAGGAGAATGTCGGTGATATGGGGTTTCTTCATGGGATATGCTCCTTTCATACGGATCCCCTTAGCCGCAGGCGGCATGGAGGATTTGCATCACGGCAGGGGATAGTCCTCCCCCGCCATCGGGTAACGTTCATAGAATGCCGGGGTGCTGTAGGCAGCATCCCGCACATGGTCGGGCAGGGCGGCATCGGCTTTCAGGAAAAAATCCTGCGCGCCGCGCTGATCGTCCCATGTGGCATCGAGGTTGTAGTACACGCCGTCCAGCTGCACGAGATTCCACGCGTGGGGCTCACCAAGCGCCGTTCCGGTGACGATCCGCACATCGACCCCCGTCTCCCGCAGCAGCCGGTACATTGCCACGGCATAGCCCTGACACACCGCCTGCCCCTGTATCAAGGCGGCATAGGCAGTGGTTTTCAGGTGGTGATTCGGGTTCTTGGCGTGGACCTCGTCATAGCGGACGTGCGAGATCACATAGTCATGCACGGCTTGGATCTTCTCGAAATCACTCGTATGACGGTTGAAGTCCAGTTCCTCCAGGATCTCCTCCACCCGCTGCGAGACCGATTCCTCCTGCGCAGCAGTGGTGTAATACTGCGGCTCTATGGTGATTTCATAGAAGTAGGTGTCCCCCTCCGTGCGGTAGCTGTAGTGCATGTCGTAGCCGCCGTACTGCTGGAGGAGGTAGTCCCCCTCCTCCGGGGAATCCGTCTCGGAGAGGGCGCAGTCCATCAGCTCCCGGACGATGGTGCCGAGCTCCTCCATGTTGTCCCGGTGGGATTGGTAGGTGATCGTCATCCGCCCGTCCCGCCGCCGCATGGCAGCACGGATCTGTGCAATGACGGCATCGGCGTTGGTAAAGTAAACGCCCAGATCCTGCCGCACATCGTAGTGATAGCGGGGAGATGCCGTACAGCCCGTGAGGAGGAGCGCCGCGCCGATCAGTACCGCCGCCAGCCGCTTCATTTGCGCCATGGGAGCTTCCAGACCGCGGCGGCGTTGGTGTTGACCATCAGGTGCTCGATGTCAATGCCGGCGGGACAGATATTCCGGCACGCAAGCGATTTGCCGCAGCCCTCGTAGATATGCGCCCGGTAGGCTTTGCACAGGGCATCCCGCTGCGCCTTTGGCAGCTCTGCGATGAGCCGTGCCGCTGGGGCAAAGCCTGCCATGCCGAAGAACGAACCGCCGGGGCAGAAGTTCGGGCAGATTTCCAGACAGCAGCCGCATTGCAGACAGCGCGAGGCATCGTAGGCAAGCGCCGCACGATCCCCCTGCGCGATCACTGCCTGCTCCAGCCACACGGAGAGGGTACGCAGATTCTCGAAGAGGATGCTTCTGTCCACAATGAGATCCGTAATCACCGGGAATTTCCGCAAGGGCTCGATGCGCACAGCACCGTGTTTCTGCACATCGGTGAGCTTGGCATCACAGGCGAGCATGGGCTTGCCGGAAATGACCATTGCGCACGCGCCGCACTTCTTTTGCAGACACGAGCACTCCCAGCGGATGGGATTCTTGCCCGCAGCGCAGAGTACTTCATTTAAGCGCACGAGCGCAGTTGCGACCGTCTCATTTTCGTCCGCCGTCTCATAGGGAAACTGCTCCCAATGGGGAGCCTCCTCTGCGCTCGCCCTGCGGAGAATTTCAAGTATTGCCTGCATGGCTCCTCCTTTCGGGCAGGGGGCGGAATTCAAGGGAAATCGTCCCGTCCTGCACCGCCGCAGCAATCGGTTTGCGCAGGGCTTCGTCCTTCTCCGGAAAGTCCTCCCGGTAGTGCGCCCCGCGGCTCTCCCGGCGCTCCAAGGCGGATAGCAGCATCGCCCGCGCCAGCAGGATGCGATACTCCCCGCGCAGATACTCCGCGTGGAGTGCATCCAGCCGGGAGAGTGCCTGCTTCAGGGCGGCTTCCTTCCGGACAATGCCCATCGCGCCCAGCAGGATCTCACTTATCTGTCGGATGAGGGCGGGGGCTGCGGGCGTACTGAGGGGCTCTTCCCCGGTGAAGGGGCTTTCTGCCGCATCGGGAATTTCGCCCTGCAAAACCGTCTGCGCTGCACGTCTGCCGCCGTAGAGGGCACCGAGCATGGAATTCCCGCCAAGACGGTTCGCCCCGTGGTACTGGCAGGTGCATTCCCCCGCCGCATAAAGATCCCGGAGATTCGTGCGGTGCTCCTCGTCCGTAAGGATGCCGCCCATGAAGTAGTGAATGCCCTCCTGCACGGGGATGGGGGCAGCTTTCGGGTCGAGGGCGAGGTAATGCATCAGCTCCTGCCGCAGATCGGAGAGCTTATTCCGCCACGTCTCCTCCGGGAGCGCCGTCATGTCCAGATAGACCTGATCTCCGGTGTCCGCCTGCCGCCGCACGAAATACATCTCCCGCGCCACCACGTCACGGGGCATGAGGTTGCCGAGCTCCGGGTATTTCTCCTCCATGAAGTACCATTTTTCGCCGCCGCGCTCGATGTAGAGCCGCCCGCCCTCGCCGCGTGCCGCTTCGGTGACAAGGCAGCGCTTGCCCGGGATGCCGATGGTGGTGGGGTGGTATTGCAGCATCTCCAGATTGCCAAAGGCAACGCCCTGGGCCAGACAGACCGCCGCCACGTCCCCGCTGTTCTGCGTGGTGCCGGTGGTCATGCCGGGGAAGATGCCGTTCATGCCGCCGCTGCACAGGATCACCGCGCCCGTAAGGTCACAGATTTCGCCCGTGTAGCAGTCCCGGATGCGCACGCCCCGGCAGGTGCCAGCATCGGTGAGGAGCCGCAGGAATTCATGGCGGGGGTATCGATGAATGAGCCCTCGCGCCTCAAATTTCCGCGCCTCATCGATCACGGCGGTCATGAGGATTTTGCCCGTGGAGCTCCGCGCATAGGCAGTGCGGCGCTTCTTCTGCCCGCCGAAGGGACGCAGGGCGATGTCCTCTGACGTCCGGTTGAAGGGAACGCCGAGCGATTCGAGCCAGCGCAGAATCTCCGGTGCGTGCCGTGTGAGGTTATCCACGGCATTCGGGTCGGCGAGATACACCCCGCCGCGCATGGTGTCCTCGAAGTGCTGTGCGGGGGTGTCACCCTCGCCCATCGTGTCCAGTGCGCCGTTGATGCCGCCCTCCGCGAGGACGGACTGCGCCCGTTCCGAGGGCTGGAGGGAGATGAGACTGCACGGGATGCCGCCCTCGCTCAGCGTAATCGCCGCCGAGAGCCCCGCAAGCCCCGCGCCAATGATATGGATTCGTTTCATAGATGTTCCTCTGTGTTGGGGACAGGGGCGGTCTATTCACCCGATCGGGTGGCTGATCGCCCCCTTCCCCCCGGCAGGACTATGCAGCCCTGCACCCGCAGGTTTTTGGTTTTATAGATTCCAGCGGATATAATAAATCACAAAGCCGATACCGCTTGCCAGCAGAAGCGCTGCCAGAATCACCAGCACATCCAGCAGCACGGTCTTGTACCGCTTGGCACCGAGTGCAATCATCAGCGGACGGATGTTCGAGAGGACATGCACTGCGATGGACACCACCAGCAGAAGCTGCGTGACAAGCTGTACCCCCGCAAAGAGGTGCAGCCGCACCGCGCCGTCCTCTGCGCTTGTCTGAAAGATCAGCAGGTGGCAGACGATAAAGAGCATGATCGCAAAACCGCTGATACGCCGCAGCCAGAACAGCTGGTTCTCCTTGAAATAGGAGGCGCCGGAGCGCTTCATGCTGCGCAGCGTGTCGGCGGTGAGCTTGCAGCCAATGAGCAGATGCGCCGCAATGAGCACCAGCATCACCCACGCCATCACGGATAATACCACATTGCCGCCGCTGAGAAAGCCCGAGAGCTGCAGCCCTCCCGTGACTGCATGAATGAGAAACAGCACGAGAATCCCCATGCTGAGTACTGCATTGATTTTTCTCATGATGTCTCCTCCTGTGTTGTCCGGATGCTTGCAACATCCTCCCTGTCCTCATAGACGCTCTGCGCCCGGTAATGCTCGGCAAGCTCCCCCGATATGACGATCACCTGAAATTTCCCGCAGTCGGCGCGGGAGAGCATGAGGGTCATGTCCTCCTGCCGCAGGGCCATCTGGTGCTCGGACAGACGTGACTGGTAGGACTGCGCCATCTCCAGCGCCGCCGTGTCGCTGTCCGCGACCATGCAGGAAATGTCCTCGAAGCAGTAGTCCACCTCGCCGCCGGAGAAGAAGGTCTGCCAGAAAGCATCCTCCTCCAGCACATCAAGATTCAGGAATACGAGGAAATCCCCGGAGGGCGCATCGATCACAACGGACGCACTGGAATTGGCATCCGTGCCAGAAAGCTTTGTCCTGCCCTGCGGGGAGAGCAGCACCGGGATCACCAGTGCTGCCGCCACAACCGCCAGATCGAGGAGCACATGGGCAATTACCCGCCCCGGTTTCATTGCTCTGCCTGCTTTAAGGCATCGGCAACGGCTTCCTTGAACTCGTTATAATTCACCGTTGCGCCGCTGATGGCATCCACATCCTTAACCTTCTGCTTGGCAACGAGCTGGGCAGCGTAGTTCTCGCACGCGCCCCGCGCCTTCTGTGCCTTGTTGAAGAAATCCTTGTTCTTGATTTCGCCGTTCTCCTTGCCGTAGTCCTCGTCCTTTAGGGTGCCGTCAAGCTCATAGGTCTGGTAGGTACACGCAGTGATCTGCCCGCCGGAGATGGTCAGCTCGACCACGCCGTAGCCGTTGCCGGCTTCCTCGCCCTCCTCCTCGTTGATATAGTCGGCACTTCTGCCGGTATAGGTGCCGTCCGCATAGGACTTCTCCCCGCAGGCACTCAGACTCAGGCAGAGCAAGAGGACGGCGGGAAGGAGCAGCATTCTCCTGGTCATTTTGTCTCCTCCTTCCGGAATTCCTGCATGTCGTCAAAATGGATCTTGCCGGTGAAATTCTGGTTGACGATCTCCTTGTGCAGCTTGCCGTTTCGCAGCACAAGCGTGCGCTGTGCGACCTCGGCAACCTCCGGGTCGTGTGTGACAACGATGAGGGTCGTCCCCTCGTTGTGGAGCTTGTGGAACAGGTCAACCACAATTTCCTCATTGGCTTCGTCGAGGTTGCCGGTAGGCTCGTCGGCGAGGATGATTTCCGGGTAATTGATCAGTGCCCGCGCTACGCACACACGCTGCTGCTCGCCGCCGGAGAGCTGGCTGGGCAGGTGGTGCGCACGGTCGGCAAGCCCCACGCGGTCGAGGGCTTCGAGCGCTTCTTTTTCATCGGGCATACTGTGGTAATACTGTGCGAGCATGACATTTTCCACCGCGGTGAGGTAATTGACCAGATGGAACTGCTGGAAGATCAGTCCGATTTTGTCACGGCGCACAGCGGTGAGGCTTCTGGCATTCTCCTTGGAGATATCCACGCCGTCCAGCAGGACCTCGCCCTTGCTGGGCTTGTCCATGCAGCCGATGATGTTCATCATGGTGCTCTTACCGGAGCCGGAGGGGCCCATAATGGACACCCACTCGCCCTTCTCGACCTTCAGGCTGACATTATCCAGCGCATGGAGCTCGCCGTAGATTTTATAGACATTTTTGAGTTCTAGTAGGCTCATTGTGATCGCTTCCTTTCCCTTTTTTCGGGCTTGCGCCCGATTAGGGGGCTTTACCCCCTCCCCCGGCATGGGGTGCATCCCCTGCGCCCATGCCGGAAGATCATCTGCGGGTGCAGGGCTGCATCGTCCGATAGGACGAAAAAACCCCGCAGCTTATTCCCCCTTCAGCACCAGCGCCGGGTCTACCTCGGTGGCGCTGCGGATGGGGAGAAGACTGGACAGACCGGTGACCAAAATCGACACCAGAATTGTGATCGGAACCAGCAGCCACTGGAAGCGGATGCTGCTCGAAAAGACGTTGATGCTCACCTGCTGGGCAAATACATAGCCGAGGACGACCCCCAGCACGCCGCCGATACCGCCGAGCATCATGCTCTCACCCAGAAATTCGCCGATGATGCTTCTGTCCGATGCGCCGATCGCCTTGCGCAAGCCGATCTCCTTTCGCCGTTCTGTGACAACTGCTGTCATAGTCGTTGCCACGCAGATCATCGTGAGGGCAAGGACAACGATCGTCACGAGGAGGACGAGGGCCTGAAGCTTGCTCAGCACCGTTGTCTCCGATGCCGTCACGCGCTTGACCAGGTGTGCCTTGACCGCAGGTACGCTTGCATTGATCCTGTCCACATAGGAGGACAGCTCGTCCGCATTGGCGGAAACACTCAGCTCCGCGACATCGATCGTCCCGCTCTCGCCCGTGAGCGTTTCAAGATCTGCAAGGGACATGTACACATAGTCCTCCTCCGGGCCGCCTGTGTCCAGAACGCCCGTGATCTCAAGGTCGATCGTGTTGTCGAGTACCGTCTCGTCCTCCTGCGTCTGTGCGGTTTCGGGCGTGTAGCTCACTGTGAGCATCTCGCCCGCCTTCAGGCGGAAGCTCTCTGCCACATTCGCGCCGACTAAGATTTGTCCGTCGGCGGAGCACCACTCGCCCTCCACGCGCCAGAAAGGGCTGGTTGCCCTGGCGCCTGCCATATCCGTTCCGGCGGCGACGATGGGCTGCTCGTGAATGCGGACATTCTCATACCGGTAGGGTGCGGCGCCGACCAGCGCGTCGGCGGGGATCACAGCCGTCCCCTGCTGCATATCAGAGAGGGTGAAGCTGCCGTCCGCATCGGTGAGGATCATGTTCGCGCCGTAATTCCGGAACTGCGCCCCCATCTGGCGGGGGACATCATAATAGATCGTGATGAGCCCCGAAAGCACTGTGGCACCGATCGCAATCGAAAGCAGCGCCACCAGCATCCGCGACCGCCGCCGCATGAGCGATGCCGTGATCATACGCATATACATTTGTCTTTTTTTCATAATTTAATGTCCCCCATGTAGTACTTCCGCCGGACGCAGCCGGAGGAGCATCCGGATGGCGGGGATGCTGCCGATGAGCGTGACAAGCACCACCAGCACAGCAACAATCGGAATGACCATCGGCTTCATGGTGATCGCCGAGCCGAATACCGTATGCCCGATGATCTGCGCAAAGCCAAAGCCCGCCAGAAAGCCGATCACGCCGCCGAAGATCGCCGTAATGAAGATTTCCGTCAGCACCAGCCCCGAAATCGCGCCGTTCTGTGCGCCGATGGCTTTCATCAGGCCAATCTCGGAGGAGCGCTCCATCACGCTTGCTGTCACCAGATTGCAGATGCCCAGCGCCGCGCCGATGAGACTTAAAATCGTAATCAGCACCATCAGGAGCTGTGTTTTTTCCAGGATCGCACCCTCGGAATCTGCCACCTGCCGCACAGGGGAGGCAACGCTGTCTGTAATGACCTCCTGGATCTGGTAGCAGATGGAGCTGGCATAGGCGGTGCAGTACCAGATCTCGTACTGTGCCACCGTGAGGGAGGCAGGGTTCTTCGCCGCACGCTCGGCAAGCTCGTTGTCCGGCGTGGTGAGCGCGGAGACCTCGATGCTGTCCACCTTGCCGTCAAGTCCGCCGAGTGCCTGTGCAGTGTTCAGCGGGACATAGAGCTGGTTGTCCTCGTCGCCGCCTGCGTCGTAGATACCGGAGACATGCAGCAGCAGATCCGCTGCCGTGCCCGTCACATGGATGGTATCGCCCGCGTGGAGTCCCTGTGCTTCGGCAAGCTCTGCGCCGACCATGGCAGAATTCTCATCCGTGGTCTGCTCATCGAGCCACAAGCCTTCCTTGAGCTCCCACCAGCTTCTCATGCTGGCAATGCCTGCGTCGAGCGTTTCGCCGGTGGGCAGCTCCATGTGGTGGTTGAACCAGCTGCCTGTCACCTGAATCTCGCTGCCGTCGTCAAGATTTGCCTGTGTGTTCAGAAAAGGCGCATAATCGACAATATTGAACGCCCAGAAGATCGTCTTGATCTTGCCCAGCTCGTCCTCGCGCAGGTACGCGCCGGCGGATTCCTCGCCCTCCACATCGTAGAGGTCATTCAGGACGGAGCTTGACTTGGGGACAACGGTGATGTTCGCGCCGTAGGTTTTCAGCTCCTGGTTGACTTTGTCGCCCACATCCAGCATGACGCTGAGCATTGCTGCCGCAAGGGATGCGCCCAGCGCGATGGTAAAGGCGATCATCAGCATCTTTTTCCATTGCCGGAGCAGGGTGCCCCGGATCATCCGTAAAAACATGGATCGCCCTCCTTACTTGAATTCCTTCTCGTATTCCAGCAGACCGTCGATCGGGACATAGATGCTGCCGTTTTCGATGGAATACGGGATTACGATGGGATTGCACCCACCCTTAAAGCCGATGGTGTTGACGTTCATGACCACGTCGCACAGGTTGCAGACCACCTGCCCGTTCTTCTCGTAATAGCCCGTCTCGCCGCAGATGTCGCAGGCATCCAGACCGATGCCGTAGGCAGAGGAATTGGGCTTTTTTATCACGATGAAACGGATCTGGACATTGTCGTCCGTCACATATGCAAAGCGGTGCAGGTGCCCGTCCTCCACCTGCTCAAAGCGCACGACCACATTGCCGTCCGTGATGGTGGCATCCTCCACAGGGGAGAGTGCGATCTCGCGGTTGGCATATGTCTTGATCGCGGTGAGGTTCAGCACGGAGCACACCATGCACACCAGCACCAGCACCGACCAGCTTCTGGTGAGCCGCCATTTCTTGCGGATTTTGCGGTGCTCGGCGGGGTTACGGTAGGGTTCATCGACATGCAGACTGGAAACCAGCAGCAACACGGGGATGATCGCCGCCGCGCCGATCGCCGCAAAGGTGAACCAATTGTCGTGGTTCGACGAGAATTTCGCGATCTCAAAGAGCGTATGGTTCGAGGCAATGATGTGCTTGGTGAGCATGATGCGCAGCACCACCGTCACCTGCCGTGCCGTGTGGATCAGCAGCACGAGGAGCAGCAGGAGAAAACGCCCCGTCCCCGTGAGCCGCTGCATCCCCTGATAGATGGCGCAGAGAATCACGATGCTCATGAGAATGCCGAAGATAATGCCGATGGTTTTGAGCATGAAGGTGGTGGAGAGGACGGACTTCTCCGTCAGCAGAATAACATACGGATACGCCAGCACATCCGGCAGCGCATAGAAGATAATCAGCGCGGATTCCAGCCCCAGCAGACTGCATGTCACAATTTCGGCAGCTGTGCCGAGCTTTCCCTTGTGCAGGGGCCTTTGCAGTGCGGTCAGGATGAGGAACAGCACCAGAAGCACCGCTGCCGCAATGAAGTTGCGCATGTTCCACAGGGATGTATCAATGAGCCGGGTGGCGTTTTTGAGATATGCCATCACGCCCGCGCCGATAACGCCCAGCGCCATGCCAATGAGCAGCGAAAGTTTCCAGCTTTTCGGATAGCGGCTTCTGGCATAGCCCATGGACACACCCGTCACAATGGCACCCATGAGCAGCGCCTCCGCCGTCATGATGAAATATTTCAGCAAATGGATTGCCTCCTTTTTTTGGAATGTTGGCTTCCTGTATCTAGTGGTGAGGTAATCAGTTCTACGCTATATACAGTGCTTAGCAAAAGATTTTCAAAACGCACGAATGCGCCGTACCCATCCCGGGGATGCGGGACAGGACAGCGCATAGATGCATACCTTAAAGGGGAAAATCTTACCACTCCTGCGGAACGTACTCCCAGCCGTCATAGGTGACAACCAGGTTGCCGTCTGCAAAGTAATCGTCGAAGGATCCGCCGGGGCCTGTCTCCTCGTCAACGTGCAGCAGATAGCCGTTCTCCTCCGGGCTGTGGAAGGTGAACTCGATGGAGTAGGTGTCAGCATCCGGGAGCTTGATGTTAGCGCCGTAGTGCGGGCCGTCGGATGCACTCATAACCATGAAGGAGCCCTCAGCAGCGGTATCGCCGGAGGAGGCTGTTACCTTGTAGTCAACGGTCATGTAGGGAACCCAGTCGCCCACGCCGAAGCCCAGGTTGTTCTCCAGTGCGGAAACGTCAGCCTCCAGATGGATGTTGAAGTCCTCGATGCTCTCGTTGCCGCCGGACATCGGAACAGGCTGGAAGTATACTGCGGATACGTTCAGGAAGCCCACTTCCTCGTCCTCAAAGATCGGGTACTCGGTGAAGCCGCCGTCTACTGCATCGTCCGTGAGGGCATCGGTCTTGACCTCTGCCTCGGTCTTTTCAGCCTCGGTCTCAGCGTCAGCCTCTGCGTCTGCATCTGCCTGTGCTGCATCGGAATCAGCAGCTGCGGCGGGCGACTCAACGGTATCCGTGGTGCTTTCCGTGCTGCCGCCGCAAGCGGTCATAGACAGCGCCATTGCTGCAACCAGTGCAATGCCAATGAGTTTCTTGTTCATTTTGATTACCTCCTAATGAATTTCCTTTATTACGGTGTGCGCGGTGCGCACCGCTTCACCTGCGGGATGCAGGATAAAAGGCTCATGCCTTGGCAGCCTTTTTCGCTGCCGGTTTCCTGACCTTCCTGGGCTTGGGGGCGAGCTCTGCCTCGAACTGCTCCTGCGTCTCGGTCAGGTAGTGGATGCCCTCCGCAATGCTCAGCACAGCGGGGAGGAACGTCCAGCAGAGTGCGGCGTAAATCAGGCCCTTGCCGTACTTGCCCAGATAGAACTTGTGTATACCCAGTCCGCCCAGCACAATTGCCAGCACACCAGCTTCCGTGTGGCGCTTCTCCTTCCAGCCCTGCATCAGGAAAATCATCAGTGTGATGAGGATGAGGATCAGCTGCGGGATGAGTGTCTCAAAGCACGGGTATACGCCCAGCACATCGAGCACATCGTTGAACGGGATGAGGGTTTGCAGCCACTCCGGAGAGGTCATATCAATCACATCGCCCTCAATGAGCTCCTTGATACCGGAGCCGAGGAAGGAGATGGACATGATAAACATGAGAATGCTCGTTCCCAGGAAGAAGGGACGGATGGGGAGCTTGACGCTCAGGAACCGGATGGCGAGGAACACAAACACCAGCACCACGCAGCCCACGCCGAAGCCCGACCATACCCAGCTGACGCTCTTGGCATCTGCAAGGAGCGGCTGGTAGAACAGGATGACCTCCGCGCCCTCACGGAACACCGCAAGGAATGCCGTGAACGCCAGCGTAAAGACGCTGCCCGTCTCGGCGGATGCTTTTACCTGGTCGCCGATGTACTTGTTCCAGGCATCGGATTCTGCCTTGGATACCATCCAGTTGGAGACATAGAACAGCACCAGCACCGCGATGAGTGCGGTCACGCCCTCGATGATCTCCTGGTTGGCGGTATTTGCAAGCTTCAGCAGGCTCAGGAGCCATGCGCAGAGAAAGCTTGCTGCAATTGCCAGCACGCTGCCGGCATAGACAAATTTCAGCTTGTCCTTGTTGCCGGACTTCACCAGGTATGCGATGATCGCGCCGACAACCAAGATCGCCTCCAAGCCCTCACGCAGGATGATACCGAAGCACGCCAGAAACGTTACCCATGTGCTGTTCCTGGTATTCGTTGCAGCGGGCGCTTCTGCGGCAGCCTCCGTCTCGACGGAGGTATCTGCATCGGCGGCTTCGATCGCCTCGGCTTTCGCAGCCTCTGTCTCGGCAGGTGCCTCACCGGTGAGATTCAGCTGGCTTGCACCCTCATCGCCTAAGCCGTCGAGGTGGTTTGCCTGAATGTGGAGGATTTCGCTGAGCTTGTTGAACTCGGATCGAATCGTATCCTCGCCCAGATCCTTCTTGACGGACTTTCGTGCCGTCTTGAACTGGAGCTCCGCCTTGCTGACCTCGGAGCCGGAATAGCCGTTGACCGAGCGTTCAAAGCCGGAGGTTTCATAGTAGAAATTGTAGGTGTTCAGGACGGCGGTATAGGCATTCTCCTGATCGCCCTGGTGGTAGTAGGCGTAGGATGCCTCCAGCACACTGTCGATGGCGTTTGCAACATCGTTCCAGGTGGAAGCCGGCTCGCCTGCCGCCTTGTATTCCTCCCACGAGGGGTAGAAGGTGATGTCCTCCGCACGAACCGGAAGCCCGGCAAGAGACACCAGTAAAGCGAGCACCATCAGCACCGCAGCGCCTACCGAAGCCGCACGGCGCTTTGCCTGATTGCGCATGTTTGTCACTCCTTTTTCTTTTGAACCATCGCTGTTTTGAATTAGCTGTAACTAACTCATGCCCCGAGAAAAGCTGCTGACGTGCGGCACGGTTTCACCGTGGGAATTGGCGCTGTCAGCAGTTGCTGATCCGGTTTGTCAGCGGTGGCTATCAAAATGCTACGTTTTGTATTGTACTACGCAGCAAGGAAAAAGTCAAGTACAGTTAACCATTTGTAACACAATTTGTTAGCATAGGCAAAATCAGGTTACAATTTTTGATTTCGCTTGGTGAGAATCGACAGAAATGAGAAAACGAGCAGAGCGACCCGGATTTTCTGTGTTGCACTTAGCTAACCAGATCGGGGCGTTTACTCGGACATATAACTCACGGGGTAAAACATATAACCAATCGGAATGTATATCTCTATGCAGGATCGTCTAAGGCTTGCATCATATTTCCAACACATCGATTCTGAAGATATTCGCAGTGTGTCAAGTCTTGTGGTGGAAGATGGGGACGGCGCAAGTAAAAATTTCTTGCCTGAAAGGCGAGGAGCTGTCCGCAAAAGTCGCAGCGCCTGAAGAAGCGCTCTCCACGATCAGGCAGGACGTAGAAGATGCAGCCATGTTCATGGAGTGTCTGAAAAAGTACACTGATGTGCAGGAGCTTACCCGTGAGATGTGCCTTGAGCACCCTGCACAAAGTTCAGTCCCATCGGGGTTCAGGACGAATCCATGATCGTTGTTGCAATGATTGTTAATAACAGCCCTTTCCGTCAATGCTGCAAGCCTGTCCGGTTGCCGCATTCACAGGCGTGATGCCGTTCTCTCGGCACCAGCCCTCCCAATCGTGGAGCATCGTGCCGTCCTCAAATACAAGAAACGGGATGCCGACCTTTCCTGCCGCCTTGAAGCGGTCAAACATCGGTTCGTTGTCACGGTATCTGAGAAACTGCTTGAGATTCAGAAGTCCCTCCGTCACATCCAGAAATGTAAACTCGATACCGTTTGTCTCCAGGGTTGCCTTGCATTTTCTGCAATCGGGGCATTGCTTGCTTCCGTAGATCTTCATTGTGATACCTCCATATAGTTTGCGCTGACTAAATCGTATGTACCCGACGCAGATCAGCTTCCTCCATCGTATGCAGCTCTGGATGTTCCGCAGGAATGCCAAGCGACAGTATGCCTGCCACGCGGTATTTTTGAGGAACGGAAAGGATCTCACGCACATTCTGTTCCGCATCCCTTCCGTTGGCATCCGAGCGCAGATGTATCTGCACCCAACAATTTCCGATGCCCTGTTCCACCGCTGAAAGCATCATAAATGACAGAGCGATCGAGCAGTCCTCCACCCAGGTATCCGCCTTCTCGCTGTCACCAAGCACAACAACAGCGGCATGACAGCCCGACAGCATTCCGGCCCCTGCCTTCTTTGCCCTTGATAGTTTTTCTAAGACATTTTTGTCCTTGACTACATAAAATTCACAGGGCTTTAAGCCGCGGCTCGTTGGTGCAAGCAGCCCTGCCCGCAGGATCCGATCCAGCGTTTCCTCGGGAATCGTGTCATCGGTATATCTGCGGATACTTCTTCTTTTGCGTATCGTGTCGATCAGTTCCATGTATCCCACCTCACAGTCATTTTATGGTTTCCTCGATCGGTTTTCATAAATGCCGATCACTGGAAATTCAGAGCAATGTGCCTTCGCAAGCGCCAAAATGTCACGGATTTCACCCTCTCACGCTTTCCCTTGCAGAAACGCTGCCGTTTTCTCCATCACATCCTGCAAAACAGCCAGCTCCCGCATCACATCGCCGCATTCGAGCGAGTGGCTGCAGCCGGGATAGGTATGCAGCGGAATGTGCAGATTTTCTGAGAATTGTTTCACCTTCTCCACATCCGACCACGGGTCATCCTCACCGATAAATGCGATACAGGGCGGCTGCGAACCGATGGAAAACGTCGCCTCGAGCGGTGTGTACCAGATCTGCCGGACAAATGCGTCACACGCCGATGCAACCCGCGCCGCTGCGATCGTACCGATACTCTTGCCGATCAGCAAAAGCTCCGTACCGCTGTCGATCGGAAGCGTTTGCAGCACTTCCCCGCTCTGTCGGGTAGCAAGTTCAGCGGCAGTTTGCATCATTTCCGCATTGCCGCGGATCTTCTGCGGCATATCGTGATACCCGATCGGAATGACTTCATATCCCTGTTGTATTGCCATTTTTGCCGCATAGTACAGCAGCGGTTTGTCCTTGTGATACCCGATCCCCGGGAAGATCACTGCAAGCCTATTTCCTTTCATATTCACCCTCCGTTATAGCGACCTATGTAACCCCTCACTGCGGCTCCCAGATCCCCTGCTGCCGGAGCCCTGTCCGGGATGCCTCCTGCTCCAGCATCGTGATCTCGTCCGGTGTCAGACACACCTGCATCGCCTCTGCTAACTTCTCCGCATGGGAGGGCTTCGTGATCCCCACGATCGGCGCTGCGCCCTTCCCGATCACCCAGAGGATCGGGATCTGTGACGGATCGATCTGGTACTTGTCCGCAAGTTCTTTCATCTTGGAAAGCAGCCCCTCGATCCTCCTGAATTTGGACTTTGGGAATGCAAAGCCCCGCATGGAAAACATCGGGAAATGGTGTGCCGCACTGTAGTGTCCGGACAGCGCTCCCTGCTCGAGCACCATGTAGGCGTAATATCCGATGCCGCGCCCCGTGCAGTAGTCGATGATCGGCTGCTGGTCGTTGCGCAAAAGGCTGAAATGGTTCTGCACAGCACCAAGCTTTAGCCCCTCCTTCCCAAGCAGCTCCTCCGCTTTTTTGATGTGCGCAAGCGATACGTTGGAAATGCCGAGCGATTTGATTTTTCCCGACTTCATCAGCGGGATTGCCTCGTTTAGATTTTCCTCTAAATGGTTCGGCACATGGATCCAGAAGAGGTCGGCGTGCCTGCGTCCGAGACGTTTCATGCTGTCCTCAAACGATCTGACGAGCGCGCCGCTTCGGTATTTCTTGTCCGGCATGAATTTGGTGGAAATGAAAATGTCGTCACGGCCCTTGATGAGCTCCCCAAGCAGCGTTTCACACGTTCCCATGCCATAGACAGCCGCGGTGTCCCATCGCAGGAAGCCGGAGTCCGCCGCCCTTTCAAAAGATCGCCGCAGCACCGCGGGGTCCTGCTTGCTGCCGAAGATCATGGCAGAACCGTTCGCGCCGGTTCCCCACGCCCATGTTCCGATCATCACGTTGTGTGTCATAATAATTCCTCCTCAGATGTCATTTTAGCTCGTGTTATCGCAGTATTTCCTCCATGTTGTCGCCTGAATGCGGGGCTCGGATCACTTTCCCACTCATCTGATCCACCATCCGGGCGTGAGCTCCCCAAGCGTAACCGTTCGCCCGGTCTCATTATGCGGCATGATCTCACTATCCCGATCCCTTCCACCCGGCACCAGCTGTACCGTTTCATATCGTTTCGTCCGGATCTGCTCCAGGGTACACACCCCGTAATTTGGAAGGATACGTCATGCTCTATTTCATTATACCATAAAAGCGTAGCGTTATGGTATAATCGCCCGATCTGCAGGGAGTGCCATTTATGGCACGGATCTGCAAGGGCATATAAATTATACCATACTTTTCTTTGCTTTTCAACAGCTGCGATCAAAATGGCAAGAGTTTTTTGTATATCCCGGGTTTCGGTTCATGAAGCTTCATTCCAGTGCCATACCCTGTAAAATCGCACGGCTCTGATTTTTGACGCAAAATTCTTCGGCCAAGTGTGTAAACAGCATAATCGGAAAATGGTTTGGATATGGATCCGTCCATCCTCATAGTACCTGCCAAAATGCATACCTACGATATTGACACAGAAAATATTGTGCTATAACAGAAATATCAGGATATGGAAGCCGGCTCCGTACAGTGAGAACAACAGGATGGAGATGATACTATCAGCTTGCTTTGCTTGTCTGTGCTGCCGTTTGTGCGGCCAGCCCATTGTCACCGTATTCTGAACGCTTCCAGCTCATCGTGACTAAAGAAGTCTGTACCCGGTTCTGAAAAGTTGAACCCGCCCTCCTGACTGCCTAAGAACGATACCTGATAGGTTTTGTTATCTTCGTGGTAGTCAATGGCTGTTATCAGCGCTCTGACCTTGGGACAATTTTCTTGATGCTTCATTACATAATACATAGAATTAACCTCCGTAATTTAAGTTTCCCCAAATTCTCCAAAAGAATGCAAGGAAACAAACGAAGGGAAGGGCAAAACAAGAGAAACAGAAATGAAAAAAAGAAGTGCAATGCGGACTCCGATATGGTATAATGATAATAACGACCAAACCATCACCAAAGGAGCGCATTGCACTATGTCTAATTATACCACACTCGGAGGCAATTTGAAAAGGGGTATTTTGAATTTTTCAAAAAAAAATTTCAAAATCGTTAACACGTCCTGCTACCAAGTTTGTGAGCGAAATGATATATGGAATCCTTTCATCAGGAAGCTGTCTGCTGTCCGAGATCGGACGGAATCTGAATGAGGAGATCTCGCTCAAGAAAACAATCGACCGGCTTTCGAGAAATTTGAATGCTCTGAATGATCAGGAGAAAGAGCAGATCAAAGCGAATTATCTGCATAGTATCTGAAACCGTCACGATGCGAAAAGTGTTATCATCATCGACGGTTCGGACATCACCAAAAAGGCAAGTACCAAACTCGAAGCGCTGTGTCAGGTCAGAGACGGCAGTACCGGTGAGATCGGCATCGGATATCACACGATTGGTGCCGCCATTCTGTCGAGTGAACGCAAGCTCCCTTATGGAATTTACAGCCGGATCTATTCAAGTGAAGAGAAAGACTTCGTCAGTGAAAACGCTGAAATGCTCGACTGCTTCAAATTTTTGACAGCACATTTTGACAAAAATAACATTCGCACAATGGACAGAGGATTTGATAATAATGCCTATTATTCGTATTTTATTGAGCATAAAGAGAAATTCATTATCCGTGCAAAGCAGAATCGAAATGTGATTTATAAAGGTGAATCTATCAACATTCTGAAGCTGGCAAACAAATTCAAAGGCAAGTACAGAATGAATTATAAAAAGAAAAACGGGAAGCGCGGTTCTGTGAAAATCAGCATGATCCCGGTAGAGCTGCCGGAGTTTAGAGGTACGGTTTTGCAGCTTGTGAGAGCCTCTGAAAAAAAGTCTGTAAAAAGTCAGCAAACTGTGGTAAAAGAGAATTAAAATCACA
>JAFTZY010000032.1 GCA_017460955.1 Oscillospiraceae bacterium
CGAAACGATCAGCCGCAAGGAGCAGAAGAATAACGATGTGATGAGCTTTGTGAGTATCGTCAAGAAGTATGAGGAGTTCACGGAGCTTACTCCTGAGATCATGCACGAGCTGATTGACAGGATCATTGTTCACGCTCCCGAAGGCGGCAGAGGAAACCGCACACAGCAGGTTGACATTCACTTTCGTTTCAATGTGGTGACAACTACCGCTACGGCAGATTTCAAACAGTATTATGTAAGAAGAAAGGCTGTGTAGAGCCAAACTCTGCACAACCTTTCAATTAAGACCTGAGATAGTTCTATATGTGTACTCGCCATTGGGGGAGGGGTGGGGGTGGGGAGAACCCGCCTTTTAAAGAGGCTTTATCAGTACCGCAGCTTCTCCTCAAGGAAGCCCTCGAGCTCCCCGATGGGCATGCGGACCTGCTCCATGGTATCGCGGTCGCGCACGGTCACGCAGCCGTCCTTCTCCTTGGTATCGAAGTCGTAGGTGATGCAGAAGGGCGTGCCGATCTCATCCTGACGGCGGTAGCGCTTGCCGATGGAGCCGGCATCGTCAAAGTCCACGTTCCAGCGCTTGGCAAGGGCGGTGAAGACCTCCTGTGCCTCGGCGGACAGCTTCTTCGACAGCGGCAGCACGGCAGCCTTGAAGGGTGCCAGTGCCGGATGCAGGTGCATCACAACTCTCGTGTCGTTCTTCTCGGCATCCACGATCTCCTCGTCATAGGCCTCCGTCACGATGGTGAGGAACAGACGCTCCACACCCAGGGAGGGCTCGATGACATAGGGGATGTACTTGGTGTTGTCCTCGGGATCGAAGTATTCCAGGGACTTGCCCGAATGGTTCTGGTGCTGTGTCAGGTCATAATCCGTTCTGTCGGCAATGCCCCACAGCTCGCCCCAGCCGAACGGGAAGAGGTACTCGAAATCCGTGGTGGCCTTGGAATAGAAGGACAGCTCCTCCTGCTCATGGTCACGCAGACGCAGGTTTTCCTCACGGATGCCCAGCCCCAGCAGGAAGTCACGGCAGTAGCCGCGCCAGTACTGGAACCACTCGAGGTCCGTGCCGGGCTTGCAGAAGAACTCGAGCTCCATCTGCTCGAACTCACGCACGCGGAAGATGAAGTTGCCGGGGGTGATCTCGTTGCGGAAGGACTTGCCCACCTGTGCCACGCCGAAGGGGACCTTCTTGCGGGTGGTGCGCTGGATGTTCGCAAAGTTCACGAAAATGCCCTGTGCCGTCTCCGGACGCAGATACAGCTCGGACTTGGAGTCCTCCGTCACGCCCTGGAAGGTCTTGAACATCAGGTTGAACTGCCGGATGTCGGTGAAATCATGCTTGCCGCAGTTCGGGCAGGGGATCTGCTTTTCCTTGATATAGGCCATGAGCTGCTCGTTCGACCAGCCGGCGACATTGGTGCCGTCGAAGTCCTCGATGAGGTTGTCGGCTCTGTGACGGGTCTTGCAGGCCTTGCAGTCCATGAGCGGATCGGAGAAGCCGCCCAGATGGCCGGAGGCGATCCAGGTCTCGGGATTCATGAGGATCGCGGAGTCAAGCCCCACATTGTACGGGCACTCCTGGATGAACTTCTTGCGCCATGCGCTCTTGATATTGTTCTTGAGCTCCACGCCCAGAGGACCGTAGTCCCAGGTATTGGCAAGGCCGCCGTAGATCTCGGAGCCTGCGTACACAAAGCCCCTCGACTTACACAGGTCCACGAGCTTGTCCATGCTTTTTTCGCTGTTCTTCAGCATACAGATGTTCCTTCTTTCCATAGACTCCGCCGCTGGCAGCGGCGGGCAGTACTCTTATTATACTATACGATGCAGGTTTTGTCAAGCCGTCCTGGGGGAGGGCGTTCCGTGAGCCGCCCTCCCCCTGCTCCCCTCCCTAAAGGGAGGGGAGAAAGTGGGGGATTCGCCCCCAAACCCCCAGCAGGGGCTGACCGCCCTGCACCCTGCAAAATCCCCCCCGATTTGTCCACTCCCGGGGAATGCTGCCACGGCAACAGCATTTACTCTGCAAAAGTCCTTTCTTTGGAAAAACATGCAAAGCTTGCCCTCTTTTTCCTGTGCCAGAGGCGCAGAAAAAAGCAAATGCTGTTCCCTGGTTTAGCCGGAAAAGCCCTTGCTTTTTCCGGAAAGCTGTGGTATAATATAGGGAAACCATATACAACTTCAAGGAGGGCATTTTATGAAACGTTTCATCAGTCTTGCCGCTGCCTGCGCGGTGGCAGTCATGACAGCGGGGAGCATCCTGCCCGTGCATGCCGCCGACAGCACGACCGTACAGGACGGGAGCTTCGTCTACACCGTGTACAGCGACCATGCGGAGCTGACCGGCTGCAAGCCGAAGGAGGGCGACTATTTCCGGCTGGATATGCCCGGCGATATCGAGAAGGCCCCGCTCACGGCGGTCGGCGAGCTTGCCTGTGACAGCGCACCGGGCCTGTTTTATGTGTCGGTCGGCAAGCATGTCGAGACCGTCGGCATGGGCGCGTTCTACCGCTGTGCCGACCTCAAAACGCTCACGCTCCCGGAGGGTCTGAAAAAGATCGACGAATCCGCCTTTGCCAGCTGCACTGCGCTCACCGAGGTCACCATCCCCGACAGCGTCACAAGCCTTGGCAGCGCCGTATTCGCCGACTGCACGGCCCTGAGCTCGGTGTTCATCGGCTCCTCGGTCGCCTACCTCCCGTATGAGAGCTTCCACGGCTGCACGAGCCTCCGGAGCGTCACTGTTCCCGCCAATGTCGGCACCATCGCGGCCCATGCCTTCGAGAACTGCACGGGCTTGCAGACGGTCGTGGTGGAGGATCCGGACTGTGAGATCTACGACGCAGCCGATACCCTCGGCGGCACAGCGGAGGGCTTCACCAT
Organism: Oscillospiraceae bacterium; assembly: GCA_017460955.1. GTDB lineage: Bacteria > Bacillota > Clostridia > Oscillospirales > Ruminococcaceae > UBA3855. Next base: position 2,881 of record JAFTZY010000032.1, read on the forward strand.
CTACGGTCTGCCGGATTCCACCGCACAGGCCTATGCGGAAAAGTACGGCTACATGTTTTCCACCATCGACACGGGCACCTGCGGCGATGACCTGACATGGACACTGCGGGACGGCGTGCTGACCATCACGGGCACCGGAAAAATGGACAGCTACGCATCCTCCGGGAGCGCCCCGTGGCACGATAAGCGCGGCGAGATCACGAGGGTGGAGCTGGACACGCGCCTCAATAGCATCGGCGGCTATGCGTTTCAGGGATGCACGGCCCTGACCTCCGTCATGCTCCCGCAGAGCGTGTACGAGATCGGCGCGGGGGCGTTCAAGGACTGCTCGGCTCTGGAATCCCTGATGATCTGCCACCCCGTCTGCACGATCTACGACAGCGCCCCCACGATCTGCACAGGCTATGACGAGAGCAAGGGCGGGTACTATTTCAATGGTACGATCTACGGCCGGGATGAGTCCACGGCACGGAATTATGCGGAGAAGTATGGGTATAATTTTGCATTGCTGAGCGGTACCTGCGGGGATCATGTGACATGGACGTTTGCAGATGGTGTGCTGACCATTAGTGGTACGGGAGAGATAGAGGATTATAATATTTATACTTCTCCGGGATGGTTTAGTTTCCAGTCCATGATCAAGGAGGCTGTGATCGAGGAAGGCGTGACGAGGATAGGAAAATTCACTTTCGCAGAATGTGATAGCCTGACCTCGATTACGATCCCGGATTCTGTGACGGAGATCGGTTATGCCGCTTTCATTGAGTGCCATAATTTGACCACGATTAACATCCCGGATTCTGTGACGCTGATTGATGGACTTTGTTTTAGTGAATGTAGAAATCTGCTCACGATAACGATACCGAATTCCGTGACAACATTTGAGGGCGGTGTATTCCGTGATTGTATTAGCCTGACTTCGGTCACACTCCCGGATTCTTTGACGAAAATAGACAATATGACATTTATGGGTTGCGAGAACTTGAGCTCGGTTATTATCCCGGATTCGGTGACAGAAATAGGAACTAATGCATTCTCTGGTATGCGAAGCTTAAACGAAATTACTTTCCCGGATTCTGTGACAAGGATTGGAGACTATGCTTTTGATGGCTGTACAAGTTTAACCTCGGTCACCATCCCGGATTCAGTGGAAGTCATCGAAAATTGTGCATTTTACAAGTGTACAGGCCTTACATCTGCTTTCATCCCGGCATCCGTAACTACCATCGCGGCTGCGTTTTCTGAATGCCCGAACGTAACGATCTACGGCTACACCGGCACCACTGCCGAGCAATATGCAAAGGACAACAATATCCCCTTCGTAGACCTCGACACCTACACCCCCGACGACCCCACCGAGCCTCCGGTCGTAGAGCCGACCCAGCCTCCGGTCGTAGAGCCGACCCAGGCTCCCACACAGGCACCGACGCAGACGCCCACCCAGTCCCCGACCTCCGGCACCGCCCCTGCCGTCACCCTCTGGGGCGATGCAGACGGTGACGGAGACTGCGACATCATCGATGTCATCGCCGTCAACAAGGACCAGCTCGGCTCCGCCATGCTCGATGAACAAGGCGCTGTGAACGCGGACGTGAACCGCAGCGGCTCCCTCGAATTCGCCGACGCCGTCCTCATCATGAAGTCGCTTGTGGACCTCGTGACCCTCCCCGTTTAGAGGTGAGAGGTAAGAAGTTAGATATGCCGCCCCGCAGGGGGCGGCATATTTTATGGACGAAGCCAAAGCAGGGGGTGTGAGGGGCCGAAGGCCCCCACTAAGAAAAAAAGAAAGCTCCCCCCGCGTGCGTCAGCACGCAAGGGGGGTGCCGCCGTCAGGCGTGCGGGGGGCGGCATTCTAACCTCTCACCTCCCACTTCTAAAAGGGCGTGGTGTCTCCCGGCTCTGCTTTTGTTCGATATTTTTCACAAAAAATTATTGAAATCCGTGAAAATATATGCTATAATGATAGCAGCACCCAAATTCACAGGCAACGGAGGGATGGCATGGATCTGCATTATATCTCGGAGCGGCGCAACAGCCGCCATGATGCGCTTACCTTTGCAAAGCTTGCACAGGCACTCGCGGACGATTACGAAAGCATCTATGTGATCAATACCGCAAACGACCATTATGTGGAATACAGCGCCCAGGGCGAGGCCAAGCAGCTCGTGCGCCGTTCATCCGGCGAGGATTTCTATGCGGACAGCATCCGCAACTGCCGCAAGCTCGTCTATGCGGAGGACCAGGAGGAATTCCTGCAGGTGTTCAGCAAGGAGAATGTCCTCGCGGCGCTTGAAAACAGCGGCTCGTTCTCCCTGAATTACCGGCTGATCGTGGACGGCCGTCCGCAGTACTACTTCCTCAAGACCATCCGCTCGAAGGAGGCCGACGGCAGTATCATCATCGGCGTCCAGAACGTGGATGCCCAGATGCGCCGGACCATGGCCCAGCAGGCCGTGCAGCGCACCTGCTCCGAGATCGCGGCCTCCCTTGCCAGCCTCTATGAGGTCATCTACCATGTAGACAGCCGTTCCGGTCATTATACACAGTACCACTCCACCGAGGATTTCATCTATGCGGACACCCTGCGCGACGGCGTGGATTTCTTCGACAAGATGCGTGCCCGGGTCCGCCGGATCGTCCATCCCGAGGACCAGGAGGGCCTGATACGCGCCCTCGACCGGGAGAGCCTGCTGCTGGAGCTGCGCGAAAACGGCGCCCTCTCCCTCAACTACCGCAAGCTCCTTGACGGGAAGCCACAGCATGTCAACCTCATCGCCTTCCTCCAGGAGCAGGACCCGGGCCGCGTGGTCATCGCCATCCGCAACATCGATGCCCAGGTGCGCCGGGAATCCGCGATCAACGAGGAGCGCCGGACCTACAGCCACATCGCCGGTGCCCTTGCCAGCCGCTATGAGGCCATCTACTACATCGACATCGTATCGGATGCCTATACCCGGTACAGTGCCAGCGAGCAGTATGCAAGCCTTGGCCTGACGCAGGAGGGAGCGGATTTCTTCGCGGCGGCCGCACAGGATATTGCAAAGTACATCCACCCCGAGGACCGCATGCGGATCGCACAGCAGCTCCGGAAGGATGCCCTGCTGCAGGCCCTGCACGGGACGGGAAACCTCTCTCTGACCTACCGCCAGATGCTGGGCGGCCGTCCCCAGTATGTGACCATGCATGTCGTACATCCCCGGAACGATTCCGAGCATCTTGTCATCGGTGTGCTCAACATCGATGCCCAGATCCGCCGGGAGCAGTCCATGGCGGAGGAGAGCGCGGCCTTCGGTGCCATTGCCAAGGCACTCGCCCAGCGCTATGAGGTCATCTACCGCATCGACATCCACACGGACGAATACACCGAGTACACCGCCAGCGAGAAATATGCAAGGCTCAAGGTGGGCTCGACCGGAAAGGACTTCTTCACGGACACCCAGCGCAACATGAAGCGGGACATCTATGCCGAGGACTACCCGATGATGGCCTCGGCGATGGAGAAGGAGCACCTTCTCAAAAGCATGCAGGATACGGGGGCCACGTCGCTCAACTACCGTCTGATCCTCGACGGCAGGCCCCAGTATGTCACGCTCTTTGCCATCCTGCCGCGTGAGGACGCCGACCACATCATCGTGGCCGTGGCCAATGTGGATGCCGCCAAACGGCAGGAGCTCGCCTTCCGGGAGGCGCTCGGCAGTGCGATGGATATGGCAAGGCGGGATGCCCTGACGGGCGTCAAGAACAAGCACGCCTATGTCCAGACGGAATCGGAGCTCGATGCACAGATCGGCGAGGACACCAATCCGCCGTTTGCCGTGATGGTCTTTGACGTCAACGGTCTGAAGTCCGTGAACGACACCCTCGGACACAGTGCGGGGGATGCCTATATCAAGGAGGCGTGTGCGCTCATCTGCACGACCTTCAAGCACAGCCCGGTGTTCCGCATCGGGGGGGACGAATTCACCGCCATCCTCAAGGGCAGTGACTACGAAAACCGCGCAGCGCTCACCGAGGCGCTCACCGGTCTCAACGCCCGGAACCGGCAGGCGGGCAGGGTCACCGTGGCATTTGGCAGCTCGGAATTCGTGCTCGGCTCGGATCTTCGGGTTCAGGACGTATTCGAGCGGGCCGACAAGATCATGTATGAGCACAAAAAGCAGATGAAGCAGCAGGCAGCCGGATAAGGGGGGGCAGCATGGAGATCAATGAAAGAATGACGATCCTGGAGTTTTACTCCCTGTTTGAGGAGCTCAGCCTTGCCATGACCGACGAGAGGGGCATGGCAGTCCCGAGGATCGAGCGCATCCTCATCAAGATCTGCACGGGCTTTCGCATGTCCAAGGCCGTCACGCAGTTCTTCCGCAGTGTCAGACACGAGCAGGAGGGGGACGGCGAGACGCTGTGCTGCTTTGATACAGGGCGTGAGGGCCATCCGGTGCTGCGCGTGCGGGTCACGACGTCCACGGGCGTTGTGGCGACATGCGTGGCCTACATGACCGACGATGTCCGTCCCCTCTCCCCCTTTGAGAAGGAGAAGGCGGAGATGGTCATGCGTGCCGTACTCAGCTATGTCAGCCGCAACCGTCTGATGCGCGTGGTGGAGGATCTGACCTTCCACGATCAGGAGGGCTTCCACAATCTGCGCTACTACCAGTACCGGCTCTCCCGCTGCAACGAGGAGCGCCGGCTCGGCGGCAAGGCCGCGATCCACTACAACCTGCGGCACTTCTCGCTCGTCAACCAGGAGATCGGGCGCAAGGCGGGCGATGTGGCCATCCGGAGCCATTACGGGAGCATGGAGTCGCTTGTGGGCGAATCGGGGACGGTCTGCCGGCTGGGCGGGGACAATTTTGTGGCCCTATGTGACAGGGATAAGCTTGACGCAGTCCTGACGTACCTGACGGAGGCGCCGGTGGTCTATGACCGGGAGCACGGCAGCCGCATCGAGGTCGCCGCGAGTGCGGGCGTCTACTGCATCCCGGAGGGCTTTGTGATGCACGATCCGGGCGAGATCATGGACAAGATCATGACCTCCTCCCTGGCGGCACGGAGCTCCGGCAAGGCGTCCATCGTCTTTTACGAGACGGGCTTTGCCGAGGTACGGGAGCGTGCCATCCGCATCCAGAAGCGGTTCCCGGAGGCACTGCGCAACGAGGAATTCCAGGTCTACTACCAGCCCAAGGTCAACATTGAGACCGGGGAGCTCTCCGGAGCAGAGGCACTGTGCCGGTGGTTCCGGGGCGGGACGATGATCCCGCCGGGCGATTTCATCCCGGTGCTGGAGGAGACCACGGACATCTGCAAGCTGGACTTCTACATGCTCGACCATGTTTGTCAGGACATCCGGCGCTGGCTGGACCAGGGGCGGCATGTAGTGCGCGTCTCGGTGAATCTGTCGAGGCGGCACATGATGGACATTGACCTGTTGCAGAACATTCTCCGGATCATTGACCGCAGCGGGGTCCCGCACGAATACATAGAGATCGAGCTGACGGAAACGACGACGGACGTGGAATTCAGGGACTTAAAGCGCGTGGTAGGCGGCCTGCAGCAGGCGGGCGTGTACACATCGGTGGATGATTTTGGTGTGGGGTATTCCTCGCTGAATCTGATCCGTGAGATCCCGTGGAACGTACTGAAGGTGGACCGCTGCTTCCTGCCGATGGAGGGGGACGACCTGACGAGCACGCGGAGCATCATGTTCCGGCATGTGGTAGCGATGGCCAAGGAGATCGGGCTCGAATGCATTGCCGAGGGTGTGGAGACGAAGGACCAGCTCGACATACTCCGGGAGAACCACTGCCGTCTGGCACAGGGCTTTTTCTACGACAAGCCCCTGCCGGTGGAGCAGTTTGAGGAGCGCATGAGCAAGCGCTACTACGAGGGTCCTGCGGCGACTTGACAAGCGGGGGCTTTCGTGCTATAATAAATGGTGCGCTGCGGCACCGGACAAGCCGCAGCGGACATTTCGCGCCTGTGGTGGAATTGGCAGACACGTTGGATTTAGGTTCCAATGCCGCAAGGCATGCAGGTTCAAGTCCTGTCAGGCGCATACGAAGCTCCCGCGGGGGTATGGGACCCGCGGGAGCGTTTTTCTTTTTTCTTTGCGGGAGGCTTCACACGGAAAGGCGGTATTCTGACCTCTTACCTCTCACTTCCGACCTCTGATAAGGGGCTTTTCCGCCACCAGATCCCGGATGACCTTCCCCGCCAGGATGAGTCCCGCCACGGACGGCACAAAGGACACCGATCCCACGGGACCGCCCTTCTCACGGGGCAATACGGGCTTCTCCTCGGAATACACCACAGGAAGGGAGGGGATCCCCCGCTTGCGGCATTCGTAGCGCATCACCCGCGCTAAGGGGCAGACCTTCGTGTCATAGATGTCCGCCAGCCGGAAGGCGGTCGGATCGAGCTTGTTGCCCGCACCCATCGAGCAGACGATGGGCGTCCCGGCAGCCCGGCATGCCTCGATGAGCCCGAGCTTTCCCGTGACCGTATCGATCGCATCGATCACATAGTCATACTGCGTAAAATCGAACTGCGAAGCCGTTTCCGGCAGAAAGAAGCAGTTGTGGATATGGACAGCGGTCTCCGGGTCGATCGAGCGGATGCGCTCGGCCGCCGCTTCGGTCTTGTACCGCCCGAGGGTGTCGTGCGTGGCAATGATCTGGCGGTTGAGGTTCGAGAGCACGACCCTGTCGGAATCCACAAGGTCGAGCGTGCCCACACCCGCACGCGCCAGTGCCTCCACAGCAAAGCCGCCCACGCCGCCGATGCCAAAGACGGCGACCCGTGCCCGGCGCAGCGCTGCCACGCCCTCCTCACCCAGGAGGAGCTGCGTGCGCTCGTACTGATGCTCCGTCATGACCGTCCCTCCCCGCTCTTCGTGCCGTGGTTCGTGATCCCCTCGTCGTAGTCGTCGAGGAAGTGGTGGTATTCCTCCCCGAGATGGTAGGAGATGATCGTCTTGAGGTTGACATTCTCCACACTGCGGAAAATGTTCATGTCCACCGCAGGACTCACCCGGCGCAGCTGTGCCAGGAGTGCCTTGACCTCCTGGCGCTTGGAGGTGCCGATGCCGTCCCCGCTCTCGGACATATCCGCCGTCAGGCGGCAGGCGCATTGGATGAATTCGAGCCCGTTATAGTCCTTCCATGAGAGGATGTCCGCCTCACGGACCAGGTACAGCGGCCGGATGAGCTCCATCCCCTCGAAGTTCTCGCTGTGGATCTTCGGCATCATCGTCTGGATCTGGGAGCCGTAGAGCATCCCCATGAGGATCGTCTCGATGACGTCATCGAAATGGTGTCCCAGGGCGATCTTGTTGCAGCCCATTTCCCGGGCGGATTTGTACAGATGTCCCCGGCGCATCCGGGCGCACAGATAGCACGGGTGCTGGTCGATCTTCTCCACAGCACCGAAAATGCGCGTCTCCCGGATCTCTATCGGGATCCCGAGCAGGGCAGCATTCTCCCCGATGCGCTGCCGGTTGCGTTCGTTGTAGCCCGGGTCCATGACCAGGTAGCGCACCTCAAAGGGGAATTTGCTGTAGCGCTGCAGCCGCTGCATGCATTTTGCCAGCAGCATTGAGTCCTTGCCCCCGGAGATGCACACCGCGATGCGGTCCCCCTCCTGTACAAGGTCGTAGGTCTTGATGCCCTTGAGGAATTTATGCCAGATCGGCCGGGTGTATTTCCGGACGATGCTCTCTTCGATCGGATTTGGGATCTCCATGTTTGTGCCTCTTTTCCTATTGATGCGGTAGTGATTTTAATTATAACAGATGCACGCGCCGTTGTCAAGATGCGCAGAGACCCGGGGGGCGCACACAGCATTCCCAGGGCAGCAGCATTTACTTTTTTCTTCGCCTCGGCCGCAGCCCTGCCACAAAATCCCCCCGCTTGCAGGGGGAGGGGGCAAGCTTTGCATGCCTTTCCCAAGAAAGGACTTTTTGCAGAGTAAATGCTGTTGCCGTGGGGTTTTCTTTGCCGAGTGGACAAATCGGGGAGATTTTGCAGGGTGCAGGGGCGAAGCCCCCACGTTCTCCCCCTCCCTTTAGGGCGGGGGCAGGGGGAGGGCGGCTCACGGAACGCCCTCCCCAGAATCATCATCTCCCTGTTTGGACACTCCCTTTTCTTTGGGAGCTCTTGACAAACCGGACAAAATGTGCTATACTATAGATACTTCGATAGAGGATCCGGCGCTCCACGGACGCGGCGGATCCGTTCCAAATGCGATGAAGGGAACCAAGACGGGAACCGCAGCGTACAGAGAACTGCCGGACGGTGCAAGGCAGCGGCTGTCTCCCGGGATAACTCCTCCCCGAGCAGGTGTGCCGAAACCTCGTGCAGTAGGTGCATCCGGGTGCCTCCCGTTACAGAGGATCCGATTCCGGCAGTGCGCCGGGATGCGGGCTGAGCGGGCGCTTGTTATTATAAGCGTCAAGAAGAGTGGTACCACGGAGCCATACTGCTTCGTCTCTTTTATGCCATACACCCATGCGGCATGAAAGAGTTTTTTTATGCCGGAAATCCAATGAAAGGCGGTCATTTTTTATGAACGGTTATCAGAAGTATACCAGACAGTATTTCGATGTGGAAAATCCCCCCATGCGCTGGGCCACCAAGACCTATGTGGACAAGGCCCCCGTATGGTGCAGTGTGGACCTGCGTGACGGAAATCAGGCCCTCATCATCCCCATGAGCCTCGAGGAAAAGCTCGAGTTCTTCAAGCTCCTGGTCAGGATCGGCTTTAAGGAGATCGAGGTCGGCTTCCCGGCAGCCTCCGAGACGGAGTACGAGTTCTGCCGCGCCCTCATCGAGCAGGACCTCATCCCCGACGATGTGTCCATCCAGGTGCTCACCCAGTCGCGCGAGCACATCATCGCCAAGACCTTCGAGGCCCTCAAGGGCTGCAAGAATGCGGTCGTGCATCTGTACAACTCCACCTCCCTTGCCCAGCGTGAGCAGGTGTTCCGCAAGTCCAAGGAGGAGATCATCGACATTGCGGTGTTCGGTGCCAAGCTGTGCAAGGAATACCGCGAAAAGACCCCGGGCAATTTCCGCTTCGAGTACTCCCCGGAGAGCTTCACCGGCACCGAGCCGGAATTTGCCGCCGAGATCTGCAATGCCGTCATCGACATCTGGCAGCCCACCGCCGAGGACAAGGTCATTATCAACCTCCCCGTGACTGTTTCCCACTCCATGCCCCATGTCTACGCCAACCAGATCGAGTACATGTGCGACCATCTGAACCGCCGCGAGAACCTCCTCATTTCCCTGCATCCGCACAACGACCGCGGCTGTGCCGTGGCCGATACCGAGATGGGCCTGCTGGCCGGTGCGGACCGCGTGGAGGGCACCCTCTTCGGCAACGGCGAGCGCACGGGCAATGTGGACATCGTCACCGTGGCGCTGAACATGTTCTCCCAGGGTGTGGACCCGGGACTCGATTTCTCCGATCTGCCCGCCCTCACCGAGCTCTATGAGCGCGTGACCCGCATGCAGGTCTATGACCGTCAGCCCTACAGCGGCAAGCTCGTCTTTGCCGCCTTCTCCGGCTCGCATCAGGATGCCATCGCCAAGGGCATGAAGTGGCGCGAGGAGCGCGATCCCGACCACTGGACCGTTCCGTATCTGCCCATCGACCCGACCGATGTGGGCAGGGTCTATGAGGCGGACGTCATCCGCATCAATTCCCAGTCCGGCAAGGGCGGCATCGGCTACCTGCTCGAGACGCAGTTCGGGCTCGATCTGCCCAGGAATATGCGTGAGGAGTTCGGCTACCTCGTCAAGGGCATTTCCGATCATGCCCACAAGGAGCTCCTGCCCGCCGAGGTCCATGAGATCTTCCTGGATACCTATGTAAACATCAGCACTCCCCTCAATTACAGCGAGATCCACTATGTCCAGAAAAACGGCATCCAGGCCGCTGTCACCCTCACCCGGGACGGCGAGGCCTACACCATCAAGGCCGACGGCTCCGGCCGCCTCGATGCGGTCTCCAATGCCCTCAAGGCCTTCCTGGGGATGAGCTTCACCATCCGCACCTACACGGAGCATGCCCTGACCACGACCTCCGCCTCCGATGCGGCAGCGTATGTGGCCATCGAAACGGATAAGGGGCTGTTCTGGGGCGTTGGCATCAAGCGGGATATTTCCGAGGCGTCTGCGGCAGCGCTCTTCAGTGCGCTCAACAGAGCCCTGCGCAAGGCGTAATGTCTTGCAAGACTGAGGAAGGAGGAGCCTCTCCATGATCGGCAGCATCAGACTGGACGGTGTTTGGCATTTCTATGCCGATGAAGAGATGAAATATATGGGCTTCCCGCCCGCCCATGCCGCGTTTACGGACACACTGCGCCTGCCCGGCACCACGGCGCAGGGGCACAAGGGCAAGGGTCCGGGGGAGCCGGAGGAAGGGGGCCTCACCGAGCGCTGGCCGTTCCGCGGCAACGCCTGGTTCCGGCGGGAGGTGCGCATCCCCGAGAACTACCGGGGCAAGCGCATGCTGCTGCATTTAGAGCGCACGCGCAATACGGTGCTGTGGGTCAACGATACCTACATCGGCCGGCAGATCAGCCTGTGTACCCCCCATATCTATGACCTGTCCGACTTCTCCGGCGCGGATACGCTCTCGCTCTACCTGTGCGTGGACAATGCGCTCTATCCCACCAAGGGCGGGCATATGACCTCCCCCGACACCCAGACCAACTGGAACGGCGTGACGGGCGATATCTCCCTCCAGTTCTTCGATGAAAACAGCATCCTCCGCATCCGGGCGCTCCCGGATGCCGGGAGCCGCACCGTCACGCTCCTCATGCGCTGTGTGGGGACGGTCAACATGCTCAAGGCCGAGGGCGGCTGGTTCGACCAGAACGGCAGGGTCGGGGACATCCCCTCCCAGGTCCTCAGCGTCAGCAAGCGTCCGGACGGCCTGTGTGCCGTGACCGTCCGGCTCGGGAGCCGTGCCCCGCTCTGGGATGAGTACGATCCCGTCATCGGCACGCTCACCCTGCGGCCCTTCGGCAGCAGCGATGCCAGCGATGTCTCCTTCGGTCTGACGGATTTCCAGGCCCGGGACGGCCGCTTCTACAGCCACGGCCGTGAGGTCTTTCTGCGCGGTAAGCACGACGGGATGCTCTTCCCGCTCGAGGGCGCAGCCCCCACGGATGTGGAGAGCTGGCTGCGCGTGATGTGCATTGCCAAGGAATACGGCATCAACCACTACCGCTTCCACACCTGCACGCCCCCCGATGCCGCCTTCACGGCGGCGGATCTGCTGGGGATCTACATGGAGCCGGAGCTCCCCTTCTGGGGCACGCTCCAGGCACCGGGTGAGGAGGGCTACTCCGCCGAGGAGCAGGGCTACCTCATTGCAGAGGGCCGGCGCATCCTCAACACCTTCAGCAATCACCCGTCCTTCACGATGTTCTCCCTGGGCAATGAGCTGTGGGGCAATGCCGAGCGCATGGGAGAGATCCTGCGCTACTACAAGCAGAAGGAAAAGCGCATCCTCTTTACGCAGGGGAGCAACAATTTCCAGTTCTGGCCGAACACCCTCCCGGAGGACGATTTCTTCTGCGGAGTGCGCCTGAGCGGGGACCGGCTCATCCGCGGTTCCTACGCCGCCTGCGACCAGCCCTACGGCCATATCCAAGTACAGCGTCCCTCCACACTGCACACCTATGACGAGGCCATCCGCCCCGGGCAGACCGCGCAGACGGACGAGCGCGGTGCGGCCGAGATCGAGATCCAGTACGGCACCGGCGTCAAGAAGGTCCATGTGGACCATGCCGTGCAGGGACTGGTCCCGCAGATCCCGGTGGTCTCCCACGAGGTCGGACAGTACTGCACCTACCCCGATTTCCGGGAGATGGAAAAATACAAGGGCGTGCTCGAAGCACGGAATTTCGGGATCTTCCGTGACCGGCTGGAAAAGGCCGGCATGGGCGAGCGTGCCGTGGATTTCTTTGAATGCTCCGGCAAGCTTGCCGCGGACTGCTACAAGGCCGAGATCGAAACGGCGATGCGCTCAAAGGAGCTGTCAGGCTTTCAGCTTTTAGATCTTCAGGATTTCTCCGGACAGGGCACGGCCCTTGTCGGGATGCTCGATGCCTTCATGGACAGCAAGGGGCTCATCACCGCCGAGGAATGGCGGGGCTTCTGCTCGGACTGCGTGCTGCTCGGTGTCTTTCCGGAGTATGTCACCACGGGTGAGATCGAGATGCAGATCCTTGTGCGCCACCACGCGCCCGATGAGATCCATGACAAGCTGCACTACAGCATCCAGCGCGGTGCCCGCCTCATCGAGGAGGGCGACCTGGATGTGCACATCAAGGGACAGGGTCTGTTCTCCGTCGGCACCATTCGCGCTGCGCTCCCCAAGGCAAGCCGCATCCATCAGGTGCGCGTTACGCTCGCACTCCCCCGCTCCCAGAATGCCTACACCCTCTGGCAGTACCCGGATGCCCCCATGCCCGACCTGACGGCTGTGAAGGGCGTATGCGTGACGGACGATCTCGAGGCGGCACTCGAGGGACTCTCGGCGGGAAACCGTGTGCTCTTCCTGCCCCGGTCCGCAGCCGGCGGCATTCCCGGCACCTACTGCACGGATTTCTGGTGCTATCCGATGTTCCGCTCGATCTGCGAGAGCATGGGCAAGGAGCCGCCGGTCGGCACGCTCGGTCTGTGCATTGACAAGCGTCATCCGGCACTGGCGGAATTCCAGTGCGAGCGCTGGACCACGCCGCAGTGGTACGACCTTGTCACCCATGCCGACTGCGCCGTGCTCGACGGTCTGCCGATCCAGCCGATCGTCCAGATGATCGACAATTTCGAGCGCAACCACAAGCTCGGCCTGCTCTTTGAATGCAAGGTCGGCACCGGACAGCTCCTGTGCTGCACCGCAAGGCTCGACGAGATCTCCGGACGTCCGGAGGTCGCACAGTTCACGAAGAGCCTCATCGAATACATGACCTCCGCAAGCTTTAAGCCCATGCAGGGACTCTCCCCTGCCCAGCTGCGGGCGCTGTTTACTGCCGAAGGATCCTAAGCGGAATACGTCACAAACGGGGCATCCTCCGGGATGTCCCTTCTCTTTTTTCGGTATCGCTTTTGGGACTGTAGAAATACGGTGTTGAATTTTGTAGGTTCTGCCGATTTATGCGGGGAGGATTGACGATTTTCGCAAAACATGGTAGAATAAGAGTATCGGAAATCTGTAAAGGAGTGAACCACCATGACAAAGACCCCTTTTCTGACCAAGGAACAGGCGGAGGAGATCTGTAAGACCTACCCCACGCCCTTCCACATCTATGACGAACACGGCATCCGTGAGAATGCCCGCCTCGTGCAGAAGGCCTTCTCCTGGAATCCCGGCTTCAAGGAGTATTTCGCCGTCAAGGCGACCCCGAACCCGTTCCTGCTGAAGATCCTGCGGGAGGAGGGCTGCGGCGTGGACTGCTCATCCTACACGGAGCTGCAGATGTCGGATGCCTGCGGCTTTTCCGGCAGTGAGATCATGTTCTCCTCGAACGTGACCCCGGCGCAGGATTATGAGCTTGCCTACAAGCTCGGCGCGTACATCAACCTCGACGACATCACCCACATCGACTATCTGGACAAGCTCACCGGCATCCCGGAGACGATCTGCTGCCGCTTCAATGCGGGCGGCAAGTTCACGATCTCGACCCACATCATGGACAGCCCCGAGGATGCCAAGTATGGCTTCACCCGCGAGCAGATGTTCGAGGGCTTCCGGGAGCTCATGAAGCGCGGTGCCAAGCATTTCGGCATCCATGCCTTCCTGGCCTCGAACACCGTCACCAACGACTACTATCCCACCCTTGCAGCACAGCTCTTCGAGCTTGCAGTCGAGCTGCACAGGGAGACGGGCGCGGACATCCGCTTCATCAACCTCTCGGGCGGTGTGGGCGTGGCCTACCGTCCCGACCAGACCCCGAACGACATTCTTGCCATCGGTGAGGGCGTCCACAGAGTCTATGACGAGATCCTTGTCCCGGCGGGGATGGGCGATGTGGCCATCTTCACGGAAATGGGCCGCTTCATGCTGGCTCCCTACGGGCATCTGGTGACCCGCGTTCTGCACAAGAAGCACATCTACAAGGAGTATGTGGGCGTGGATGCCTGCGCTGCCAATCTGATGCGACCTGCCATGTACGGCGCCTACCACCACATCACGGTACTGGGCAAGGAGAACGAGCCGTGTACCTACAAATGCGATGTGACCGGCGGTCTGTGCGAGAACAACGACAAATTCGCCATCGACCGGATGCTCCCGCCCACGGAGATCGGGGACCTGCTGGTCATCCACGATGCCGGTGCCCACGGCTTCTCGATGGGCTACAACTACAACGGCAAGCTGCGTTCGGCCGAGCTCCTGCTCCGCGAGGACGGCAGTGTGCAGATGATCCGCCGCGCCGAGACCCCGGCAGATCTTTTTGCGACCTTTGATTTCTGTGACATCATGGACAAGTACCTAAAGAAGTGATGCTGCCAAAAAACACCCCTTCACAGATCCTGTGAAGGGGTGCATTTTTATATGATAATGCCCTCTAAATGGTCGCATTCATGCTGGATGATCTGCGCAGTCAGGCCGGTAAAGCTGCCGGTATGCTCCCGAAAACGGGCATCCCGGTACTGCACGGTAATGCGCCCAAAGCGCCGCACGGGCCGCACGCCCTCTAAGGACAGGCAGCTCTCCTGCGTCATGTACGGGTCCTGCCGGCCGGTGATGACGGGATCGTACATCACAAGCTCCGCCATCCCGGTAAAGACCGCGATGATGCGCTTGTTCACGCCGATCATGTTCGCTGCCATCCCCACGCACTGCCCTCGGTGCGCACGCAGGGTGTCAAGGAGGTCCTGTGCGGTATCTGCATCCGCGGGTGCAGCGGGGGTGCTTCTGGCTTTTAACCGGCGTACCTCCCGGACGATGGGACGGACCATCAGTTATGCTTTTCGAGAAGCTGCTGTACCTTCTCATGCGGATCGATCACCGTGCTGATGGAGACATCGTGGTTGATCGATGCGATGAAGTAGGCCACATACTTGGACACGTCCACCTCATGGAACCATGTACGCTGCAAAAGCTCCGGGCTGCGGTAGGTCAGGTTCGTGCCGAACACGCCGCTGATGAAGCCGTCCTCATAGGCCTTGTCAAAGCGGTCCAGACCGCCCGTGAAGATCGAGTAGGTCGCATAGGCGAAGATGCGCTTGGCATTGCGCTTCTTGAGCTCATAGGCGATGTCGAGCACGGACTCGCCGGAGGAGATGATGTCATCGGCGATGAACACATCCTTGCCCTCCACGGAATTGCCGAGGTATTCATGGGCTACGATCGGGTTGCGTCCGCCGACGATACGGGAATAGTCACGGCGCTTGTAGAACATGCCCATATCCACACCCAGCTCGGAGGCGTAGAACATGTTCCGGCCCAGTGCGCCCTCATCGGGGCTGACCACCATGAAGGTGTCCTTGTTCACATGGAAATCGTCGATCGTATCGAACATGGCCTTGAGCACCTGATAGGACGGGATGACATTGTCAAATCCCATGAGCGGCACGGCATTGGCCACTCTCGGATCGTGAGCATCGAAGGTCACCAGATTCTCCACGCCCATGGCCTGGAGCTCCTGGAGTGCCACAGCGCAGTCCAGGGACTCGCGGTAGTTCCTTCTGTGCTGGCGGCCGCCGTAAAGATTGGGCATGATGACATTGATGCGGTAGGCCTTGCCGCCGGCTGCCTGGATGATGCGCTTGAGATCCTGATAGTGATCGTCGGGGCTCATGCGGTTCTTGGAGCCGAAATAATCATAGGTCACACTATGATTGCCGGGGTCGGTGATGATGAACAGGTCCTTGCCGCGGACGGTGGACTTGATCAGGCCCTTGCCGTCACCGGAGGAGAATCGGGGGCATTCACTTTCGAGCAGGAAGGAATCCGTCGCAAAGCCGCCCTTATGCGCCCATTTCACGAGATAATCGTTGATCTTGTTGCCAAGATCCGTCGCACTGTTCATCACGACCAGTCCGAGCGGTGCCACATTTGTCTGATGGTCAAACAGGATTTCATTGTTGGTACTCATACGCTTTCCTTGCGCTGGCGCCCCAGCGCTTCCCTCCCTTTCTTACTTGCAGAATTTTTCCACATAGCGGTCGATGTCCTCACCGATGATCCGCTTGGCGATCTCTACGTCCTCCACCTCATTGACGGCGGTCGTCTTGTTTTCGAGCTCCTTGTACACCTTGAAGAAATGTGTCATCTCCTGGAAGATGTGCGGGGGCAGCTCGTCAATGGAGTGGTAGCAGTTGTAGTTGGGATCGTCGAACGGGATCGCGATGATCTTGTCATCGTGCCTGCCGCTGTCGATCATGCGGATCACACCGATCGGATAGCAGCGTACCAGCGTCATCGGATAGAGTGTCTCCGAGCACAGGACCAGAACATCGAGCGGGTCCTCATCGTCCGCATAGGTACGCGGGATCAGGCCGTAATTGGCCGGGTAGTGCGTGGACGTGTGCAGGATGCGGTCGAGCTTCATCAGCCCCGTCTCCTTGTCCAGCTCGTACTTGATCTTGCTGCCCTTGGGGATCTCGATCACGGCGACAAAGTCCTCCGTACCGATCCGCTTCGGGCTGATGCTGTGCCAGATGTTCATATGACCTTCCTCCCGTCGTTCTCTGTTGCGGATACAACGATACATTTAAAGTATAACCCACATTCCGGATTTTGTCAATACTCTGTCAGCCCGTGCGCCGAACTTTGGCTGATTCCATAAAACTCGGTCACATCCTGTCGGATTTTTCGTCACTCCCCGCCCAGACGATCGTGCAGTACCAGCGCTGTCAGGCCGTGATAGCTGTGTATGCCGTCGCTGACACCGTTGACCTTCAGGGAGGTGTCCATCACGGTATCGGCCACCTCGGACACAAGGGACGTCGGCAGGATCTCCTCATCGGCATGGGTCTCGATGTACTCGGCCGGCACGAACGAATACATGTCCGTACACAGTCCCGGCTCCATGGACGCATCGATCTCCTGCAGGCGCTCCTGTGCGGCCGCATCGTCCCCGAGATCGAGCTCGAGCCAGCCGAGCACGCTCACGAGGGCACTGTACCGGAACTGCGGATCGGCGCTTGTCATGCATGCCTTGTACGCATAGTACCCCGCCTCATCCTCGAAGATATTGCCCCGCAGGTGGGTGTACTCATGGCAGAGCGTCACGGGCAGGTTCACGTCATACATTGCAGGGTTGTAATTGGCCTCCATGGTGAAGGGGTAATAGATGCCAAGGAGCCCCTGCTGTGTGAAAAAGTAGGCATGATGGATCGCCTTGGCATCGGGATAGTACGCCACATACTGCGGGTAGGTGCCCCCTAAGCGCTGCATGCACGCCTTGGCCTCCTCCATGGGATCGTCCCGGAGGACCATATGTCCGGTGTCATCGCGCTCGACCTCCAGGGAGAGGGCGTTGGCCTCCTGCACCAGGGCCTCATAGGCATCGAGCACCTCGGTATTGGTGTAGGTCACCTCGCCGAGCGTTTCACTCAGAGGGGTCCCCTGGTAGAGGACAAAGAAATGCATGGTGAGTACGCTAAAGAGCCATGTCAGCACCCAGCCGCAGACCTCGCCGTACACCGCGGCGACCGAACGCCGGCGCTTTTTGGCAAGGAGCATGCACAGCGGGAAGCTCACCAGCACGAGCGCGGCAAAGCAGAGCCCTGCCACGATGAGCCATTCCCCCAGCGAGAAGGGGAGCCATCCTGTCAGAAAGCTCCACAGATCCGAGAGCGCCGGGAAGGCGTTTTGTATGTACCAGTCCGCTGCCTGCGGCCACACATGCGCGAGCACATTCACACCGATGCAGAGGAGCCAGAGCACGAGCATGGTCAGAAATGAGGTCCTGTGTTTCATTGCTGTCGTCCTTTATTGTTGTTTTTCTTTGGAATAGTCGGTGAAGGCGATGTTCACATCGACCTCCCCGGTGATGCCCGGCACACGCCCGTCCGAGGCGTACTGCCAGATCTGGTAGTCGTAGTAATACAGCGGCTCGTCGTGGTATTCCGCGAGCCAGAAATCATACTCCGTCAGCTCCGCACGCTCGAGCTTGAGCAGGGAGGTGCGCATATTCTGATAGAGCATGGGGGTGAAGCCCGCCTCCCGGATCGTCTCACAGAATGCCTTGCAGCAGGCGGTGAGCGCGTCGATGGACATATTGTCCGTGCGGGCGGCCTCGCCGGACACCGTCTCCCAGTCATAGACCACGGGGTAGGTGATGTCGTAGTCCCCGATGAGGGCAAGGGTCATCTGCGCCTCCTCGACGGCCTCCTCGGGGGTGAGGGCCTGGGAATAGAAGTACACGCCCACGTCGATCCCGGCGGCCTGTGCGCCCTTGACATTGCGGTCGAACCACGGGTCCGCCACGAGCTCCCCGGAGCCGTACCCCCGGAAGCCCGCCCGGATCATGGCAAATTCCACGCCGGCGGCCTTCACGGTCTCCCAGTCGATCTCCTCCTGGTGGGAGGACACGTCCACGCCGAAGTGCGAGGTGACGCTCCCGTCCTCCAGATAGAACTGCATCCCGTTGCGCAGCGTCAGATCGGAAACGTCCCGGGCGCATGCGGGGACATCGGCCAGCACGGGCAGCCAGATCTCTCCAAGGACGGGATCCTGCATGATGATGCGCTCCCCGGACAGGGCATAGTAATCCCTGCCTCCCTCCGTGGGCGGCTCCTGGAGGCTCTCCGGCTGGAGGACTGCCGGAACGGCCTCCTCCCCTCTGCCCGGGCGCAGCACAAGCGCCCAGACAAGCGCCGCAGAGAGCAGCACGAGCAATATGGATTCGATGATGATGACGATCTTGGACATGGCACTTCCTTTCGGCGGACGGAACGGGTTCTGTAATAAGCATACCACAAAAATCGACATTTGTAAAGCGGATTCTTGTATTCTCCTACCTGCCAATATATGCCGGAGGAAAACAAAAAATCCCGGTTCCCGGGGATGGATCTCCGGGAGCCGGGAAATGGAAGCGTTCTCAGAACATGGATCCACAAGGGACGTGAGCGGATCTTCGAGCAGATTTGCGCCGTCTCAACGGACAAGATCCGCAGCAATACTTGGTGTCTTGCAAGGATCTCGTCCTAAGAGACGGTGCAAAGATGCCGAAAAGACGCCGCGGCATCTTGTGAAGACATGTTCCCTACTTGACCACACTGAGCAGCACGCCGGCTGCCACAGCGGAGCCGATGACACCGGCCACGTTCGGGCCCATGGCATGCATCAGCAGGAAGTTGGTCGGATCGGTCTGTGCGCCGACCTTCTGGGAGATACGGGCTGCCATCGGAACGGCGGATACACCGGCCGAGCCGATGAGCGGGTTGACCTTGCCGCCCGTGATGAGGTTCATGAGCTTGGCAAGGAGCAGGCCGGAGATGGTACCGAGCGAGAAGGCCACAACACCAAGGCCCATGACCTTGATGAAGTCCCAGTTGCAGACATTGGAGGCCGTGGTGGTAGCACCGACGGAGATGCCCAGGAAGATGGTGACAATGTTCATCAGGGCATTCTGTGCGGTATCGACCAGACGGTCACACGCGCCGCTCTCCTTGAGGAGGTTGCCGAACATCAGCATGCCCACGAGGGAGGCAGCGGACGGGATGATGAGTGCCACGACGAGCGTGACGACAACGGGGAAGATGATCTTCTCGGTCTTGGAGGGCTGCCGCAGCTGCGGCATCTTGATCGCACGCTCCTTCTTGGTGGTCAGGAGCTTCATCCAGAACGGCTGGATGACGGGCACGAGCGCCATGTAGGTATAGGCGGCCAGTGCGATGGTACCGGTGTTGAGCTTGGAATTGGCGCCCTCAAGGAGCTTGCTGGAGACATAGATGGAGGTCGGGCCGTCCGCACCGCCGATGATGGCGATGGAGCCGCACTCCGCAGCGGTCATGCCCAGGAGGCCTGCGGCAACGAAGGTAAAGAAGATACCGCCCTGTGCCGCTGCACCGAGCAGGAAGCTCTTGGGATTGGCGATGAGCGGGCCGAAGTCCGTCATGGTGCCGATGCCCAGGAAGATGAGGCACGGATAGATCTGGAGCTTGACGCCTAAGTACAGCTTATCGAGCAGGCCGCCGTCGTGCAGGACCTTCCAGAACCATTCCGCGCTTTGCGGCTCGTTCCAGAATTCGGCATGGAAGATCATATCCTCCGGCAGACCGGCGGGCAGGTTCGAGAGGAACATACCAAATGCGATCGGCAGCAGCAGCAGGGGCTCGAAGCCCTTGACGATGGCCAGATACATAAACACAAAGGACAGCAGGATCATGGCGAGTGTGCCCAGTGTTGCCCAGTTCAGCCCGAACTGTCCCAGGCCGCTGTTCTCCCAAAGACCCAGGAGAATGTCCATTAAGATACTCATGATTACAACTCCTTGCAGTATAGATATTCGCGCTTAACGCACAGCATCAGAACGGTGCGACATTCTGACGGCGGCCGTCCATGGCCCATGCGGTGCGGCCGGAGAATCCCTGTACGGGCTTGACAGACTTCACGCGGTAGCTCCTGCCGTCGGCCTCGCTCATCATGGCAACGACCGCGGAGATCACCGCGATGACCTCATCGTCATCCTGTGCCGCAGCCTTCACGGCCGGTGCTGCAGGCTTTGCAGCAGCAGCGGGCACCGGATCGGACTTCGGGGCGCTCTGTGCGGCCTCCGAGATCTCCTTCTTGCGCTGGCTGTTATAGATCGCCTCAAAGATCTTGTTGAACAGGAAGATGATCAGCACCAGCAGCACCAGCACGGCGAAAACCACGCCAAGTCCGGCGACCGTGACACCTGCGATCTGTCCTCCGTCCATGTGTACATCCCCGTCGATCCCGCCCTCGAGACGGGTGATGAGGGATGCAGCATTCATCAGATTCATAGACTCACGCTCCAATCGTTAATTTTTCAGCATACACCTCTATTATACTATACTTCCCCCCGTTTTGCAAGTCTTTTTTTCATTTTTCTGTCTTTTTTCTTCCCGCCTTGACAGAATGCCCTCCCTGCGGTATAATGGAAACAACAAATCTTATGCACGCAGCCGTTCCTATACGAACAGGAGGGATCCCCATGACTGCCGACCTCACCACACTCGAGCTTGCAACGGAAAACCAGATCAGCGAGGCCATTGAAGAGCAGACCGAGCATGTCTCCTCGATGATGTCGGATTTTATCGCCATGGTGCGTTCGCTCCTGCCCTCCCTCATTGCCGCCGCCATCGTCCTGGCGATCGGGGTGCTGCTCACCCGGCTCATCCTGCACATCGTCGAGCGCACGCTCCGGCGCAGCAATGCCGACCCGACGGCCACGGGCTTTCTCAGCTCCCTGCTTCGTGCGGTGCTCTATGTGCTGGTCACGGTGATCGTTCTGTCGGTCGTGGGCGTCCCGATGACCTCGATCATCACGGTCATCGGTACGATGGGACTGGCCATCGGTCTTGCCCTCCAGGACAGTCTCTCGAACGTAGCCGGCGGCTTCATCCTCCTGTTCTCCAAGCCCCTCAAAAAGGGGGATTTCGTGAGCTTTGACGGCATTGACGGCACGGTCGAGCGCATTTCGATGCTCCAGACCAAGCTCATCCGCCCGGACGGCACGGCGGTGTTCATCCCCAACCGCAAGGTGGCCGATGCGGTGATCCTCAACTACTCCGAGGATCCCAAGCGCCGGCTCGATCTGGAATTCGGCATCGCCTACGATGCGGATGCACAGGCGGCCAAGGCGCAGATCCAGGCGCTTCTGAAGGCGCATCCCCAGGTCATCATGGACCCCGCCCCCATCGTGCGCATCGGCGCACTTGCGGACAGTGCGGTCATCCTCCATGTGCGCGTATGGACCACGCATGAGCATTACTGGGCGCTGTACTACGACCTGCACGAGCAGGTCAAGGCCGCCTTCGACGATGCCGGCATCTCCATTCCCTTCCCGCAGGTGGATGTGCATGTGGACAAATAACGAAAGCAAGGCGCCGCCCCCTTCCCACGGGGGCGGCGCTCAGAATGTCAAAAAAGCTTTTGCCGCCTAAAGGCGGCAAGGAGAGGCGCGTTTCATTTAATAGGTAGGGCGCGCTTTTTTTGCAAAAAAGCGCCCCTCTTCAAAAAACAGTCCACAGGACTGTTTTTTGAATTCACCTCTGAAAAAAGCGGCGGGCAGGGGATTTCGCCGCCTACGGGCGGCGACCAGAGGTTTCACCTCTGGACTCTGACCAGCTTTTTGAAAAAAGCTGGATCAAAAACTTTTAAGCCGCCTTCGGCGTGGCTGCCGAAAGCTTTTCGTAAGCGCAAGGCGCCGCCCCCTTCCCACGGGGGCGGCGCTTCTCTCATGCATGTTCCCGCAGATACGCCTGCACCCACAGGAGGACCCGGTACTCGCGCTGCAAAAGGAGGGGCCGGTCCGCAAAGGCGGCGGCGGTGGCGGCAAGTGCCTCCCCGGGGGTACGGCAAACGCAGTGCATCCCGCGCCTGCGCTCGTTCTCCGAATAGGCGCATGCCCCCTGCGCCCCGTCCACCTCACATAAGTACAGGCGGTTGATCTGGTGAAAGATCTCCGGCTTATCGTAGCTCTTGCGCTTTTCCTCGATCAGCCCGAACGGCCGGACCGAATCCTCCCGCACCCGGTAGCCGGTCTCCTCGCGCACCTCGCGCAGGAGCGTCTGCACATCCGTCTCGCCCGGATCCTGTCCCCCGCCGGGGAGCTTGAGGAGCCCATAGGCATCCTCCACCATGAGGAGCTTCCCGTCCAGGAAGGCGATCCCGCGTACGGCAATGCGCTCCCAGCAGGCCCAGTCCTCTTCATAATCCTGCCCGTCGAGCAGGAGCGTTCTTGGCATTTCCATGGTCCCTCACTCCTGTGCCGCTGCGATGGCGTCGAGATAGAAGGCCTCGATGCGCCCGAGCAGCTCGCGGTTATAGTCGTTGGTAACGGTCTTGTCGAGCTTTGCGACCTCCTGCGCCCGCACCTCATCGGGGAGCGTACCGCCGTATTCCTCGGTCAGTCCGGCGATCGTCTCCTCGTAGGCGTCAAAGCAGGCATTGGCCGCCTCACCGTTGAAGAAATCGTTATGATGGGCATGGTCCCCGGTGATCGTCTCAAAGACCGCGCCCGGTGCAGTGATCTCCCCCTGATGCGAGAGGATGGAGAGGGTCCCGTAATCGACCGTGGTATCGTCCTGCCCGTGTATCACCAGCACGGGGACCCCGGCACGGTTGATGCCGTCCACGGCGTTCAGGCCGCTGTTTTTCCCGAACATCAGCCGGTGATAGCCGTGCGAGAAGGGCCGGAACACCGCTGCCAGCGGCGCACCGACAGCGCCCACTGCCCCGGCATCGAGCATATCGAGCGGGTAGGCATAGCCGGACAGGGAGGTCACGGCCGTGATCCTGTGGTCGAAATTCAGCACGCCCGTCACGGCAAAGCCGCCCCAGCTGTGCCCGAGCAGGCACACCGGAAGCTCTTCAAAGCGCGGGTCGCTCTCGACATACTGAAAAGCGGCATCCAGGTCGAGCGCCGACTGGACGAGTCCCACCGTGCCGCTGCCCTCGCTCGTACACGAGCCCGTGGCATCGTAGGCAAACACCCACCAGCCGCGGTCGGCAAACCACATCAGCTGGTTGATATAGCTCTCATGTCCGGCGCCGATGCCGTGGGCAAACACGAGCAGTCCCACAGGCTCCGCGGTTTCCATCCCGTACAGGTAGCCCTGGAGGGTGTTCTTCCCGGAGGTGAACTGCACATTTTCCCGCGCATGGGTGCTGCTGTAGTCCGGGTCATACCGGTAGGCCGCCGAAAGCTGCGGGTCCGGGTATTCCCCCCGTCCAAACTGGTCGTGCATGATGCACACGGTCGCGATGCACATGGCGGCTGCCAGCACGAGCAGGATGATACATACGATCAGTACGATGCGTTTTGCCATTTTACTCCGTCCTTCCTTGCAGCAGGCTGTTCACGGTCGCCGTCAGCGCCTGCCCCTGTTTGCCGTCCGCGGCAAGATAGCGCCGGAGCCATGCCCGTGCCTGCTCCCCGTCCTGCTGCATGGCATGGGCCACGGCGAGGGTACTCATGTTCTGCGTCATCCCCGGGTCGCATGAGAGCGAGCGCTGCGCGGCATGCACCGCCTCGGCAGCGCGCTCCGGCGAGAGGCAGACCACGGCGAGATTCGCCCAGGCGGCGGCATTGTCCCGGTCGAGCGCGAGTGCCTGCCGGAAGGCCTCCTCGGCACCGGCGGGATCGTCGCTGTCCATGAGGAGCCTGCCGAGCCGGACATGCAGCGCCGCATCCTCCGGGCAGTGCCGCAGCGCCGCACGCAGCTCTCCGGCTGCGGCCCCAAGCCGCCCGAGGTCCTTGTAGCAGCTGCCCGAGAGGAGGTACACTGCCGCGTACTCCTCCGGGGTGCTGCAATCGGGCAGGAGCGCTTCGGCGATCGCAAGCGCCCTGTCGTTCTTGTCCGCATTATAGGCATACCAGCCGTCTGTCAGCCGCCTGCGCAGCTTTCCGCTGCGTACAAAGGCATCCCCGAGCAGGGGTGCCATCATGTCCTCATGGGCCTGTGAACGCTTGTGCAGCGCCGCAAACCGCCGGGACACAGCGACCAGATAGGCGGCGATCAGGCCAAGGAGCTTGAAGAGGAGCTTTGTATCCTGCACACCGCAGAGCAGCTGGAACCCCAGATACCCCATCAACAGCACGAGGATCCCCAGGAGCAGCCAGTCCAAAGCCGAAAGCCGTCCCATGTTCCCACCTCCGGGTCAAAAGTAGATCATGCCTATTATAGCATACTTCGTACTGTTTGTCAACGAGGCGCGCCGGGGGAGAGTGGCCAAACGGGGAGATGATGATCCTGGGGAGGGCGTTCCGTGAGCCGCCCTCCCCCTGCCCCCTCCCTAAAGGGAGGGGGAGAAAGTGGGGGCTTCGCCCCCAAACC
>JAFTZY010000009.1 GCA_017460955.1 Oscillospiraceae bacterium
CATTGCCAAGCAGTACAAGCCCCAGCATCTGCCGGCCGATGTGCTGATCGCTGCCGATCCCGGGTGTGAGGCAAGGGCGGTCGCTTACAGTGCAAAGCTCCGGCAGCAGGGTCTGTGTACGGAATTCGCCCTCGGCGAGGACCCGCAGGGCTATGCCGCTAAAAAGGGCATCGCTCGGATCGTGCATATCACACAACAAGGAGAAACGGAGGTGCAGGTATGATGGATCAGCCACTGCGCATCGCCCTGACCAAGGGCCGACTGGAAAAGGATACCGTAGCGCTCTTTGAGAGCCTTGGCTATGACTGCACCGCCGTACATGAAAAGGGCAGACGCCTCATCCTGCCGATCCCGGACGGGAACCTCGAGGTCGTGCTGGCCAAGGCCGCCGATGTCATCACCTATGTGGAGCACGGCGTGTGTGACATGGGTGTGGTCGGCAAGGATACGCTCATGGAGATGAACGGCAAGCTCTTTGAGATGGTCAATCTCGGCTTCGGCAAATGCAAATTCGCCCTTGCCGCCAAGAAGGATTACCCCTTCTATGACGGCTTCGGCGTCAAGACCATCGCAACCAAATACCCGAACGTGACCCGCAGCTTCTTCGAGCGCAAGAACATGGATGTGGACATCGTCAAGATCGAGGGCTCCGTGGAGCTTGCCCCGCTGCTCGGGCTTGCGGACGGCATCGTAGATATCGTGGAAACAGGCACGACCCTGAAGGAAAACGGCCTTGAGGTCGTGGAGGACGTGGCACAGATCTCCGCAAGACTGATCGTCAATACCGTCAGTCTCAAGATGCGCCAGAAGGAGATCGAGGCACTTGTCAGAAAGGTGGAGGAACAGATCAATGATCAGAAAAATCACATGTGACGGCACACAGGAGTATGCCTTTTTAAAAGAACTTGAGCGCCGCAGCGGCGAAACGGACCGCAAGGTGACGCAGATCGTCTCCGAGATCATCGACACCGTCCGTGAGGGCGGCGACGAGGCCGTCAAGGCCTACACGAAGAAATTCGACGGCAATCTGCCGCAGTACTACGAGGTCCCCCGCGAGGTCATCAACGATGCACTGACGACGGCGGATCCGGAATTTGTCAATGCACTTCTGAATGCACAGGAGAACATCGCCGCCTTCCACAACCGGCAGAAGACCCAGGGCTTTACCGATGCACAGCCGAACGGCGTGATCCTCGGCCAGCGTGTGCGCGGCCTTGCCAGGGTGGGACTGTACGTTCCCGGCGGCACGGCAGCCTATCCGTCGAGCGTGCTGATGAATGCCATCCCTGCCAAGATCGCTGGGGTGGGGGAGATCATCATGGTCACGCCCCCCTGCAAGGACGGCACCCCGAACAAGGATATCCTCGTTGCCGCTGCTATCTGCGGCGTGGACAGGGTCTTCCTCTCCGGCGGCGCACAGGCCATTGCAGCGCTTGCCTACGGGACCGAGGAGATCCCGAAGGTGGACAAGATCGTCGGCCCCGGCAACATCTTTGTCGCCACCGCCAAGAAGCTGCTCTACGGCATTGTGGACATCGACATGATCGCAGGCCCCAGTGAGATCCTGGTGCTCGCCGATGAAACGGCGGACCCGAAGTTCGTCGCAGCGGACCTCATGAGCCAGGCAGAGCATGATAAGCTTGCCTCTGCCATCCTCGTGACCACCGATCCGGCACTCCCCGACAAGGTCGAGGCAGAGGTCCTGCGCCAGATGGAATACCTCGAGCGCCGTGACATCATCCGGGAAGCTATGGAAAATTACGGTGCGATGCTCATCGCCCGCGATAAGGCACAGGCCGTCGAGCTTGCCAATGCCATCGCCCCCGAGCACCTTGAGGTCGTGATGGAAAATCCCCTGGAGCTCATCGGCGCACTCGACAATGCCGGCTCCGTGTTCCTCGGTGCCTATGCCTCCGAGCCGCTCGGGGATTACTATGCAGGTCCCAATCACGTCCTGCCCACTTCCGGCACGGCAAGATTCTTCTCCCCCCTGGGCGTGGCAAGCTTCATCAAGCGTTCGAGCTACATCTATTATACCGAGGATGCCCTGCGCGAGGCCAAGGACGATATCGTGCTCATTGCCGAGCGTGAGGGTCTGACAGCGCATGCCAATGCCATCAAGGTGCGGTTCGAGGACTAACCTGAAATGACACAGGCTGAAGAGATCCTGGAGGCCGCAGCTGGTGTGATGATCGGCCTGTTTGCCGCATTTTTGCTTGTCATACTGATCTGGGAGGTGCTGGCGAAGGAGCACCCGCAGCAGATCCGTGTTGTCCGAAAACGCGAGACGCTGCACAGAAGTGTGCCGCGCTCCGCCGGACAGGCAGACTACTACACACATTACACGATCGACTGCACCTTTCCGGGCTCCGACAAGGTGCATACCCTTGACTGCAAAGCGAACGAATTTTACCGGATGGAGAAGGGCGGATCCTACACTGTCCTGCTCAGACGGATGACGATCCGCTCTGTTGTCAAAAAACAAAAACATTGATGCAAGGAGAGACCTCTATGAGTTGGGAAGCAAACGTCCGCAGGGTCGTACCATATACCCCCGGCGAGCAGCCGAAGCTGCAGGATGTCATCAAGCTCAATACGAATGAGAACCCCTATCCGCCCGCACCGGGCGTGGAGCGCATCCTCCGGGAATTTGACATCGCCCGCATGCGCAAATACCCCGACCCAAACGCCCAGCACCTGGTGGATGCCATCGCCGCCTCCTACGGCGTGAAGCCCTCCCAGGTCTTTGTGGGCGTGGGCTCGGATGATGTGCTCTCCATGGCGTTCCTGACATTTTTTGCAGGGGACAAGCCCGTCCTCTTCCCGGATGTGACCTATTCGTTCTACGATGTCTGGGCGGATGTGTACCGCATCCCCTATGCACAGCTCCCCCTGACCGAGGATCTGCGCATTGATCCCGACGATTACAAGCGGGAGAACGGCGGCATCATCTTCCCGAATCCGAACGCCCCCACCGGTGTGCTCGAGTCCCTTGATACGATCGGGGAGATCGTGCGGGCAAATCCCGACAGCGTTGTCATCGTGGATGAGGCGTACATCGATTTCGGCGGTGTGAGCGCCCTGTCCCTCCTTGATGAGTACGAGAATCTGCTCATTGTGCAGACCTTCTCGAAATCCCGGAGCATGGCCGGTGTGCGCATCGGCTTTGCCATCGGGAGCGAAAAGCTCATCGGGTTTATGAACGACGTGAAGTTCTCCGTCAATTCCTACACCATGAACCAGCTCACCATCGAATGCGGTGCCGCTGCACTGGCGGATCCTGCCTACTTCCGGGAAACCACACAGAGGATCTGCGAAACACGCGAATGGGCCAAGCAGCAGCTGACTGCACTGGGCTTTACCTTCCCGGATTCGAGGAGCAATTTTATCTTTGCAAGGCACAGCACAGCCGATGCCGGTGCGCTCTTTGCCGCACTCAAGGCACGGCATATCTTTGTACGCTACTGGAACAAGCCCAGGATCGACCAGTACCTGCGCATCACGATCGGCACGCCCGATGAGATGGAGGCACTGTTCAAGGCACTCGCCGAGATCCTGCAAGAAATGGGGGACCGCCAATGACGACCGCAACTATGACCCGCACCTCCAGGGAAACGGACATCACCGTGACCGTCCTTCCGGAGGACGGGAAAACGGAGATCTCCACGGGGATCGGCTTTTTCGACCACATGCTCACCGCCCTGTCCGTCCACAGCGGCATCCCCATGCACATCCGTGCCGTGGGCGATACCCATGTGGATGCGCACCACACTGTGGAGGATACGGGTATTGTCCTCGGACAGGCACTCGGACAGGCGCTCGGCGACAAGAGCGGTATCGTCCGCTACGGCTCCGCCTATATCCCGATGGACGAATCGCTTGCCTTCTGTGCGCTCGATATCTGTAACCGCCCGTTCCTGGTGTTCCGTGCGGAATTCACGAACGCCATGATCGGCGCGTATGATGCCTGCCTCACGGAGGAATTCATGCGGGCCTTTGCCTTCCAGGCCGGACTGACACTGCATTGCAGTGTGCTCTACGGCAAGAACGACCACCACAAGACCGAAGCGCTCTACAAGGCCGTAGCTCATGCCCTGGCGATGGCAGCCGCTCCGTCCGGGACGGGGGAGTGCTTCTCCACGAAAGGAATACTGGGATGATCGCAATTGTAGATTACGGTGCCGGAAATATTTTCAGTGTCAAGAATGCCCTGGATTATCTGGGACTTGACAGCCGCCTGACGGACAGTGCAGAGGAGATCGAGGCTGCCGATAAGGTGATCCTCCCCGGTGTGGGCGCCTTCCCGGCCGCCATGGAGATGCTGCACCGGAGGGGGCTCGTGGAGGTCCTGCGCACACAGGCAAAGCAAAAGCCCCTGCTCGGCATCTGTCTCGGCATGCAGATGCTGCTGGAAAAGAGCTATGAATTCGAGGTCTGCGAGGGGCTCGGACTCATCCCCGGCACGGTAGAGCGCATTGACGCCCCGGGGCTCATCATCCCGCACATGGGCTGGAACAAGCTCGAGCGCGGCGTGGAATGTCCGCTCCTGCAGGGACTGCCCGGGGAGGCCTACGTCTATTTCGTGCATTCGTATGCCGCAAAATGCCGTGACGAGCATCTGGCTGCATGGGTCGGCTACGGCGGGCGCATCCCGGCACTCGTGTACGACGGCGCCTATGTGTTCGGCGCACAGTTCCATCCGGAGAAGAGCGGAGAGATCGGCCTGCAGATCCTGCGCAATTTCGGCGCACTGTGAGGTGTACCATGGAACGGTGCGCCTGCGGCACAAAGCTTGTGCCCTATGCAGTGTATCTTGACAGTATCGCCCGTACAGCAAACGCACCTCTGCAGCCGAAGGGCGTCCGGGCATTGATCTGCTGCCGGTGCGGCCGGGTACAGTTCCCGGCAAGCGCACCGCCAATGAACAGAAATGAGGCAATCTATGATTATTCTACCCGCAATTGATATCAAGGACGGCAGCTGTGTCCGCCTTGTCAGAGGGGACTACGGCACCGCCCATAAGGTCGCCGAGGACTACATGCAGACCGCCCGCAGCTTTGCAGCAGCGGGTGCGGAATGGATCCACATGGTCGATCTTGACGGCGCGAAGGACGCAAAGCCCGTGAACACGGACATCTTCCTTGATGTGGCAAGAAACACCCCCCTGAAGGTCGAGGTCGGCGGCGGCATCCGCACGATGGAGACCATGGAGCTGTACCTGTCTGCCGGTGTGAGCCGCGTGATCCTCGGCTCCGTGGCACTCAAGGATCCCGCTCTTGTGGAGCGGGCCGTGCAAGAATACGGCGAGCGCATCGCCGTCGGGATCGACGCCAAGAACGGCTTTGTGGCCGTGGAGGGCTGGCTCGATGCTTCGAGTGTGGATTACATCACCCTTGCCAGGGAGATGGAAAAGATGGGCGTTCAGACGGTGATCTTCACGGACATCTCCAAGGACGGCACGCTCTCCGGCGTGAATGCGCAGCAGCTCTCTGCGCTGCATGATGCCGTTTCCATGAACGTCATCGCAAGCGGCGGTGTACATACGATGGAGGATATCCGTATCTGTCAGAAAATGGGCCTCTACGGCACGATCGCCGGCAAATCCCTCTATCAGGGAACGCTCGATCTGGCCGAGGCGGTGGCCTATACGAAGGAGAACGCATCATGAGGCAGACCAAGCAATGCCCGAAATGCGGCAGCAGGGACATCCTGTATTTTGCCAATGACGGCTTTATGGACAGCTCATCCAAGGGGATCGCAGTGGGACTGACTGTCTTCTCCAATGTGAACGTGGAGCGTTATATCTGCTGCGGCTGTGGCTATACCGAGCAATGGGTCGCCAAGCAGGATATCGAGGAGCTCAGACGCTCCCGCAAAGCAATGCCGATAGGCTGAAAGAAGGAGGGCGATTATGCTCGCAAAACGAATCATCCCCTGCCTGGACGTGCGCGACGGCAGGGTGGTCAAGGGCGTGAATTTCGAGGGCATCCGTGAGGTCGGCGATCCGGTGGAATGTGCCGCCGAGTACAACCGGCAGGGTGCGGACGAGATCGTATTCTATGACATCACCGCCTCCCACGAGGGACGCGGCGTGATGCTCGATGTGGTACGCGAGACGGCAAAGCGCGTGTTCGTGCCGCTCACCGTCGGCGGCGGGATCAAGACCGTGGACGACATCCGGGACACTCTGCGTGCCGGGGCCGATAAGGTGTCCGTCAATTCCCAGGCGGTGCAGAATCCGCAGCTCATCCGGGAGGGGGCCGATATTTTCGGCAGCCAGTGCATCTGCGTGGGCATCGATGCCAAAAAGACCCCGGCGGGGAACTGGACTGTCTACATCAACGGCGGGCGCATTGATATGCACCTCGATCTCCTTGACTGGGTGCGGCAGATCGAAGCACTCGGCGCAGGGGAGATCTGTCTCAATTCGATCGACACCGACGGCGTGAAGGGCGGGTTTGACCTGCCGATGCTGAAGGCGGTCGTGGACGCCGTGAGCATCCCCGTCATCGCAAGCGGCGGTGCCGGAAAGCTCGGCGATTTTGCAGAAGCATTCGAGAAGACTGACTGCTCCGCAGCGCTGGCAGCGTCCCTGTTCCATTTCCGGGAGCTGACCGTGCAGGAGGTCAAGGCGGACTGCCGTGCCAAGGGCATCATTGTCCGGTAAAGGAGGACAGCATGGATTTCAGAAGTGACGCATTTATCCGCAGGATCGCCCCTTTCCGATGGGTCGAGCATGATGACAGCTATTCCTTCGTGCTCGATGTGGGGGAGTACCTTGCCGATCTCTTCCTCACCCGTGAGGAGGAGGGCTTTGAGGGCAACGGCTATGACTGGCAGTCCCTGGCGCAGGTGTTCCTCGATGAGCAGTTTGAAGGGGAGGCCGGCGGCCTGGATTTTGATTCTGAGGCTGGCATGTTCGTGATGTATTCCGAGGACGGGGATGCACTGGCAGACTTTGCACTGGCCTTCAAGGAGGCCTGTGAGGATGAGGAGCGCATCGCCGACCTCTTCTCCCGCGCAGAACTTATGTAAGGAGGATGGCATGGAAGTCAACGTGAAGGACCTTGACAAATACTTTGTCAAGAGCGAGCTCATCCCGGCCATCGCCGTGGACGTCAATACAAAGGCCGTTCTGATGCTGGCATACATGAACCGGGAGAGCCTGCAAAAAACACTTGAGACCGGCTATACCTGGTACTGGAGCCGCTCTCGTCAGGAGCTGTGGAACAAGGGGGCGACCTCGGGACATCTCCAGAAGGTCGTGTCCATTTTCGCCGACTGTGATGATGACACGCTCCTTGTGAACGTCGAGCAGACGGGCAATGCCTGCCATACGGGCAGCTATTCCTGCTTTTTCAAGCAGATCTACGGCGAGTAAGTCAGCCGCCGTCACAAAACACAGCCCTCCTGAATAGTATGTAACCAAGGGAGCTTCCCTTGGAGACTACTGACAGGAGGGCTATTATGAGTTTTGATACACAGATGGACGAGAGCTTCGGGCGCGACCGCCGGGAAGCCGTCCCGATCAAGGTCAACCGGGTCTTTGACAGCTGCTCGGACCGCGACTGCATCTCCAATGTGCCGGTCATCCTCGATAACGGGGAGCTGCCGGCAGGCATCCAGCTTGTCAAATGCAAATGCGTGAAGGTCGCCGATGTGTGCATGCGCATCGAGCCGGTGCCGTTCAACCGGGGCTTTTTCAATATCGACCTTACTTTTACATTCCGCGTGGAGCTGCTGGCCTATGCACACGCCTGCGACCAGCCGCAGACCCTGGAGGGGACTGTCTACGCGAGCAAGAGCTGCATTCTGTACGGCAGCGAATCCGGCACCCAGACCTTCTACAG
The DNA here is from genome assembly GCA_017460955.1 of Oscillospiraceae bacterium. Lineage (GTDB taxonomy): Bacteria > Bacillota > Clostridia > Oscillospirales > Ruminococcaceae > UBA3855. Next base: position 7,851 of record JAFTZY010000009.1, read on the forward strand.
CAACGGCGTGAGTGACGGAACTACGGACGACTGCTGCGAGGTGGTCAACCTCCCGACAGCCAATGTCCAGGTCGTGCCGCCCCTGGCGCTGGAGACCAAGATCGGGACGGTATGCCGCCAGCCCGCACCCGGCGCGGAGGCCCTGCCGCCGACCATGCGCACGGTCATCATGACGCTCGGCCTCTTCTCCGTGATCGAGCTGACCCGCCCCGTGACACTGATGGTGCCGACCTATGAGTACACCATCCCGGCCAAGGAATGCCCGGTGGATACGGAGACGCCCTGCGCCGTGTTCGACAAGATGCGCTTCCCGACCGAGGAATTCTCGCCCCAGTCGCTGGAGGATGCAGGGGATACCGGCCCCGGCTGCGGCTGCACCGCCTCATGACCGATAAGAAGGCTCTGCGGAGCCTTCTTTTTGTTTGACAATCCATCATATATATGCTATAATATCAGCACAGCTGATATTATGATCGAATGCCCTTGCAGATGCGTGCTGCTTTGCAGCACTCCCTGCAGATCGGGCAATTATAGCATAACGCTTCGCTTTTATGCTATAATTGATTAAGCCCTTGCAGAGCCCTGCTTACCGGATATGACCGCCTGCTGCGGTCATCGGAAAATACAAAGAAAGCCGAGGAATGTATCATGAAGAGAAACCCCATACTTGCCGCAGCGCTGGCGCTGTGCCTTATAGGCGAAAATACCGCCCATGCGCTTTCGCTCACAGCACAAGCCGCACAGGAGGGAGCCTGGTATACCTACGACGCAAATACCCGCACCCTTACCCTGCACGGGGAGGTCCCATGGGAAGAGCTCTATACGCACAATTTTGACCCCTTGCATATCATCGCCCAGCCCGGAACAGTGCTGCCGGAGGATTGTACTAATTTATTCCGCTTTCCGTATTGTACCTCGATCGATCTGTCAAATGCGGATGCGAGCCGTGTTACGAATATGAGCCACATGTTCTATTGCTGGGATCTGACCTCCCTCGATATCAGCGGCATTGATACGAGCCATGTTACGGATATGAGCCACATGTTCGATACATGCTGGGATCTGACCGACCTCGATATCAGCGGCATTGATACGAGCCATGTTACGGATATGAGCTACATGTTCGATAGTTGCTATGATCTGACCGCCCTCGACGTCAGTGGATTTGATACGAGCAGTGTCACGGATATGAGCAGCATGTTCGATGGCTGCGGGGCTCTGACCGCCCTCGACGTCAGTGGATTTGATACGAGCAGTGTCACGAATATGAGCTACATGTTCGGCTGCAGGGCTCTGACCGCCCTCGACGTCAGTGGATTTGATACGAGTCTTGTTACGGATATGAGCTGCATGTTCGCTGGCTGCAGGGCTCTGACCGCCCTTGATGTAAGCGGGTTTGACACGAGCCTTGTCACGGATATGAGCGGCATGTTCGAAGCCTGCGAGACTCTGACCGACCTCGATGTAAGCGGGTTTGACACGAGCCTTGTTACGGATATGAGCTACATGTTCTCTGGCTGTGAGGATCTGACCGATCTCGATCTCAGCGGATTCGATACGAGCTGTGTCACGGATATGAGTTTCATGTTCCGTAACTGTAAGATGAACGCTATCGATCTCAGCAGCTTTGATACGAGCTGTGTCACGAAAATGAGAGGCATGTTCGATGGCTGTGAGAATCTGACCGACCTCGACGTCAGCGGGTTTGATACGAGCAGTGTCGGGGATATGAGCAACATGTTCGAGGACTGTGAGAATCTGACCACTCTCGATGTCAGCGGCTTTGATACGAGCGATGTATATTTTCTGGATTATATGTTCTCCGGCTGTAAAAATCTGACCTGCCTCGATGTCAGCGGCTTTGATACGAGCCATGCCCATTATCTGGATAACATGTTCGATGGCTGTGAGAAACTGACTGCCATCGATGTCAGCGGGTTTGATACGAGCCATGCCGGTGGTATGGGCGGCATGTTCCGTGGCTGTGAGAGCCTGACCACCCTCGATGTCAGCGGCTTTGATACGAGCAGCGCAGAATTTCTGGAGGACATGTTCTCCGGCTGCAAAAATCTGACCGACCTCGATGTCAGCGGGTTCATTACGGGCGAGGAGGAGTATCTGAGATTGGATGGCATGTTCTATGGCTGCAGCAGTCTTACTTCGCTCGATATCAGCGGGATCGATTTCAGGAATGTATGGCTCGAAGGGGCCAGATATATCTATGACATGTTCGGCGGCTGTACAAATCTGTGCTCTCTGACCTTAGGCGAGAACTACACCGAAATTCCGGAGATGGTCACACTCCCCAATGAACACGGATGGGCGAATGCCAATGATCCCGGAACTTGGATCTCCGGTTACGGCGAGTACGCTGTGTTTACCAACAAGGGCAAAAACACCTACATCTGGGCCACCAGCGAATCAAACCCCGGCGATGTCAACGGGGACGGGCGCATCAACGCCAACGATGCCTCCGCTGTGCTCATGGAGGCAGCCAGACTCGGCGCAAAGCATCCGAGCGGCTTTGTTGACCGCCAGCGTGTAAACGCAGACCTTGACTTCAACGAGCGCATCAATGCCAATGATGCCGCCGTCATCCTGCGATACGCCGCCTATAAGGGGGCCAAGGGTACAATGACGATATCCGAATGGCTCGGCATCTGAGACAAGGGCAGGGCATTCCGATCGAAGATGTCACTGCTTAAAGCAGCCTCCGACCCGGTAACCGTTTGTGTCCCGCCGTACAGACCGGCGGGGCGCTTTGTCCGTACAGCGGGAGGAAACTGTGGATCGAGTTCCTGTATTGACTTATTCTCCGTATTATGTTATAATAATAACATAAACAGAATATCCGGGAGGAAGCTATGAACCAGAGCGATGCAGAAAAGCGTGTCGGAGAGCTCCGGGCACTGCTCGAACAGTACAATTACGAATACTACGTCAAGGACGACCCCAGTGTGGACGACTACACCTACGATATGCTCATGCACGAGCTGGCCGACCTTGAGCGGGAATTCCCGGTGCTCGCGTCCCCGGATTCCCCCACGCAGCGTGTCGGCGGCAAGGCGGCCGGAAGCTTTTCCAAGGTCCCCCATGCCGTGCAGATGCAGAGCCTGCAGGATGTGTTCGGCTTTGAACAGGTCGGGGAATTTGTCGCACGCTGCCGCGCCCTCTATCCGGAGGCGCAGTTTAGCGTGGAGCCCAAGATCGACGGCCTGTCCGTCTCCCTGGAATACCGGGACGGCCTGTTCACCCTCGGCTCCACCCGCGGGGACGGCTTTGTCGGTGAGGATGTGACGGCCAATCTCCGCACGGTGCGCTCCATTCCGCTGCGCCTGCGGGAGGCACTGCCCCTTGTGGAGGCACGCGGCGAGGTGTACATGCCCCGGGAGCGCTTTCTGGCGCTTCGTGCGCAGCAGGAGGCCTCGGATGCACAGCCCTTCAAAAATCCCCGCAATGCCGCCGCCGGCTCCCTCCGGCAGAAGGATCCGGCTGTGACCGCACAGCGGGGACTGGACATCTTCATTTTCAATTTGCAGCAGTGTGAGGGCAGAAGCTTTTCCACCCACGACGAGACCCTGCGCTTTCTGGAGGAGATGGGCCTGCGGGTGATCCCGGGCCGGTGCATCTGCCAGAGCGCACAGGAGGTGTTCGATGCCATCGCACGCATCGGGGATGCCCGGCAGGATCTGCCCTATGACATCGACGGCGTGGTCATCAAGCTCAACGCCCTTGACGGGCGGGAGCAGATGGGCGCCACGGCCAAGACCCCGAAATGGGCGATCGCCTATAAATTCCCGCCCGAGGAGAAGGAGACCGTCCTCCGGGAGATCGAGGTGGGCGTGGGCAGGACCGGCGCCCTGACACCGGTCGCCGTATTTGACACCATCCTGCTGGCCGGGACAAGCGTCTCCCGTGCCGTGCTCCACAACCAGGATTTCATCACCGACAAGGACATCCGCATCGGCGACACCATCGTCGTGCGCAAGGCCGGGGACATCATCCCCGAGGTGCTGTGCAGCCGCAGCCATGCGCCGGATTCCGTCCCCTACAAGCTCCCGGAGCGCTGTCCGGTCTGCGGCGCTGCAGCCGTGCGGGATGAGGAGGAGAGCGTGCTGCGCTGCCCGAACATTTCCTGCCCGGCACAGCTCCACAAGCAGCTCGTGCATTTTGCCGCACGCGATGCCATGAACATCGACGGGCTCGGTCCCGCCATCGTCACGGCGCTCCTCGATGCACACCTTGTCGAGGATGCCGCCGGACTGTACCGCCTGACTAAGGAGCAGCTCCTCACACTCGAGGGCTTCCAGGAGCGCTCGGCGGAGAAGCTCGTGCAGGCCATTGCCGCCTCCCGCACCATGCCGCTCGACCGTGTGATCTATGCCCTCGGCATCCGGAATATCGGACAGAAGGCAGCAGAGCTCCTGTGCGAGCATTTCGGCTCCTTCGAGGCTATCGAGTCGGCCACACGCGAGGAGATCGCGCAGATCGACGGCTTCGGGAGCATCATGGCCGACAGCCTGTATACGGCGCTGCATGACCCGTCCGTGCAAACGCTCCTCACACAGCTGCGTGCGGCAGGACTGACCATGGCATACGAAAAGAAGCAGCGGACGGAGAATGCCTTCTTCACGGGCAGGACCGTCGTGCTCACCGGAACGCTCCCGACCCTCAGCCGCAGCGAAGCCAAGGCAAGGCTGGAAGCCGCGGGCGCGAAGGTCTCCGGCTCCGTATCCGGCAAGACGGACTATGTCGTGGCAGGGGAGAGCGCCGGCAGCAAGCTGACGAAGGCGCAGTCCCTTGGCATCACCGTCCTCTCGGAGGAGGAGATGCTGCGCTATCTGGAAAGCGCCGAATAGATCGTCTCCTGTGTGACCTCCGGGAAGTAGTGCCCGACAAATGCCGGGAGGGGGGCGGTCACCGTGCGCCCGGAAAGCGCGGACAGCGGCTCCGGCAGATCCGCCGGAAACCGCAGGGCATACGCGCACAGACACTGGTTCTCCTCATGTCCCCGGGCCCTGCCGTACTTCGGATCGCCCAGGAGCGGCGCATGCAGATGCGCCAGGTGTGCCCGGATCTGATGGGTGCGCCCCGTGTGCAGTGTCACCGCCGCAAGGCACAGATCCCCGCTGCGGGCGATCACACGGTACTGCGTGCGGATCTCCTTCCAGTCGGGTCCCCGCTTTTCATCGGCGACCGTGACCGTGGTCCCGTCCCGTTTCAGCCATGCCGTGCAGGTATCGGCCTTGCGGGGCAGGGGGGCGGAGGTGACGGCCAGATAGCACTTGACGATGCACCGCTCCCGGATGAGCTCGTTGATGGCGCGCAGGGCGGCCGCCGTTTTCGCGGCGATCACAAGCCCCTGCGTATTCCGGTCGATGCGGTTGCACAGTGCCGGCGAGAAGGTCTGTTCATGCGCCGGATCATAGGCACCGCTCCGGATGAGGTACTGCTGTACCCCGGCAAGCAGTGTCGGCGCACCGCTGCGGCTCCCGCTGTGGACATCCATGCCCTTTGGCTTGTTCACGATGAGCACCTGTGCATCCTCGTATAGGATCGCAAGGGGCAGTGCGGCACCGTCTGGCACAGTCTGCTTGCGGGAAAAGCATTCCTCCGGTGCAAAGATGCGCACCGTATCGCCGGGACAAAGCTGCTCGCGGCCCGTACACCGCGCTCCGTTGAGCCGGATGTCCTTCTTGCGTATGAGCTTGTAGAGCAGTCCCTTGGGACAGGCGGGCATGAGCTTGCACAGGAATTTATCCAGCCGCTGTCCGGCATCGTTTTCCCCGACCGTGATCATTCGCATGACGGTCACTCCTTCCATACTTATTGTGATTGCATTTATTATACCATACATGGGGGAGAAATGTAAAGAAAAATCTTATCCAATCAGAAAGGCAGGGATCTGTTATGGCCGAAAAACCATCCGCAAAGCCGGATCATCCTCATCATGCACACCGCGAAAGAATGCGTGAGCGATTCCTGAAAAACGGGATCTCAGGCTTTCAGCCGCATGAGATGCTGGAATTCCTCCTGTTTTTCAGCATCCCCAGAGCCAACACCAATGAGACCGGACATGCCCTCATCGACCGCTTCGGATCACTGCCGGAGGTCATGAAGGCAAGTCCGGATGCCCTGTGCTCCGTCGAGGGCGTCGGCAAATCGAGCGCCATCCTGATCCATTTCGTAGGACAGCTGGCTCCGTACTGCCTGCGCTCGGACACGAGCGGTATTTCGCTTGCCACACCGCAGGAGCGCTGCGACTTCTTCTATCCCATCCTTGCCTGTGAGGCACTTGAGGTCGTCAAGCTTGCCTGCCTGGATGATTCGCTCCGTCTGGTCCATGTGGCCGACATCGCCACCGGAACACCCGGTCAGGTCACGATCAATCTCCAGCAGATGCTGCGTGTCATGCTCCATTCCCACTGCACGAGCTTCGTGCTGGCACACAACCATCCCAAGGGGACAGCCTTCCCCTCGTGTGATGATTCGATGGAGACCCAGCACATCCGCAAGACGCTCGAGCCTTTTGACCTGCACCTGATCGACCATGTGATCGTGGGCGGCGGCAAGGCGTATTCCATGTATGAGTGATCTGCGGAGGTGACATGATGAACGAATTCCGGCTGCATGCACCGTATGCCCCCGCCGGTGACCAGCCCAAGGCCATCCGTGAGCTGGTACAGGGCATCCAGAGCGGCAACAGGATGCAGACGCTGCTCGGTGTGACCGGCTCCGGCAAGACCTTCACCATGGCCAATGTCATTGCCGCTGTCAACAAGCCGACCCTTGTGCTGGCGCATAACAAGATCCTTGCCGCACAGCTATGCTCGGAGCTCAAGGCGTTCTTCCCGGAAAATGCCGTGGAGTACTTTGTCAGCTACTACGACTACTATCAACCGGAGGCCTATGTGCCAAGCACGGACAGCTATATCGAGAAGGATTCCTCCATCAACGATGAGATCGATAAGCTCCGGCACTCCGCGACGACCGCCCTTGCCGAGCGCAGCGACGTCATTATCGTCGCTTCGGTCTCCTGCATCTATTCCCTGGGCTCACCCGAGGAATACCGCAGCATGGTCGTCTCCGTGCGCACCGGGATGGAAAAGCCCATGGCCGAGCTGAGCAGACAGCTTGTTTCGATCCAGTACGAGCGCAACGACATCGACTTTTCCCGTAATAAATTCCGTATCCGCGGCGACGTCATGGAGATCTTCCCCGCCAACGCCACGGATACCGCCATCCGTGTGGAATTTTTCGGGGACGAGATCGACCGCATCAGTGAGATCGACACCCTCACCGGCAAGGTGAAGGCCGTGCTCCAGCATGCGGCCATCTTCCCGGCCTCCCACTATGTAGTGGGGGATGACAAGATGGAGGCGGCCATCGCCGATATCGAGGAGGAGCTTGCCGAGCGGGTCTCCTATTTCACGGAGAACCACAAGCTCATAGAGGCCCAGCGCATCGCGCAGCGCACGCACTATGACATTGAGATGCTCCGGGAGATCGGCTTCTGCTCGGGCATCGAGAACTACTCCAGAGTCCTGGCCCGGAGAGCACCGGGGAGCGTGCCGTATACGCTGCTTGACCATTTTCCGGAGGATTTCCTGCTCATCGTGGATGAGAGCCACGTCACGCTGCCCCAGGTGCGGGCCATGAGTGCGGGCGACAGAGCCCGCAAGCAGACCCTGGTCGATTACGGCTTCCGGCTGCCGAGCGCCTTCGACAACCGGCCGCTGGTGTTCACGGAATTCGAGGAGCACATCCACCAGGCGATCTTTGTCAGCGCCACGCCCGGGGATTACGAGCATGAGCACAGCACACAGATCGTCGAGCAGGTCATCCGCCCGACGGGCCTTGTGGATCCGGAGATCAGCGTGCGCCCGATCGACGGACAGATGGACGATCTCCTCTCCGAGATCCGTATCAGAGCCGAGAAGAACGAGCGTGTCCTCGTCACGACCCTGACCAAGAAAATGGCCGAGAATCTGACGGACTACCTCGAGCAGATGGGCACCCGTGTACGCTACCTGCATCACGACATCGACACCATCGAGCGCATGGAGATCATCCGGGACCTGCGTCTCGGGGAATTCGACGTACTCGTCGGCATTAACCTCCTGCGTGAGGGCCTGGACATCCCGGAGGTATCCCTTGTGGCCATCCTCGATGCGGACAAGGAGGGCTTCCTGCGCTCGGAGACCTCGATGGTGCAGACCGTCGGACGTGCAGCCCGCAACGCGCACGGCATGGTCATCATGTATGCGGATACCGTCACGGGCTCCATGGAGCGTGCCATCCGCGAGACCGAGCGCCGCCGGGCGCTCCAGATCGCTTTCAATGAGGCGCACGGCATCATCCCGCAGACCATCGTGAAGGATGTGCATGAGGTCATCGAGATCTCGAAGAAGGAGGAGGTCGAGAAAAAGACCTCGAAGAAGAAGCTCTCCCGCAAGGAGCGTGAGGCGCTCATCGAGAGCCTGACGGCACAGATGAAGGAAGCCGCCAAGCTCCTCGAATTCGAGCATGCCGCCTTCCTGCGTGATGAGATCAAAAAGCTCAAAGGAGAATAAGCGTGCAACAGAAGGAAACTGTCATGATATGCCCGAAATGCGGCAGACCCATGACACTCGGGAAGCTCAACATCTACTCGGGCGGCACCTATCCGAGCTACGGCCTTGCGCCGTACTGGGCCGAGAAGGACTATTTTATCCGCACGACATTCCCCAATGCAAGGGATGCCGAAAAACGGGGCGTCGGGATCCGGTTCCCGCAGCCGCGTGAAAAGATCGATATTGCCTATACCAATTTGCCGGATGGCTATGCCTGCAAGGAATGCAGAGTCATTCTGCTCGATTGCAATGCATGAAGGGAGTTGCTTGGATGCAGAAAAACGAAATCGTCATCAAAGGCGCCAGAGCCAACAATCTGAAAAACATCGATGTGACCATCCCCCGGGACAAGCTGGTCGTCATGACGGGACTGTCCGGTTCGGGGAAATCCTCACTGGCCTTCGATACCATCTATGCCGACGGCCAGCGGCGCTACGTCGAGAGCCTGTCCTCCTATGCCCGGATGTTCCTCGGGCAGATGGACAAGCCCGATGTGGACAGCATCGAGGGACTGTCCCCGGCCATCTCCATCGACCAGAAGACCACCTCCAAGAACCCGCGCTCGACCGTGGGGACCGTCACGGAGATCTATGACTATCTGCGTCTGTTGTATGCCCGCATCGGCATCCCGCACTGCCCCATCTGCGGCAGGGAGATCCACCAGCAGAGTATCGACGAGATCGTCGATCAGGTCATGTCCCTGCCCGAAGGGACCCGTATCCAGCTCCTTGCGCCCATCATCCGCGGGAAGAAGGGCCAGTATGTCAAGGAGCTCGAACGTGCCCGCCGCAGCGGCTATGTCCGTGTGCGCATCGACGGCATCCTGTACGACCTGTCCGAGGAGATCCGGCTCGAGAAGAACATCAAGCACACCATTGAGATCGTGGTGGACCGCCTTGTCATCAAGGAGGGGATCGAGTCCCGCCTGACCGACTCGCTCGAGACCACCGCTGCACTCACCGGCGGCATCCTCCATGTGGATGTCGTGGACGGGGAGATGCTGACCTTCTCGCAGAACTATGCCTGCCCCGAGCACAACGTCAGCATGGAGGAGCTCACCCCCCGCATGTTCTCCTTCAACAACCCCTACGGCGCGTGCGAGAAATGCACGGGCCTTGGCATGTTCCAGCGCATCGACCCGGACCTGGTCATCCCGAACCAGGAGCTGTCCATTGCCGGCGGCGCCATCCACGCCTCGGGCTGGAACAACCTCGAGGAGGGCTCCATTGCGATGATGTACTACAATGCCATCGCCGAAAAATACGGCATTTCCCTCGATACCCCCATCAAGTCTCTGCCAAAGAAGGTCCTCGACGTCTTTCTGTACGGCACGGGGGAGGAGAAGCTCCTGCTGCACCGGAGCAAGAGTCTGGGCGGTGGCAGCTATTACTCCGCCTTCGAGGGCGTGGTCAACAATCTCGAGCGGCGCTACCAAGAAACGAACAGCGTCTATTCCCGTGCGGACATTGAGGACTATATGGGCGAGGTGGAATGTGCCGCCTGTCACGGTGCCCGTCTGCGTCCGGAGGTGCTGTCCGTTACGGTGGGCGGCCTGAATATCCACGCACTGACGCTTCTGTCCGTCCATAAGGCGCTGACCTTCTTCAAGGAGCTCTCCCTGACCGAGCACGAGCGCTTCATCGGAGAGCGCATCATCAAGGAGATCTGCGACCGTCTGGGCTTCCTCGAAAGCGTGGGCCTGTCCTATCTGACGCTTGCCCGCTCCTCCGGGACGCTCTCGGGCGGCGAGAGCCAGCGCATCCGCCTTGCCACGCAGATCGGCTCATCCCTGATGGGCGTGCTCTATATCCTCGATGAACCGAGCATCGGTCTGCACCAGCGGGACAATGAGATGCTCATTGCCACGATGAAGCGCCTGCGCGATCTGGGGAACACCCTGATCGTCGTTGAACATGATGACGACACCATGCTCGCTGCCGATCACATCATCGACATCGGTCCCGGTGCGGGTATTCACGGCGGGAATGTGGTTTTCTCCGGCACCCCCAAGGGGCTTCTTGCCTGCAAGGAATCCGTCACAGGGCAGTACCTGTCGGGGAAAAAGCAGATCCCGCTGCCGCAGATGCGCCGGCAGGGGAACGGCAAGTTCCTGACCGTGGTCGGGGCCACGGAGCACAATCTGCGGGATCTGACCGTGCAATTCCCCCTCGGTGAGCTGATCTGTGTCACGGGCGTGTCCGGCTCCGGAAAATCCTCGCTCGTCAACGAGATCCTCTACAAGCATCTGGCCGGACAGCTCAACCGTGCCAAGATCAAGGGCGGGGCATGCAAGGAAATACAGGGCATCGAGCACCTTGACAAGGTCATCTGCATCGACCAGTCGCCCATCGGCAGAACACCGCGGTCCAATCCCGCCACCTATACGGGCGTGTTCACCGACATCCGCAACCTCTTTGCACAGACAAACGATGCCAAGGCGCACGGCTACACCCCGGCACGCTTCTCCTTCAATGTCAAGGGCGGCCGATGCGAGGCGTGCGAGGGCGACGGCATCCTGAAGATCGAGATGCATTTCCTGCCCGACGTGTACGTTCCCTGCGAGGTCTGCAAGGGACGGCGCTACAACCGCGAGACCCTCGAGGTGCATTACAAGGGCAAGTCCATCCATGATGTGCTGGAGATGACCGTGGATGAGGGCGTGCTGTTCTTCGAGCACCTGCCGAAGATCGCACGAAAGCTCACGACGCTCCAGGAGGTGGGCCTTGGTTATCTCAAGATCGGACAGCCCGCCACGACGCTCTCCGGCGGTGAGGCACAGCGAGTCAAGCTCTCCACGGAGCTGTCAAGACGTGCCACAGGACAGACCGTCTACATCCTCGATGAGCCGACCACGGGCCTGCATACCGCCGATGTCCACCGGCTCATCGAGGTCCTGCAAAGGCTCGTGGATGCCGGTAATACCGTGATCGTAATTGAGCATAATATGCATGTGATCAAGGTCGCCGACCACATCATCGACCTCGGCCCCGAGGGCGGCGACGGCGGCGGCAGCATCGTGGCCGAGGGAACGCCTGAGGAGGTCGCAAAGAATCCGGCTTCCTACACGGGGCACTACCTTGCGCCCTATCTTGCATCCGCAGAATAAGGGGGTGAAGCTTTGCGCAAACTGATACGGATCCTGTTCAACCGGAATACCATGTTCGTCATGATGCTGCTTTTGCAGATCACCGTGCTCGTTCTGACCATTGTGTTCCTCAGCCAGCACTATCTGCTGATCTACCTGGGGATCATGGCGCTCAATGCCGTGCTGGTGGTGTACATTTCCAATACGGCGGAAAATCCTTCCTACAAGATCCCGTGGCTCATCGCCATGCTGGTCATGCCGCTGTTCGCGGGCCTGGCCTATCTGTTGATCAAAACGGACATCGGCCATCGTGTGTTCAAGCGCACCTATGCGCAGAAGGTGAAGGATACGCAGGATTTCCTGCCCCAGGAGAGCACGACACTGTCCCGGCTCGGCGAGCAGTTTCCGGAATATGCGGGACTGTCCGATTATCTCCTGCACTATGGCGGCTACCCGGTGTATCCATGCCGGGAGGCACAGTATTTTCCGGACGGCCTGGAGATGTTCGAGGCCATGAAGGAGGAGATCCGTGCGGCAAAGCGGTATATCTTCCTGGAATTCTTCATCATCTCCAAGGGCAGCATGTGGGAGGAGCTGCTGACGCTGCTCCGGGAACGTGCCGCTGCCGGTGTGGATGTCCGCATCCTGTACGACGGCTTCGGCACGCAGTTCATGATGCCCGGCCACTATTTTGAGGACCTGAAGGACTACGGCATCGAATGCCGTGTTTTCAACAGCTTCAAGCCCTTCCTCTCGAGCTCCCAGAACAACCGCGACCACCGCAAGATCCTCGTGATCGACGGGGCGTGCGCCTTCACGGGCGGCGTGAACATCGCCGATGAGTATATCAACCGCAAGATGCGCTTCGGCCACTGGAAGGACGGCGGCATGCTGTGCAGGGGGGAGGCGGCATGGAGCTTCACAGTCATGTTCCTCCAGCTGTGGGAGATGGAGAATCAGGACCACAGCCAGCTTGAGATCTACCGCCCGCAGTGCCGTTTTCCGGCAAGCTATGAGGGCTTTTTGCAGCCCTACAGCGATTCGCCGACGGACGAGGAGTATGTCGGCAGGAACGTCTACCTTGACATCATAAGCAATGCCAGACGCTACGTCTATATCATGACCCCCTACCTCATCCCGGATCATGAGCTCATCACAGCACTCGGACTCGCTGCCCGCAAAGGGGTCGATGTCCGGCTCATCACGCCCCATATCCCGGATAAGTGGTACGCCTACAGCACCGCCTGGAGCTACTACGGGGAGCTGATCGACGCGGGCGTTCGCATTTTTGAATACGGCCCGGGCTTCATCCATGCCAAGAATTTTGTGGCGGATGACCGCATCGGCGTGGTCGGGACGATCAATCTCGACTACCGCAGCCTCTACCTGCATTTTGAATGCGCTGCCGTGTTCTACGGCTGCCGAACTGTCCGTGACATCAAGAAGGATTTTGACAAAACACTCGCAGAGAGCATCGAGATCCGCAGCGAGGACTGTGCCTCACGCCCGCTCTATAAGCGGATGGTAGGCTGGGTACTCCGGCTGGTCGCACCGCTCCTGTAGCATCCCAATAATCCCCGGCGTGATGCCGGTCAAACCGAAAGGAGTCCTATCACATGAACGAATGTACACATGACTGCAGCACCTGCGGCAGCAGCTGCGCCGAGCGCACCGAGCCCCAGAGCCTGCTCGAAAAGCCCAATGCCCTCAGCCGTATTGGCAAGGTCATCGGCGTTGTCAGCGGCAAGGGCGGTGTCGGCAAATCCCTCATCTCCTCCATGCTCGCCGTTGGCGTGCAGCGTGCCGGAAAGCATGCCGCCATCCTCGATGCGGACATCACAGGACCGTCCATCCCGAAGGCCTTCGGCATCAAGGAGCGCGTGCTCGGCAATGAGCTGGGCATGATCCCCGCACGCTCGAAGATGGGAACGGACATCATGTCCGTCAACCTCATGCTCGAGAACGACACCGATCCCGTTGTCTGGAGGGGCCCCGTCATTGCCGGCGTGGTCAAGCAGTTCTGGACGGACGTGATCTGGGACAATGTGGACTATATGTTTGTGGATATGCCGCCCGGAACCGGGGACGTGGCCCTGACGGTGTTCCAGAGCATCCCGGTGGACGGGATCATCATCGTGACCTCCCCGCAGGATCTGGTCTCCATGATCGTACAGAAGGCCGTCAAGATGGCCGGCATGATGAACATCCCGATCCTCGGCATCGTCGAGAACATGAGCTATGCAGTATGTCCCGACTGCGGCAAAAAGATCATGATCTACGGCGAGAGCCATGTAGGAGATATTGCCAGGGACTACGGCATCCCGCTGCTTGCACAGCTGCCCTTTGACCCGTCGCTTGCCAAGTGCTGCGACCTGGGTGTGATCGAGCTGCACGAATCCACGGAGCTCGACTGCGCCGTTGCGACCCTCCTCGGTGAGGAGGCATGACAGAAATGACGCCGCCTGCATCGTTTTGCAGGCGGCGCTGCTTCGTGAAAAGGAATTTTGTGTAAAATCACGAAAATGAAGTCTCCGAAAAATATGCCGATAGTTCGTTGAAAATAAAAAATAAGGAAAATTGTGAAAAAAACTTTCACAAAAACCCCTTGCAATCTTCCCGAATATGTAGTATTATAGAATAGTATTAGTGTGGACGTGAGGAGGCATAGTATGAGTTTGATTTCGATCGTTGTGCCATGCTATAATGAGGAAGAGGTCCTTCCGCTTTTTTACACAGAGATCCAGAAGGTCATGCAGCAGATGCAGCAGGAGCATCCTTCGCTGACCTTTGAAATGCTGTATATCGACGACGGCTCCCGTGACAGGACGCTCGAGCTCCTGCGGGAGATGTCCCTGCACGATGACCGTGTACGCTACATCTCCTTCTCCCGGAACTTCGGGAAGGAGGCCGGCATGTATGCCGGGCTTGAGCAGTCGAAGGGCGACTACGTTGTCGTTATGGATGCGGACCTGCAGCATCCGCCGGCATTCCTGCCGAATATGTACAATTTCGTCAAGGACGGGGAGTACGACTGCGCCACGACCCGGCGTGTCAGCCGGGAGGGCGAATCCAAGGTGCGCTCCTTCTTTGCCAGAGCCTTCTACCGCCTCATGAACCGTATTTCCCAGACGGAGATCGTGGACGGTGCGCAGGATTTCCGCTTCATGACCCGCCAGATGGTCGATGCCATCCTGGGGATGCATGAGTACAGCCGGTTCTCCAAGGGCATCTTCAGCTGGGTCGGCTTTAAGACAAGATACATTGAGTACGAGAACGTGGAGCGTCCGGCCGGGACCTCCTCCTGGTCCTTCTGGGGACTGTTCCGCTACTCGATCGAGGGGATCATCGCCTTCTCCACCGCACCGCTGATGGTACCCGTGGTCATCGGTATCATCAATTTCGTGATCTCGGCACTTCTGATCGTGCTGCTGATCGTACAGCTCCTGCTGCACTCCACCTTGGTCCCCGTGACCATCGTTCTGTGGGTACTGTTCCTTATCAGCAGCATGCAGCTGTTCAGCACGGGCATCCTCGGACAGTATCTCTCCAAGACCTACATGGAATCCAAGCACCGGCCGATCTACCTGATGCGTGAGAACGAGGAGATCTATCGCTCCCGCACGCAGGCAAAGTGAGTAACCGCGCCAAGCTCCTGCTGTCCTTCCTGTTCATTGCCGCGATCATCCTGTGTGTGGGCCTGACCCGATTCTATTTCGACGTCACCAAGAACACGGGAGCCGGCAGCGGTGAGGATGCGGCAGCCTCCATCACAGCCGCCTACGGTGATATGCGGATCTTCCAGAGCGTCAACGGCTATTACGGCCTGCTCGATGCGGAGGGGACCGTGGTCATCGCCCCGGAGTGGATGGAGATCCTCGATGTGACGGACAGGCTCGTGATCGTCTCCAAGCGCATGGGCGATGAGGTGCTCATCGGCGGCGTGGATTATGAGGAAAACGTCGTTCTGCCGTTTGCGTTCTCCGCCATGACGGAGGTCGCCGACCGCTACCATATCGGTACCGTGGCGGACGACGGGACCCGGCTCGTGCTCGATACCGACTATCAGCCCATTTTCCGCCGCAGCTATGAATCCGTCAGCTATGAAAGCGGGATCCTGCTTCTGACCACACAGGGCTGTACCTTCCGGTACGATCTGTCCAAGGAGCCGCCCGCCCTGCAGCGCGCACAGATGCAGTGCATGATGGACACGGTCCGGCTCGACTGGAATGTCGGCAACCAGGTCTATCTTGCCGTATTCTCCGAGGAGGATCTTCTGCGCATCAACCGATGCGTCAGTGCCTATATGGACATGCTGCTGCAAAGTGATTTCACGGATCTGCCGGAGATCTCCGGCAGCGACTACATCGGCGGCCTGACCAAGCCCGGTACCTTCACCGATCTGACAGTGGACGGTGTGAGCAATTTTTCCTTTGCACAGAAGGAGCGGGAGGACGGCACCAAGGAGGACGGCGTCTATTCGTTCCGCTACACACTGTCGTGTCATCCGGAAAACGGGGACAGCCAGACCGTCATCATCGGCCTGAGCTTTGTCCGCAACGCCGATAACAATATGATCCTGTCGGGCGCCAACCTCGACTTCCAGAGTGCGGAGCTCTCCGCGCCGGAGGAGACCCAGGCACCCGAGGAATAGTGCGGCTCTCGAGCGGCACAGCACTGCGGACGGCCAACCGTGCCGCCGCCCGCAGGGAACACCAGCGCACGGAGAAATGAGGCGTCTTATGTCTAAAAAAGTGGCAGTCATCATGGGCAGTGACAGCGACTTCCCCGTAGTCAAGGCAGCCGTCGAAAAGCTGAAAAGCTTCGGCGTACCCTACGAGGTGCATGTCATGTCCGCACACCGTACCCCGGAGGAAGCGGCGGGCTTTGCCAAGTCTGCGGCGGACAACGGCTTCGGCGTGATCATTGCGGCAGCCGGCAAGGCAGCACATCTCGGCGGCGTCCTGGCAGCACATACCGCTTTGCCCGTCATCGGGATCCCGATCAAATCGACCGCACTCGACGGAATGGATGCTCTGCTCTCCACCGTCCAGATGCCGCCCGGTATCCCGGTCGCGACCGTGGGGATCGACAGTGCCGCCAATGCAGCCATTCTGGCAGTCCAGATGCTGGCCCTCTCCGATCCGGCGCTCACGCAGGCACTGGTGAAGATGAAGGAGGACATGGCGGAGGGCGTTCGCAAAAAGGACGCAGCCATGCAGGAAACGGTAAACTCCCTTTAAGCGAAGGGCAACATAGAAGATGGAGGTTTATGAAAATGGAAAACGTAATCAAGGGTGAACAGCTGTACGAGGGTAAGGCCAAGAAGGTCTATGCCACGAATGATCCGGACCTGGTGATCGTCGATTACAAGGACGATGCCACCGCCTTCAACGGCGAGAAGAAGGGTACCATCAGCGGCAAGGGCGTCATCAACAACAAGATGACCAACTACATGTTCGGCCTGCTCGAGAAGGAGGGCGTTCCGACCCATCTGGTGGAGGAGATCTCCGACCGTGAGACCATCGTCAAGAAGGTCTCTATCGTACCGCTTGAGGTCATCATCCGCAACGTGGCTGCCGGCAGCTTCTCCAAGAGAATGGGCGTTGAGGAGGGCACCAAGCTCCTGACCCCGATCCTCGAATTCAGCTACAAGAACGATGATCTGGGCGACCCGTTCATCAACGATTACTATGCACTCGCGCTCGGCCTTGCCACCAAGGAGGAGCTCGATACGATCGCCAAGTATGCCTTCAAGGTCAACGAGTTCATGGTCGGCTTCTTCAAGAAGCTGAACATCGACCTCATCGACTTCAAGATCGAATTCGGCCGCTTCCATGACCAGATCCTGCTCGCCGACGAGATCTCGCCGGATACCTGCCGTTTCTGGGACAGCACCACGCACGAGAAGCTCGACAAGGACCGCTTCCGCAGAGATATGGGCGGCGTCGAGGAGGCCTACCAGGAAATCATGAAGCGTCTGATGGGAGAATAATATGGGCGGATTTTTCGGAGCAGCTTCCGAAAATGACTGTGTCATGGATGTCTTTTTCGGGACGGATTATCATTCACACCTCGGCACCCGCCGGGGCGGCATGACAGCGTATTCTCCGGAGCGCGGCTTCCAGAGAAGCATTCACAGCATCGAAAATTCCCCCTTCCGGACCAAGTTTGAAAATGATATTGCCAATATGCACGGCGGACTGTGCATCGGCTGCATCAGCGATACCGATCCGCAGCCGATCCTGATGCGCTCAAAATTCGGCCTGTTCGCAGTTTGCAGCATCGGCGTCATCCAGAATGCCCAGGCGCTCGTCACAGAGCTTCTGCAAAACGGATGTGCCAGCTTTGAGGCCATGAGCAGCGGCAACATCAACTCCGGTGACCTCATCGGTGCCCTGATCTCACAGAAGGACACCATCACCGATGGCATCCGCTATGCACAGGAGAAGATCGTCGGCACCATGTCGCTCCTGCTGCTGACGGAGGACGGGATCATCGCCGCCCGTGACAAGGACGGCCGCCTCCCCATCATCGTCGGCAAGCGCAGTGACGGCTACTGCCTGTCCTTTGAATCCTTTGCCTTCCAGAAGCTCGGCTACTACACGCACAAGGAGCTGCGGGCAGGGGAGATCGTCCGGGTGACCGCCAGGGGCTGTGAGGTCCTCTCGCCCGGCACCGATTCGCTCAAGATCTGCTCGTTCCTGTGGACCTATTACGGCTATCCCAATGCCGTGTATGAGGGCGTGACCGTGGAGACCATGCGCACCAGAAACGGCGAGATCATGGCGCAGAACGACATCGACAACGGATGTCTGCCGGACGTGGATTATATCTGCGGTGTCCCGGATTCCGGTACGCCCCATGCTATCGGCTATGCCAACCGCAGCGGCATCCCGTTTGCAAGACCCTTTATCAAATACACGCCCACCTGGCCGAGAAGCTTCATGCCCACCAACCAGAGCATGCGCAACCAGGTCGCCAAGATGAAGCTCATCCCCGTGCATGAGTTGATCGAGGGCAAGCGTCTGCTCTTTGTGGATGACAGCATCGTGCGCGGCACGCAGATGCGTGAGACGGTGGAGTTCCTGTACGAGAACGGCGCTAAGGAGGTGCATATGCGCTCCGCCTGTCCGCCGATCATGTACGGCTGCAAGTACCTGAACTTCTCAAGAAGCACCTCCGAGATGGAGCTCATCGCACGGCAGGTCATTGACTGCTTTGAGGGCGCCGAGGGGGTAAAGCATCTTGATGAATACAGCGATTCCCGCACCGAGCGGGGCAGACGGCTGTGTGACGAGATCTGCCGGCGTCTGAAGCTGACATCCCTGGAATTCCAGTCGCTGCCCGGTACCGTCAAGGCCATCGGCAGACCGGAATGCGAGCTTTGTACCTATTGCTGGAACGGAAAGGAATGATCCGACAGTGAACGATTCTGGGATCCGTGAGGAATGCGGCGTATTCGGCATTTATTCACCGCAAGCGGCGGATGTGGCCTCGCTGACCTATGCGGCCCTGTTCGCCCTGCAGCACCGCGGACAGGAGAGCTGCGGCATCGTGGTCAATGACAGAGGCATTTTTACGCATCATAAGGACGTGGGACTCGTGCAGGAGGTCTTTTCCGGCCCCGTGCTGGACTCCCTCGGAGAGGGCAGCTGTGCCATCGGGCATGTGCGCTATTCTACGACCGGCAGCAACAGCCGTGTCAATGCACAGCCCCTGGTCGTTCGCCATATCAAGGGACCGCTTGCCATTGCACATAACGGCAATCTGGTCAATGCCCACGGGCTCCGGCAGCGCTACGAGCTGAAAGGCGCGATCTTCCAGTCCACCAACGACACCGAGGTCATTTCCTATTGCCTGACCGAGCACCGTCTCAATAAAGACTCGATCGAGCGTGCCGTGGAGCACGCCATGTACGATCTCAAGGGCGCGTACTCCCTGGTCATCATGTCCGCACAGAAGCTCATCGCCGCAAGGGATCCGAACGGCTTTCGCCCCCTCGTGATGGGCAGCCTGCCCGACGGCAGCACTGTATTCGCCTCCGAGACCTGTGCGCTCGATGCGATCGGCGCCGATTTTATCCGGGATCTGCTGCCCGGTGAGATCATCGTGGCCGATAAGACCGGCGTGCGCTCCATCCGCACACACTGCGGCCGCAGATCATCCCTGTGCGTCTTTGAATTCGTGTACTTTGCCCGCCCCGATTCCGTGATCGAAGGATGCAGTGTCCACCGTGCCCGTCTGCGGGCAGGGGAGCTTCTGTGGAAGGAGCATCCGGTGGAGGCGGATGTCGTGATCGGCGTGCCGGACAGCGGCCTGGATGCTGCGCTCGGCTTTGCCCATGCCTCCGGCATCCCGTATGGCGTGGGCTTTATCAAGAACCGCTATGTCGGTCGCACCTTCATCCAGCCCAGCCAGCAGCAGCGCTCCCGTGCCGTGCAGCTCAAGCTCAATGCCGTGCGGGAAACGGTGGAGGGAAAGCGCGTTGTGCTCATCGACGACAGCATTGTCCGGGGCACGACCTCGGCCAGGATCGTCAAGCTTTTGCGCAGTGCCGGTGCTGCCGAGATCCACTTCCGGGTGTCCTGCCCGCCCTTTGTCAGTCCCTGCTATTTCGGAACGGATATTGACAGCAAGGAGCATCTGATCGCCTGTCAGACGGATATTCCCGGCATCTGCCGCACCATCGGCGCCGATTCCCTCGGCTATCTGAGCGTGGAAGGTGTGCAGAGGATCGCTGCTGAGGCACACTGCGGCTTCTGTACGGGCTGCTTTACCGGGGACTATCCGGTGGCCGTCCCCGCAGAGATGCCCAAGGATAAATTTGAATCAAAGCTCGAGGGCTGAGGCCTGTGCTTTAAGGAGGTAATCCATGAACAACAGTTTTTCTGAAAGCTACAAAAAAGCCGGTGTGGATGTCACGGCCGGTTATGAGGCAGTCCGCCTCATGAAGGAGCACATCGCCCGGACCAATGTCCCCGGCGTGCTCTCCGGCATCGGCGGCTTCGGCGGCCTGTTCGAGCCGGATCTGACCGGCATCGAAAAGCCCGTTTTCGTTTCCGGCACCGACGGCGTGGGCACCAAGCTCAAGATCGCCTTCCTGATGGATAAGCATGATACCGTTGGCATCGACTGCGTGGCCATGTGCGTCAACGACATCATCTGCTGCGGCGCCAAGCCCCAATTCTTCCTCGACTACATCGCAGTCGGCAAGAACTACCCCGAGAAGATCGCCACGATCGTATCGGGCATCGCGGACGGCTGTGTACAGGCAGGCTGTGCGCTGGTCGGCGGCGAAACGGCTGAAATGCCCGGCTTCTATCCGGTGGACGAGTATGATCTGGCCGGCTTCTCGGTCGGCGTGGTCGATAAGAAAAAGATCGTGGATACCTCCACGCAGAGATCCGGTGATGTGCTGATCGCCCTGAAATCAAGCGGTGTGCATTCCAACGGCTTCTCGCTCGTGCGCAAGGTGTTCTCCATCAACGAGAAGAACCTTGCCGAGCGCTTTGACGAGCTCGGAACAACACTCGGTGAGAGCCTGCTGACGCCTACGAAGATCTATGTGAAGCCCGTCCTGAAGCTCATGGAGCAGGTCACGGTCAAGTCCGTGTCCCATATCACGGGCGGCGGCTTCTATGAGAATATCCCGCGGTCCCTGCCCAAGGGCCTGTCCGCCTACATCGCACGCCGTGATGTACAGGTGCTGCCCATCTTTGACCTGATCGCCAGAACGGGACACATCCCGGAGCGCGACATGTTCAATACCTTCAACATGGGCGTGGGCATGATCGTCTGTGTGGCAGCCCAGGATGCCGACAAGGCAGTCCGGATCCTGAAGGATGCCGGTGAGGAGGCCTACATCCTCGGCGAGCTGATCGCATCCGAGGAGGGTGTGGTGCTCGACTGATCCGGAGCTGTAAAAAACCATAAGGAGCGTGAACTTGATGAAAAAAATCGTGGTACTCGTATCCGGCGGCGGAACGAATCTCCAGGCGCTGATCGATGCACAGAATAGGGGAGAGCTGCGCGGCGGCAGGATCACCTGTGTGATCTCCTCACGTGCGGATGCGTATGCACTCACCCGCGCCAAGAAGAATGACATCCCCGCCCGGGTCATCCCCCGGAAGGCCTACCCGGACAATGCCGCCTACAGCCAGGCACTGCACGAGGCCCTCTATGAGGAATATGCGGATCTGATCGTGCTTGCGGGCTTTATGACCATCCTGGACAAGTCGATCATCCAGGCCTACCGCAATAGGATCATCAATGTTCACCCCTCACTGATCCCGTCCTTCTGCGGGGACGGCTTCTACGGACTGCATGTTCATGAGAAGGCGCTTGCCAAGGGCGTGAAGGTCACGGGCGCGACCGTGCATTTTGTCACGGAGGTCTGCGACGGAGGCCCGATCATTTTGCAAAAGCCCGTGGAGGTGCGCAATCTTGACACCCCCGAGACCCTGCAGCGCCGTGTCATGGAGGAGGCGGAATGGAAGATCCTGCCCGAGGCCGTCAGCCTCTTCTGTGAGGACCGTCTGACTGTCATCGACGGCAGGGCCTATGTGGATTACCAGTCCCCGTGACGGATACGACATACATTTGCAAACAATGAAGATTTGGAGGAGAATGATTATGGACCTGATACCAAGCTTTTCTGTGGACCACACCAAGATCGTCCCCGGCATTTTCATCAGCCGGCAGGATGAGGTCGGCGGCGGGATCCTCACGACTTATGACGTGAGAGTCAAGAGACCGAACCGCGAGCCGGCGATCGATGTGGCTGCCATGCACACGCTCGAGCACCTCATCGCGACCTACCTGCGCAACGATCCCGACTGGAAGAATGACGTCATCTACTGGGGCCCGATGGGATGTCTGACCGGATTCTACATCATCCTCAAGGGCAGCCGCCAGCCGCAGGAGATCTATGATCTGCTGCTCGCCGCCTTCCGCAGCGTGGACGAGGCACAGGACGTTCCCGGTGCAACAGCCGAGAACTGCGGCCACTACCTCCTGCACAACCTCCCGATGGCAAAGTGGTATGCAGCCGAGTTTGCCGATTATCTCACCGCCCATAAGGACGATCCCGCCATCTTCGAGTATCCCAAGACCGAGCGTCTTGTGACGGAGGACGGTCAGCAGTTCTTTGATTCTTGATGTGAATTAGGAGGAAACCGACATGAAAATGCTCGATATTTATGAGGAGCTCAGAAGCAATTCCTATCCCGGACGCGGCATTGTCATCGGCCGCTCCGCCGACGGCAAGTCCGCTGTGACGGCCTATTTCATCATGGGCCGCAGCGTCAATTCCCGCAACCGTGTCTTTACCGAGACCGAGGACGGTATCCGCACGGAGGCAGCCGATCCCTCCAAGCTCTCCGATCCGCACCTCATCATTTATGCACCGGTGCGCGTGCTCGGCAACAAGACCATCGTGACCAACGGCGACCAGACCGATACCATCTATGAGCTCATGGACAAGCAGCAGACCTTTGAGCAGGCACTGCGTACCCGTGAGTATGAGGACGATGCACCCAACTACACGCCCAGGATCTCGGGCATCATGCATGTCGGCGAGGGCAAGTACAATTTTGCCATGTCCATCCTGAAGTCCGCTGACGGCAGCCCGGAGAGCACCCAGCGCTTTACCTTTGCCTACAGCAATCCGCTCCCGGGCGAGGGCCGTTTCATCCACACCTATATGGGGGACGGGAACCCGCTGCCGTCCTTTGAGGGAGAACCCAAGCGTGTCGCTATCCCCGATGATATGGACAAATTCGCTCAGGAGCTCTGGGAAGCCCTCAATGAGGACAACAAGGTGTCCCTGTTCGTGCGCTATATCGACATTGAAACCGGAGCAGCAAGGTCGAAGATCATCAACAAGTACTCCAAGTAAGGAGGCATGCTCATGACGGATGCAAAACCGAATACGCATGAATGTGCGTTTCTCATTGCGCTTGTGCTGCTGAACCTGCTTGGCGTGCTGATCATGTCCTATGCGGGCGGATGGGCATTTCTGCCCGCAATCCTGTGGTGTTTGATCGCACCGTTTATACTGGCAAAGCAGCGGACAGCGGGCAGCTTCGGAAAATGCGTATTCCTGCATTATGGAAGATTTCTCATCTGGGGGATCGGCTCTTTGCTTTTGTTCATGATCGGCGGCGCATTGCTGCTGCTTGGCCTGGAATATCTTGACGGTTTTCTCCAAAGGGGACCGTGATCCGATTTCTTACCTCTTACTTCTAAACGGAAAGGAATGACCCACCATGTCTAATGAAATGCAGTTAAAGTACGGCTGTAACCCGAACCAGAAGCCGTCGAGAGTCTTTATGGAGGACGGCACGGAGCTCCCGATCACCGTTCTGTGCGGCAGACCCGGCTATATCAATCTGCTCGATGCGCTCAACGGCTGGCAGCTCGTCCGTGAGCTCAAGGCAGCCACCGGTGTGTGCGCTGCGACCTCCTTCAAGCATGTATCCCCCGCAGGCGCCGCCATCGGCAGACCGCTGTCGGATACCCTGAAGAAGATCTACTGGGTCGATGACCTCGGTGAGCTCTCGCCCCTTGCCTGTGCCTATGCAAGAGCCCGCGGCGCGGACCGAATGTCCTCCTACGGTGATTTCATTGCCCTGTCCGACGTGGTGGATGTCTGCACGGCAAGGATGATCCAGCGCGAGGTCTCCGACGGCATCATTGCCCCCGGCTATGAGCCCGAGGCACTTGAGATCCTCAAGTCCAAGCGCAAGGGGACCTACTGCATCCTCCGGATGGATGAAGACTACAAGCCCGCGCCCATCGAGCGCAAGCAGGTATACGGCGTGACCTTCGAGCAGGGCCGCAACGAGCTCGACATCAACCGTGCGCTCCTTGCCAACGTCGTGACCGAAAACAAGGACATTCCGGAGGACAAGAAGGACGATCTGCTGATCTCCCTCATCACCCTGAAATACACCCAGTCCAATTCCGTCTGCTACGTCAAGGACGGCCAGGCCATCGGCATCGGCGCCGGACAGCAGTCGCGCATCCACTGCACCCGCCTTGCCGGACAGAAGGCCGACAACTGGTGGCTGCGCCAGTCCCCGCAGGTGCTCGGGCTCCAGTTCGTGGATGACATCCGGCGTGCCGACCGCGACAATGCCATTGACGTGTACATCGGCGACGAGTACGAGGATGTCCTGCGCGAGGGCGAATGGCAGCGTATCTTCAAGGTAAAGCCCCCCGTTTTCACGGTCGAAGAAAAGAAGGCATGGCTTGCACAGAACACGGACGTGGCCCTCGGCTCGGACGCCTTCTTCCCGTTCGGCGACAACATCGAGCGTGCCAAGAAGTCCGGTGTTGCCTATATCGCAGAGCCCGGCGGGTCCATCCGTGATGACAACGTCATCGAGACCTGCAACAAGTACGGGATCGCCATGGCCTTCACCGGCATCCGCCTGTTCCACCATTAAGATAACTGCTTTACCCCCGCAAGGGGGTAAGGTGCTGATAGGAGGAAAGTCATGGACAGACCGTCCGCTACCAAAAAGCTGGTGCTCTATGCACTGGTCATCACGGGCATCGGCATCTTCCTGCAAACGCTCATCTGCCTTGTACCGGGGCTGACGACCGCCGCATTCGGCGGCATGCACGTAAAGCTCGAACCGATCTCGGTGGCCTTTCTGCTGAGCACGCCCGTCCTGCGGCTGCCGTTTGCAGCACTGGCCGTCTGGAGCTTTCTGCAAAAGCAGATGAAGCGCTCCTCGGCGCTGTTTCTGTGCATCGCAGCTCCGGTCATCAGCACACTGTTCTCCCTGCTGCGCCTTCCGCTCGGGCCGCTCATGCTGCATGTCACCAGCAATGAACAGTACGCAGGCATATCCGTTGTCAGTTCCGTGCAGAGCTACCTGGGCTTCACACATACGGCAGGCCTCGTGCTCCTGTGCTGTGCAGGGGCCATTGAGCTCTATCTGACCACACACACGGATCCGCAAAAACCATAGGAGGGAATTCCCATGAAAATTTTAGTAGTCGGCGGCGGCGGCCGCGAGCACGCCATCATCATGAAGCTGGCCGAGAGCCCGAGGACCACGGAGCTCTACTGCGCACCCGGCAACGGCGGCATCTCCCGCTATGCCAAGTGCTTCCCGGTCAAGGCGACCGACATCGACGGCATGGTGAAGCTTGCCAAGGAGCTGCAGCCCGATCTCGTCGTGGTCGCACCCGATGATCCGCTCGTGCTCGGCATGGTCGATGCCATGCAGGCAGCGGGCTTCAGGACCTTCGGGCCGAAGGCAAATGCCGCCATTATTGAGGGCAGCAAGATCTTCTCCAAGGAGCTCATGAAGAAGTACGGCATCCCCACGGGGGGCTATGAGGTCTTTACCGACAGCGCCGCCGCCATTGCCTATATCAAGGCGCAGAACACCTATCCGACTGTCATCAAGGCGGACGGCCTGGCATTGGGCAAGGGTGTGATCCTCGCGCAGAACGAGGAGGAGGCGGTCGAAGCCGTCAGGGACATGATCGACAATAAGAAATTCGGTGAGAGCAGCGCCCGTATCGTCATTGAGGAATTCCTCACGGGTCCCGAGGTCTCCGTGCTGAGCTTTACCGACGGTACCACGGTCGTGCCGATGATCTCCTCGATGGACCACAAGCGCGCGCTCGACGGGGATGAGGGCCTGAACACCGGCGGTATGGGGACCGTGGCACCGAATCCCTACTACACCCCGGAGATCGCCGAGACGTGCATGAAAACCATCTTCCAGCCGACAGTCGATGCCATGCGCAAGGAAGGCCGTCCCTTCACAGGATGCCTGTATTTTGGCCTGATGCTGACGCCCAAGGGCCCGAAGGTCATCGAGTACAACTGCCGCTTCGGCGACCCGGAGACGCAGGTCGTACTGCCGCTGCTCGACAGCGATCTGACGCAGATCATGGAAGCGACCTACGACGGGAACCTGTCCTCCCTGGACATCCGCTGGAAGCAAGAGAGTGCTGCCTGCGTGGTCATGGCAAGCGGCGGGTATCCGGTGAAGTATGAGAGCGGCAAGGTCATTTCCGGACTCGATGCGCAGGGCCAGACGAGTGGTGTCTTTGTGTACCATGCCGGAACGAAGTACGAGGACGGACAGTTCCTGACAGCCGGCGGACGTGTGCTGGGCGTGACGTCCACGGCAGGGACGCTTGCGGCAGCGCTCGACAAGTCCTACGCAGCGGTGGGGACCATCGACTGGGAGCAGGTGCATTACCGCCGTGATATCGGCCAGCGTGCGCTGAAGGCAAAGCAGTAAGGAGGCACCTATGCATCCACGGCTCAAACGCTGCTTTTCGTGCGGCCAGTATGCCAATCTGCTGTTTTTGCTGTTTGCATTCGTCTGCTGGGGCTACTACTGGTTCATCAGCCGTCACGGGCTGGACCTGCTGCCGCTGGAGATCGCAGCCTATACGATCGAAACGAGCGGCTTTCTGTTCATGCTCTTTTCTCTCATCAACTTCTGGAAGATCGTTCGTCACCGTGCCGTGATGAAGGGGGCAATGCTTGTCTACCTCATCACGGAAGCCGTCATTATGATCCTGGACTTCAATGCAGAGAAGCTGCCGTTCTTTGAATCCGGCTCGATGGCCCTGAATATCGGCCATTCGATCTTCTCCGCACTGATCCTGTTCACCTACCTGTCCCTTGAGCCCAAGAACACCCACCTTGAGATCGCACTGGTCATCTCCGAGGCCATCATCCTGTCGGGCATGTTCGGCGTGATCTTCGGACTGCATATCTATGTCACGCTGTTCGCCAATTCCGTGGGGTATGTGGTGTTCTTCTCCATCCTGCGCTTTCTGCTGTCACAGGAGCGCATCATGGTGGACTGCCACGGTGACCGGGCGAGGGAATATAAATTCAAAAGCTCATTCTTTGATTGATCCGGAAAGTGGGGTGCGGTCTTGCCGAAGGATATACTCTTGATCACCGAGCAGCTCAATGACAGACTGCCGTATCTGCGGGAAAAAACCGCGCAGCTCACCACATCGCCGGGCGTGTATCTGATGAAGGACGACCGGGGCGGCATCATCTACATCGGCAAGGCCAAGAACCTGCACAACCGGGTCAGCAGCTACTTCCGCCTCGGAGCGGACCACTTGCCGAAGGTCGCCAAAATGGTCTCCCATGTGTGGGATTATGACTTCATCGTCACCGGCTCCGAGTATGAGGCCCTGCTGCTCGAATGCAGCCTCATCAAGCAGCACAAGCCCCATTACAACATCCTGCTCAAGGATGACAAGGGGTATCACTATATCAAGATCTCCCATGAGCCCTATCCCCGCATCACTGCGGAGAAGCAAAAGACGGACGATGCACTCTACATCGGCCCGTACACCGGCGGATTTGTCACGAAATCCACCGTCGAGGAGGTCAATACCGTATTCCGGCTGCCCACCTGCAAAAAGAAATTCCCGGAAATGTTCCGCAAGGGCAGACCGTGCCTGAACTACCACATCCACCGCTGCATGGGTGTGTGCCGCGGCAATATCCCTCAGGACCAGTACCGCGAGCTCATCGACCAGGCAGTCTCCTACATCCGCAGCGGCAGCAGCGCCTCCGTCGAGCGGATGCAGGCAGAAATGGAGCAGGCAGCCGAACGCCTTGACTTTGAGAAAGCAGCTGCGCTGCGTGACCGCATCCGGGCCATCCAGCGGGCGGGGGAGTCCCAGAAGATCATCGACAATCACTTCCGCGATGCGGATGTGATCGCCAGCGCCGACAACGGTGACGACCTGTGCATTTCCGTGCTCATGTACCGGGAGGGCAGGCTCTACGACAAGCAGAATTTCCACTTTGCGGACGAAGCCGATGAAGCAGCGCTCGATGCCTTCGTGCCGCGATTCTACCACGGCAGGACGGATCTTCCCAAGGTCATCCTCCTTGAGATCCCCACACAGGACATGGAAATGCTCTCCGAGATGCTCACGGCGCAGGCCGGACGCCGTGTCCGGCTCACCGTGCCGCAGCGCGGGGACGGCATGGCCCTCATCCGCATGGCCAAGGAGAATGCCGTGGAGTACATCGCCGTCCACGAGAACCGCACCGGCAAGGAGCTCCTTGCCGTAGAAGCCCTCGGAAAGCTCCTGGGTATGTCGCAGGTGCCGAAGTACATCGAATCCTACGACATCTCCAACCTCGCCTCCGAATCCATGGTTGCCGGCATGGTCGTCTTTGAAAACGGCCGTCCCCAGAAGAAGGCCTACAAGCGCTTTTCCATCAAGGAGACCGCCGGGCAGAACGACTATGCCTGCATGCAGGAGGTCATCCGGCGCCGGCTCAGTCATCTGCATGACGGCTCGGATGTGTGGTTCTCCCGCAAGCCCGACCTCATATTGCTCGACGGCGGCACGGGCCATGTCCATGCCGTGGCGCCCATCGTTGCAGAAATGGCGCCGGATATCGCACTGTTCGGCATGGTCAAAGACTCCAAGCACCGCACCCGCGCCATTGCCACGGGCGGGGGAGAGATCAATGTCTCCGGCACGCAGAGCGCCTTCCAGCTTCTCACACGCATCCAGGACGAGGTACACCGCTACTCCGTTTCCTATATGCACAAGAAGCACAAGAAGCGCACGTTCGCCTCGGAGCTCACGCAGGTCGAGGGCATCGGGGATAAGCTTGCACAGAAGCTGATGCTGCATTTCAAGACGAAGGAAGCGCTCTACCATGCCGACCGGGAGGCGCTTGCCGCGGCGGGCATCCCGCAGAAAACAGCGGACAGGCTCTACGCCTGGCTGCACGGAGAGGAGGAAGTGCCATGAGGGTCATCACCGGATCCGCCAAGGGCATCCGATTGCAAACGCTCGAGGGACTCGATGTCCGCCCGACCACGGACCGGGTCAAGGAGGGGATGTTCTCCTCGATCCAGTTCGATCTGCCCGGCGCCCGGGTGCTCGATCTTTTTGCGGGCAGTGGACAGCTCGGCATTGAAGCACTCAGCCGCGGCGCCGCGGAAGCGGTCTTTGTGGACCAGTCGAAGGCATCCCTTAGCACTGTGCGGGAGAATCTCACACGTACCCGCCTGACCGACAAAGCCCGGCTTTTCCAGCGCGAGGCGATGCAGTACCTGAAAAGCTGCCCGGAGCAATGCTTTGACATCGTCTTTCTCGACCCGCCGTATCACAAGGGGATCCTGGAAAAAATCATCCCGGAACTGTGCAGGCTCCTGCGTCCGGGCGGGAAGATCGTGGCCGAGCATGAAAAAAATTGTAAAATTGCAGAAGAAATTTTCAATTTAAGGTTGCAAAGGGAATACTTTTATGGTAAAATAGTAGTAACGGTGCTGCTATTGCCGGAGGAGGTGGAGGCATGAGAAGGATCGCCGTTTGTCCCGGGAGCTTCGATCCCGTGACGCTGGGGCATCTGGATATCATCACACGGGCATCCATGCTGTTCGATAAGGTGATCGTACTGATCTCCACAAATGCTGCCAAGAACCAGGCAAGCTTCACGGCGACGGAGCGTATGCTGATGATCGCCAAGGCGACGGAGCACCTGGACAATGTTGTGATCGATATTCTGGACGGCCTGCTGGTGGATTATGTCCGCCGGGTGCAGGCGGTGGCCATTGTCAAGGGTCTGCGTGCTGTCAGTGATTTTGAGTATGAATTCCAGATGGCGCTGACCAACCGTGTGCTGTATGACAAGGCCGAAACCGTATTTCTCACAACGAGCAAGGAGAACATGTACCTGAGCTCAAGTGTTGTCAAGCAGATCGCATACTTCGGCGGGGATATCAGCTCCTTCGTGCCGGAGTGTATTCTGGATACGATCGAAAAACGCCTAAAAAAGGAGGACCATGATGAGTATTGATGAGATTCTGGATGATATGGATGAGCTGCTGGATAAGGCAGCGGCCGTGCCGTTTGCATCCCATAAGTCGGTGATTGACGGGGAGCGTCTGCGTGAACTGATCAATGATGTGCGTCTGAACATGCCGCAGGAGATCAAGCATGCCAAGATGGTCGAGTACGACCGTGAGCGCATCATCAAGGAGGCCGAAGCCAAGGCCGAGCGCATCGTGCGACAGGCGGAGGACCGCGCCAAGACGCTTGTAGCCGAGGATGCCATTGTCCGTGAGGCCAAGAAGCGTGCCCTTGAGGCCGTGACCAAGGCCAAGAGCGAGTCCGATGCCATCAAGAGCGCAACGGATACCTATGTCGCCAACCGGTTCCAGGAGGTGGAGAATTACTTCAACACCAGCATCAAGGACATTGATACCTTCTTTAGCACCAACCTGAAGGACGTGCAGAACCGCAAGGCAAAGTTCGAGCAGCTCAAGCGTAAGTCCGGACAGAAGCCTGCTGCGGCAGCTGATGAGAAAAAGTAATCAAATATTCATACTTTGATCACATTTTTGTGCTATACTAAAGTTATCATCAATAGAACATACGCAATGGAGCGTGCTGCCAAGGGGGCAGTACGCTCTTTTTTATGATGGGAGGAGTACTCTATGGATCAGATCGATCGGAAGCTGATCTCAATCTTACAGCAGAATGCACGCATGCCGCTCAAGGCGATCGCCTCACAGGTATTTTTGTCGGCTCCGGCGGTGTCCGCACGTATCGAGAAGCTCGAATCGCAGCACCTGATCCAGGGGTATCACGCCCGGATCGACCAGCAGAAGCTTGGCTACCACATCACCGCCTTTATCAGTCTGGAGCTCTCGGCGCAGCAAAAGCCGGAGTTCTATCCCTTCATCGCCGAATGTCCCAATGTGCTCGAATGTAACTGCGTGACGGGGAACTACTCCATGCTCATCAAGGTCGCATTCCCGAGCACACAGGAGCTCGACCAGTTCATCGGACAGCTCCAGCGCTTTGGCAACACCTCTACACAGATCGTATTTTCCACCCCCGTCCCGCCCCGAGATGTGGTGATCCTCCCGGAACCGGAGGAGCCGTAAGTTCCTGTGCGAGAATTCCCGAAAAACATATTGCAAAGCCAGGCGGAATATGGTATAATAACCATTGGAGAAGGGCAAAGCGCCCTTCGAGTCTGAGAATTGAGGTGTAAGCATGATTGAAGTAAAGGAA
The DNA here is from genome assembly GCA_017460955.1 of Oscillospiraceae bacterium. Classification (GTDB taxonomy): domain Bacteria; phylum Bacillota; class Clostridia; order Oscillospirales; family Ruminococcaceae; genus UBA3855. Next base: position 39,603 of record JAFTZY010000009.1, read on the forward strand.
TACCGGGGACATATCCGCAACTGGGAAGCGCTGTGTGAAACGCTCGGGATCGACAAGGGACTTACCCGTGAGGCGCGTGAGACGGCGATCCTTGCAGCCGCCTATGAGAAATGGGGGACGGACATGGCCGACCATCTGTACGGCATGTTTGCGTTTGCCCTCTGGGATACGAAGCGCGAGCGTCTGTTCTGCCTGCGCGACCAGTTCGGCACCAAGCCCTTTTATTACTACCTGACCGAGGATGGACAGCTCCTGTACGGGACCTACATCCGGCAGATCATGGAGCAGTCGGGCTTTGTCAAGCAGCTCAACGAGGAGATGCTCCAGATCTACCTGAGCCTGACCTATGTGGCAGGGGAGGACACCTTCTTCAAGGGTGTCAAGAAGCTGATGCCCGGCTGCTATCTGATCTGGGAAAAGGGCGCGCTCACACTCCACCGCTACTGGAAGCCGGAATTCCATCCCGACCGCAGCAGGAGCCTTGCGGACTGGGCGGATGAGATCCATACCACCGTACAGCAGATGATGCGCGATGTCAAGACCGCCGATGAAACGGCCGAGTCCTTCCTCTCCGGCGGCGTGGATTCCTCCTATGTGCTGGCCATGTCCGATGCCAAACGTGCAGATTCGTGCGGCTATGACGAGGAGCGCTTCGATGAGTCCCGGATCGCAGCCAAGACGGCGGAGCTTCTGGGCGTGGAGCACAGCGTGGCACGCATCGAGCCCGAGCAGTACTTTTCGATCGTGCCGTGGGTGATGAAGAGCATGGAGCAGCCGCTCGGCGACGCCTCCGCGATCGTGTTCGCACTCGGCTGCAAGGCGACTGCCGAGCACACAAAGCTTTGCTATTCCGGTGAGGGCGCAGATGAGTTCTTCGGCGGCTACAATATGTACCGCAACGCCGAACGCTACGGCGACAACCTCAAGACCTTCTATGTGGGCAACACCAACATCATGAAGGAGGACGAAAAGCAGCGGATCCTCCGGCATTATGACCCTGACGTCCTGCCGATCAACCTGGTGAAGTACATCTATGAGGAGACCGAGGGGCTCGATCCGCTCACCAAGATGTCCGATGTGGATATCCAGATCTGGCTCGAGGGCGACATCTATCTCAATGTCGATAAGATGAGCACGGCCTGCGGACTGGAGATCCGGATGCCCCTGACGGACCGCCGTGTCTTTGACATCGCCTCCCGTCTGCCCAGCGAGTACAAGGTCAACGAAGAGCAGAACAAGGTCGCCTTCCGCACCGCCGCCGCCAAGGTGCTGCCGGAGGAGATCGCGTTCCGCAAGAAGCTCGGCTTCATCGTGCCCATCCGCATCTGGCTCGCCGATGAGCGCTACAATGCCGATGTGCGCCGGCTGTTTGCCAGCGAGATCGCAGCAAAGTTCTTTGATCCCGACGCCATCCGCGCCATTTACGACGAGTATGTCGGCGGCAATTCCGACAACTGGCGCAAGATCTGGACGATCTATACCTTCCTTGTCTGGTATGAGGAATACTTTGTCAAGGCATAAAAAGGCACCCCTGCTCCGAAACCGGAGCAGGGGTTTTTCATAGCCTACGGAACGAACACCCGATAGCCCAAAACGGAATTTCATACAAATTCTCGATCGGACAGCGCCAAGCTGAACTTGCAGTCCGCCGAACGGAAATGCCCCTCAGAGCCGTCCGTGATGAATATGGGGATAGTTGCACTTTGAAACTGCAAACGCTCCCTGAGTGTCCAGAGAGCGTTTGTGATAATACTTGTTGCTTGTTGCTGTTTTACTCTGCACTTAATGCAGCATAGACCTCATCCATATTGACAGTAATCTCCTTCATGCTTGAGAAATGCCCGTTTTCATCTGGCTCAGCGCTCTTGTCAAAGAACGAGAATGTCAGCGTTTCTCTGGTCGGAGTCATGCAGCCTGCCTTCATTCCATTGTATTCCGGAAGTTTTCGCAGACCTATGAATTCGGCAACCTCACCGTTTTCTCTGTAAACCATACAATCTGCTTCCTTCGGATAGCTGCCGACGATCATCATGGCAGGCGAGATTTCATAAATAACCACCGAATAGCCATCCTCCTCGATTGTATACGGCGCATTGTCAGCACCGATTCGGAGTGATCGATCAGGTGTTACAGGAACGGATAGCGTAAATCCTCCGGAAGAACGTGGTTCTTCGCAATCAAGGTAATTGTCCATCTCACGGATAGTCTCTACATGAATCTCTAACAAACCAGGTTCAGTGATCTCCTTATTTCCAAAATCTACAATTTTGAGATCACCGCTGAATTCGTTGTCTGTTTCCTCATCAAGGATCAAATCACAACTCAGATCAGCTGTATCATAACCGTCCTGAGAATAGTCTACATTGCCCCAATGTGCCGTCATAGGATAGAATTTCAACTGCTGCTTGTGATCGGGATTTCCATCCTTAAGATGACCGGATAGACTTATGAGTGTCGTAACTCCGTCACAGTAGACTTCGTCAACTTCGACAACAAGGTTTTCGCCCTCTCCGATGAGAGCTTCTGAAACTTCAACGGCATTCTCGGCGATTTGCTCATAATCATAATGGTCTGCCCATTTGTCGATAGGACGTTCCGTACCATTATCGTCAAAGGTTCTCTCCGCCTGATGTGATAATGTACCAAATACGCCAAGTTTCGCTGCGGCAACTGTCGCCGTTCCGACACAAGCCGCTGACACGGCTGCTGCGAGAAGCACAACACTGAGCTTGGGCTTGCGTTTCGTCTTAACAGACGGTGTATGACTTTCTTCTTTGAAGCGTTTCATAATATTCATGACCTCCTGATCGCTGATCGGTTCTGCCGTCGGCAGTTCAGTCGCATCATGGTTCAGGAGCTGATACAATGTATCCTTCATTCTTTTTCCTCCTTCCGAAAATAGCCTGAGTTTAACTTGATGATTTTTCGCTTTCCTCTGGAAATACGATTATACAGTACACTTTTGGGCTTGCCGAGCCGTTTCGCTGCTTCATCAATGCTCTCTCCCTGCCAGAAGATCCTAATGAACAATGATTTATCATCTTCGTTCAAGCAGGAGATCAGCTCCGTAAAGAAACTGTCAAACAAGTCGTTTCCTGTCAAGCCAGTAGTGTCTGCAATAGGCAATTCATCAATGTCAGCCATGGGTTCAAGTCGTTTCAACGCCTTCAAACGGTCGAGTGCTGCGTATTTTGCTATCGCAGCGGCCCAACTCTCGAATGCTCCCTTGCCATTGTATGAATTACTGTGTTCCCAGATTTTTAGTATCACATCATACAAGCATTCCTCAGCATCTTCCGGGTAATCGAATAAAATGCGATGAATGACTGCTTTCAGCAATCCTCCGTAGTTTTTTACAACGAATTCCAGAGCGTCCTCATTCTTTCGCTGTAACTCATGTATAAAGTTGTCCTCTGTGATCTTCAATTCGGTACCTCCTTGCCTGATCTCTTTGACCTCCTTCACTTACTACTACGATTTTCAAACGGCATTTCTATCAATCATCAAAAATTCCCTTTGGATATATTGTATCATACTCAAGGAGGGCTATCAATAGCCTGGGACCATATTCTTCGCGAAATTTTCTATGTCAAACCTCTTGCAATTTTGAAAAACCTGTGCTATAATAGTAATGCAGTATGCATATGCTAACTGCATGCAGAAAAACCGTCCGCCGCTTGCTGTAACAGCAGCGGCTGCATAAAAGAGGGTAAGATGTACGAATCAAAGATCCGAACGGCCCTGTGGTGGGCATATGACATTCCCGGCAACATCGGCTGGATCCTCTATTTTGCAGGCTTCGGAAGATTCCTTGCAAAACCCGGATTCCTGGCGCATCCCGCAGCAGGGGTCCTGCTTGCGCTCCCGGCGCTCCTCATGCTCATCGGCATCCTCGAGCTTGTCAGCGAACGCATCCGTGGACTTGACAGGATCCTTCCGGCGGTCCGTTTCTGGAGAGGATTCGGCGCGCTCACGGGCGGCGGCCTGCTGGGCGCGGTGCTGTCCGCTGTCACGATGTACAGCAATCGCAGCACGGCAAATGCCATCCTGATGCTTGTCGGCGGCGTACTGTGCTTTGTGTTTGCAGGACTGATCGCTTTGAGCTTCAAAAAGCAGAAATGAGGGACATATGAACACGAGCACGACAACAGCACGCATGCGGCTTGTCATCCCCGCAATGCTGCTGTGCATAATCGGTGACTACTGCATCGGCATAGAGCCGCGGCATTCCGAGCCGCTCGGCGCAGTCGCAAGCGCCGGCTGGCTGACCATCGGGGACTGGCGCATCGCGCTCTCAGATCTCACGGGCGCGGTCGGCAGCGTACTGTATGCGATCGGTGCTGTGGCATTTGTCCGGTGGCTCCTGGGCAATGTGCATCCTGCGGCCCGTGCAGGGCGGATCTGGCTGAGGCTCTACACTGTGGGTCTTGGCATCGGCTGTGTGTCCTTCCTGTATTTCCACATCGCATGCGGCGGGCTCATCCACCATTTCAAGGTGCTGTATGAGGTCACGGGCGGCGATCTGAGCCGGACGACGGAGGCGTGGCTGCGCATGTTCCTGCCCGAGGCAGCGCCGTTCTTTCTGCTGTTCATTGGCTTTGATGTCCTGACGAGTATCGCATGGACCGCGCTGATCCTGATGCGGGTGTTTCCCGTTTCAAAATGGTGGATCCTTGCCGCGCCGCTCCTGTCCGCCGGGATCGGTACGGTATGTGAGCTCCTGCCACTGCCGTTTTCGGGGATCAACTCCGGCTTTGAGAGCCTGGGGTGGATGCTGATGTTTGTCTGCGGGATCGGCCTTATCCAAAGGAAGGATACATGATACCGGTATATCGGCGATCGTCGTGCAACAGCGCAGGAATATACGGATCCTGAGAGGATCTGAGAAAATGGGGGAGAAATCGTGACAAGCAAACAATACAAGGAACTGTCCGTGCGGGAATTCACCAAAGCGGCGGAGGTGTACGAAAGCGATCATGCGGGCGTCTACAACATGTGCAAGAAGGACTATCCCGATGTGCTGGCGGAGCTCGAAAAGGAGCCGTTTTACGACTTGCTCGACTGCGGCTGCGGGACCGCGCCCATGCTCACGCTCCTGCATGAGAAATACCCGGAGAAGCATTACACCGGCATCGATCTGACGCCGAAAATGATCGAGGTCGCCCGTGCAAAGCACATGGAGGGCGTGGAGCTTGTGGTCGGTGACTGCGAGCATCTGCCGTTTGAAGAGGGGGCGTTCGACGCGGTGATCTGCTGCGAGAGCTTCCACCATTATCCGAACCCGCAGGATTTCTTTGACAGCGTATGCCGTGTGCTGCGGCCGGGCGGAAGGCTCGTGCTGCGGGACATGACGATGAGCACTGCCGCTGTGCGCTGGTTCTGCAATCATATCGAAATGCCGATCGCGCATCTGATCGGCAAGGGTGATGTGCGCATCTACGGCAGGGAGGACATCCGCCGGCTCTGTGAGCATGCCGGTCTGCGCATGGAAAGTTTTGAAAAGCGCGGATTCTGCCGGCTGCATTGCGTCATCCGAAAGCCGAAGCAGGTATAGACGTATAAGAAGCCGCCTGTCACAAAATCATTAAAAAGCCGCCGGAGGGGGGGACCTTCGGCGGCTTATCTCTGCCAATAGAAAAACGCCCCCGCTCCGCTCAGGGAGCAGGGGCAATGCTTTGTATCGCAGGTTACTGCATCTTGTAAGCATCGATCATCTTCTTGACCATCTGGCCGCCGATGCTGCCGGCCTCTCTGGAGGTCAGATCGCCGTTGTAGCCCTGCTTGAGGGTCACACCGACCTCACTTGCGGACTCCATCTTGAAGCGCTCCATGGCTTCCTTACCCTTCTGCGTAAATTCACCCTTCATAGTATACTCCTTCTTGTATGACAGTGCATACATTGTTTTTCATAATTGGCGGCGTTGTGCCGCAACAGTAGTATAAGCACCGGGCCGAAAAATATCATAGGGAATTTTTCGCAGAAAAACTGACAGTTTTCTTTCCTGTTCAGAAAAATCAGCGGAACCCACAAATATCCTATGCGGTTTTTGTGCATAGATCACAATCCAAAGCGCGAGGGCCGTTTGAAATTTTTCAGAAATAGGTAGTGACAAACCCGGAAAATCGTGTTATAATGAAGATAGGATCGAATTCAGCCGGGAAAGGAGCATCGCTATGCAGCTGTCAAGAGCGGACAACCCTGATTTTGTCAATGAGTATGTGACCCATCTGTCCGTCGTCAAGGGCCTTGCCAAGGGCACGGTCATGGGGTATTATCAGGATCTGCGGCAGTTTCTGCGCTTTTACATCCTCATGCGCTCCTGCGACAGGGAGATCAGCCCGGAAATGCTCGACAGCGTCTCCATCCGGGAGCTGACCGTGGAGGACATCCGGCGCATCACACTCCGGGACATCCACAGCTACTATCATTTCATCGCCACGGCCTGTGACAACCGGGACAAGATCCGCTGCCGCAAGGGGACCTCCCTGCGCAGCTTCTTCCACTATATGACCACGCAAGCGCGACTCCTCGACTACGACCCGACCACGAATCTTGAGCTGTCAAGGCCCCATCACGCACTGCCGAAATATCTGAATCTCTCCGAGAGCCTTGAGCTTCTCAAAAGCCTGACACAGCAGGAGGACCACCGCTACCAGATCCGGGACTACTGCATCCTGACACTGTTCCTCAACTGCGGGATCCGTCTCGGAGAGCTCGTGGGGCTTAACCTGTCCTCGATCAATTTTGAGGACCAGAAAATGCGTGTCCTCGGCAAGGGCAGCAAAGAACGCCAGATCTTTCTCAATGCAGCCTGTATGACGGCGCTGCACGAGTATCTTTTCGAGCGTATGCAGGTGGATACGGAGGACCCGGCACTGTTTCTGAGCAACCGCAGCACCCGCATCAGCCGCCGCAGAGTGCAGCAGATCGTCGAGGGGGCACTCAAGGCAGCAGGACTTGACGGCCGGGGACTTTCCACGCACAAGCTGCGCCACACCGCCGCCACCCTCATGTACCAGTACGGGCATGTGGATGTGCTCACGCTCAAGACCATCCTTGGTCATGAAAGTATCTCAACCACGGAGATCTATACCCATCTCGGAGACTATTCCGTACAGGATGCCATGGAGCATTCTCCGCTATCAGAAGAACGGCGCAAGGAAGAATGACGAAGGACATTTTATTGACAAATACCCGAATCTATGCTACAATAAAAGCATACCGACAAATGGGGGAATCATATTGAACAGCTTACATACAGCCGACAATGAGGCACCGCTTTGCAGCGAGACCTATCTGGATTTTTACAATGTCATCAGCGAGAACTTTCAATCCGTCGAGGCATTGTGTACTGCCATTTCCACGCATATCTCGCCGATCGCGCAAAAGCTCCGCATCGGCTACCTTGCCCTGTCCCTGGATGCCCCCAAGACGCACCTGACGCCGGAGGGTCGGCATGTGGCGCAGGCGATCTACCACACGCTGCACGACAAGTCCAAGATGCGCACGCTCCATTTCCGGACGGCGGAGGACGGGATGTGCATCGCGATGCTCTGCCCGACTTTAGGCCACACCTGGACGGATGAGGAATTCCGCATGGTGCAGTTCCTCCTGAAAAACCTCTTCGTGCTGTGCGGCCGTTCCCGTATGGGGACCCTGCTCGAGCGTGCGACCTCCTACGATTTCATGACCAATGCCATCAACACCAAGGCCATGATCGAATACGGCAGCATTCTCAAGGCCAGGGGGCAGCTCTCCGCCTATGTGGGGATTTTTCTCAACCTTCGCAATTTCAAGTACATCAACCAGACCGTCGGCCCCTCCAAGGGCGATGAGATCCTTATCCGCTATACAAGCACCGTACAGGGGCTTCTGCAGCCCGATGAACGTCTGGCGCGGCCGGGCGGGGACAATTTCTTTGCGCTCGTGCGCCGGGAGCACGCCGATGAATTCCTTGAATTTATTTCCGAGATCCCCATGGACGTGCAGTTCGATGAGTTCCAGCGCACGTTCATGATCGCCGCGAGCATCGGCGCTTATGACATCGGCCCCGATGATGTGATCAGCCAGGTGCTCAACTTTGCCACCATCGCCCTCAACGAGGTCAAGCACAGCAGCAGGGATGTCCACTACCTGTGGTACCGTCCGGAGATGCTGCAGCAGATCATGCATGACAAGCAGATCTCTCAGCTCTTCCCGAAGGCACTGCGCAGCGGCGAATTCATCGTTTATTTCCAGCCCAAGGTGGCCCTGGACAGCCTCCAGCTCTGCGGCTGCGAGGCACTTGCCCGCTGGTCCCATGACGGTAGGATCGTCATGCCCATGGACTTCATCCCCATCCTCGAGAAGGAGGGAACGATCTGCAAGCTGGACCTGTATGTATTCGAGCAGGTCTGCAAGACCATCCGTCGCTGGCAGGATGAGGGAATCACGCCGGTGCGGGTATCTGTCAATTTCTCCCAGCAGCATTTGCAGAATGACACGCTTGCTGACAGGATCGTTTCTATCATGGAGCAGTATGAGGTGGACAGCCGCTTCATCGAGGTCGAGCTCACGGAGATGACCGGCGCCAAGAACCACGATGCCATGCTGCGCTTCCTGAAAAAGATGCGTGACCACGGCATCGCCACCTCCATCGACGACTTCGGAACCGGCTTTTCCTCCCTGAACATGCTCCGGGAGTTCCAGATGGATGTCATCAAGCTGGACAAGTCCTTTCTGGACCGGATCGCCGCCGGCGGCAACAACCGGGGCGATGAGATCGTCATCGAGAACATTGTGCGCATGGTGCAGGCTCTGGATCTGCAAATTATTTCCGAGGGTGTGGAGACCAGACGGCAGGCGGACTTCCTGCGTCACGTCAGATGCAATATGGCACAGGGCTTTTTGTTCGACAAGCCGCTGCCGTCCGAGACCTTTGAAGCACGTCTGAAGGGCGACCGGTGCTATACACTACCGACCGAGTAACCGGCAAGGCTGCCCCGCAAGGGCAGTTTTGTGTATATAAGACCTACCAATAAGGAGTGAACGATCATGAAGAAAACCAACATCCTGCTTCGTGCCGCCGGGCTGTGCATCAGCGGTGTCCTCCTGTTCGGAGCCATGCCCGCCTCCGCTGACAGCAGCATCGCGCACGACCCGTCCCGCGATGTCCAGACACAGGGCGTGGGTAATCCCTTCGGCTACGGGGACCGCAACACGCCGGAAAACGCCTCCACAGCGGAGATCCGCGCCATTAACCACGCCATGAGTGTGCAGGAGGTCAAGTACGCGCTGTACAAGGAGATCGACGAGCACTGGGACCTCATCTCCGTGCGGCTCGGCCAGACCGACCGTGAGAAGGTCTACGCACTCTTCCTGGGCATCGGCACCCGTGAATCCACCCTCGGCGGCAACGGCGACGGTGCAGACATCGAGACGGCATATTCGCAGGGCTTCGGCGTCAGCTCCGCTCATGCCTACGGCACCCTCCAGACCGCTGTCACGGCATTTGCCGATGCGGACCCGACCTTCATGAAGGAGGAGGATGTCCCGGAAATGTACCAGTATTCCCTGACTGAGGCCAATTTCTACGACGCCATCATTTCCGACCATATGGGCATCCGCAAGATCATGCATTTTGTCCATGTCGGCATGACCGACGAGGGCCTGACCGGTTATCAGGTGGTACGCGGTGCGCTCAAGGGCTTCAACACCGGCTGGGCCACCTATCTGCCCGACGACACGGGCTATTACAAGGACTACCCCGACGAGATCATTGCACTCGCGCATTGGTACTACGATGAAGGACACCTGTACGATAATGTCTTTACCTGGACGAATGACCAGCGTGTCAGTGCCTACCGTGAGGGCGATCCGTGGGAATGATGGAGCGATGTGCAGCCGAGCCTGGCGGAGATCACCACGGAGACACCGACCGAACCCGTAACGGAAGCCCCCACGGAGCCCGAGACGGATGCTCCTACGGAAGCCCCCACCGAGCCGGAGACCGAGGCGCCGACCGATGCCCCCGAGCTGCGCGGTGATGTCAATCTCGACGGCAGTGTGACGGTGCTCGATATCGTCACGCTCCAGAAGTACCTTGTACGGCTCGATGTCCTCAATGCACGGCAGCTTGAACAGGCCGACCTTGACGGGGACGATCATGTGGATGTGACGGA
>JAFTZY010000033.1 GCA_017460955.1 Oscillospiraceae bacterium
CAATCGTTTGATAGCTGCCGCAGGCGGCGTCGAGAATGGCATGGGACGGATCTTGTGACGCTTTGCGTCACAAAATAGCGGGCGCGTAAGCGCACGCTTCTGATCAAGCTATTTCAATAGCTTGATCAGAAATTAGTATTATACCAATTCTCGTTCAAACGATTGATCACATCAATCGTTTGATAGCTGCCGCAGGCGGCGTCGAGAATGGCATGGGACGGATTTTGTGACGCTTTGCGTCACAAAATAGCGGGCGCGTAAGCGCACGCTTCTGATCAAGCTGTTTCAATAGCTTGATCAGAAATTAGTATTAAAACGAGAGGATCCCAAAAAACATACGGACTGCCCGGCTTTTCACCGGACAGTCCGTCATTTTTTGCATGCATTTACCGGGACGGGCTTTGGGGGAGCAGGTCGTCCAGTACGCGCAGGAACGTATCGAGCTGCGCATCGGTCGTCAGATGGGACAGGCTGATGCGCCACGAACCGAGGGCGCGTTTTCGGTCGTGTGTGATCGCCATGACGGCGCGGGAGGGCGTGTTCGCAACGGAGCACGCGGATTTCACCGATACGCACACGCCCCGCTCGTCGAGCAGGCGGCGCATCTCCTCGCCCTTGATGCCCTGCACGGTGAGGTTCAGAATATGCGGAACTGCCCCCTCCGGACTGTTGACGGCGATGCGTGCATCCTGCGCAAAATGCGCCCGCAGGCGATCGTTGAGTGCCCGCACCCTCTCATACCGTGCATCATACTCCGTGAGGGCAAGCTCCAGCGCGCAGGAGAGCGCTGCGGCAGCGGGCGCATCGGGCGTTCCGCTGCGGTAGATCGTAGTGCTTGCGCCCCCGTGGATCAAGGGCTCGAGCACCACGCCCTGCGCCTTGTACAGAAGTCCGCTGCCCTTAAGTCCATAGAACTTGTGCGGCGCCAGACTCGCGGTGTGAATGCCGGTTAAGCCAAGCGGCAGTTTCCCCACCGCCTGTGTCATGTCCACATGCAGGCGGCAATTCGGATGGTCGCTGACGATCTGTGCGATCGTGTCCACGGGCTGCACCGTCCCAAGCTCACTGTCCACCGCGCACACAGCGCACAGCACCGTATCCTCCCGTATGAGGCGGCGAAGGTGGGTGAGATCGACCCTGCCGTCCGGGAGGAGGTCCACAAGGTCGATCTCCCAGCCCTGCTCCTGCAAACAGGTCAGCGCCCCGCTCACCGAGCTGTGCTCGAGAAAGGTCGAGATGATGTGCCGTCCCCGCCGGCGCATCGCCCATGCGATCCCCTTCACGGCAAGGTTATTCGCCTCGCTCGCGCCGCTTGTCAGGATCAGCTCGTCCGGGGTGACATGCAGATGTCCGGCGATGCGGGAGCGTGCCTCATCCACAAGCTGCTTTGCCACCCTGCCAAGGCTGTGCTGCGCGTTGGGGTTGGCAAACTGCGCCCGCGCTGCCTGTGTGTACACCGCAAGCACACGCTCGTCCGGCGGTGTGTCCGCGGCATAATCCAGATAGATGCTCACGGTGTCCCCTCCCCGTCATAATGGTCCAGAAAGTGGTGGTATTCCTCGCCCCTGTGGTAGGAAATGATCGTACGCAGGTTGACGTTCTCGACGCTGCGGAAGATGTTCATATCCACCGCAGGGTTATCCTCGCGCAGCCGTTTGAGCAAGGTCTTGATCTCCTGGCGCTTCGAGCCGCCGCCCCCGTTGTCGCACATGGTACAGTTCTCCGTGAAGCGGCAGGCACACTGGATGAACTGCAGGTCGTTGTACTGCTTCCAGTGGATGATGTCCGCCTCGCGCACGAGGTACATCGGGCGGATGAGCTGCATGCCCTCGTAGTTTTCGCTGTGGATCTTCGGCATCATGGTCTGCACCTGCGAGCCATAGAGCATCCCCATGAGGATGGTCTCGATGACATCATCAAAGTGATGGCCGAGCGCGATCTTATTGCACCCCAGATCCTGCGCAGTCTTGTACAGATGCCCCCGCCGCATCCTCGCACAGAGGTAGCATGGGTGCTGATCGACCTTGGCGACCGCGTCAAAGATCCCGGTCTCGAATACCCGGATCGGAATGTCCAGAAGGGCGGCGTTTTCCCGGATCTTCTGGTAGTTGATCTCGTTGTAGCCGGGATTCATCACAAGGAACACCACCTCGAACGGCACCTCGGAATAGCGCTGCAGACGCTTCATGCACAGCGCCATGAGCATGGAATCCTTGCCGCCGGAAATGCACACGGCGATCCTGTCCCCCGGCTGGATGAGCTGATATTCCTTGATGCCCTTGAGGAATTTCGACCAGATGCTTCTGCGAAATTTCCCTGTGACGGACTGTTCGATTTCGTTTGGAATTTCCATATGACACCTTCTTTGAAAACCTGTTTTCACTGCCCTATCTGTGAGGGCCAATTCAATGATACCATAAGAGCACAGCGTCATGGTATCATAGCCCGATCTGCAAGGGCCTATTTAATTATACCATATCCATCGGAAAAGTAAAGTATCATTTCCAGATTGTAAACATTTTTTGTGAGTACATGCGTCCAGGCTCTTGCAAAGCAGCGGCATCTATGCTATACTGATAGTATGACGACCTTGCATTTTGTAAAATTGCAGGAAGGCGGCAGTGTTCGTGCCATCCCGCCCTGCATCACGAAAGGAGTGCCCCACATGCTGAGCTTTCTCACAGTCAACACCCACAGCAGCATCCGCATCGAAGCGGAGAAGATCATTTACACCGACCCCTTCCGCATCCCCGATGCGCCGCACGATGCGGACATCATCCTCATCACGCACAGCCACTTTGACCATCTCTCGCCGGAGGACATCCGCAAGGTCGCAGGGCCGGACACCATGCTCGTCTGTCCGCGGTCCGTCACGGAGGCGGACGGTCTGGGGCTGAGCGTGAAGAAGGTCGGCGCCAAGGAGGCCTTCACTGTCTGCGGCATCAGCATGGAGACCGTGCCGGCCTACAACAAGCTCAAGCCCTTCCATCCGAAGTCCAAGGGCTGGGTCGGCTATGTCATTCACAGCAAGGATCACGGGCATATCTACATCGCCGGGGACACGGACGATACCGCAGAGGCACGGCAGGTGCAGTGCCGCATTGCGCTGCTCCCCATCGGCGGGACGTTCACGGTCGATGCCCGGCAGGCGGCCGTGCTTGCCAATGCGATCCGCCCGGAATATGTCATCCCCATCCACTACGGCAGCGTCGCCGGAAAGCCGGAGGATGCGGAGACGTTCCAAAAGCTTGTGGACAGCAGCATAACGGTCGTCACCAAGGTAGAGACGTTCTGAAACACACGACATTCTGAATGGAGGAACACAGCGTATGAACAATTTCCAGTTTTACAGCCCGACCGAATTTGTCTTTGGCAAGGATACGGAAGCACAGGCAGGCGCACTTGTGAAAAAGTATGGCGGCACCAAGGTGCTGCTGCATTACGGCGGACAGTCGGCGATCAGAAGCGGCTTGCTCAACAGGGTGAAGCAGTCGCTTTCCGAGCAGAGGATCCCCTTCACCGAGCTCGGCGGTGTGAAGCCGAATCCAAGAGATACGCTCGTCTATGAGGGCATCGGGATCTGCCGGAGAGAGAACATCGATTTTCTCCTTGCCGTCGGCGGCGGCTCGGTCATCGATTCCGCCAAGGCCATCGCCATGGGCATGCCGTATGAGGGGGATTTCTGGGATTTCTACTGCGGCAGGCGTCCGGCGGCAGCGCTCCCGGTCGGCACGGTGCTGACCATTGCCGCTGCGGGCAGCGAGGGCTCGGGCGATTCCGTCATCACGAAGGAGGACGGCGGTCTCAAACGCGGTGCGGGCTCCGACCTCATCCGCCCGAGATTCTCGGTCCTCAATCCGGCACTGACCTGCACGCTCCCGCCCTACCAGACGGCATGCGGCGCAACGGACATTATGGCGCATGTCTTTGAGCGGTACTTTACGAACACCACCGAGGTCGAGCTGACCGACCGGCTGTGCGAGGCAGTGCTGCTGACGATGATCAGGGAAACGCCCCGCGTCATCGCCGCGCCCGATAACTATCAGGCGCGTGCGAACATCATGTGGGCGGGCACGGTCGCGCACACCAACATCGTCGGCGTCGGCCGGGAACAGGACTGGAACAGCCACGGCATCGAGCATGAGCTGTCGGCGCTCTATGACTGTGCCCACGGTGCGGGACTTGCGGTCATCATGCCGGCGTGGATGGAGTTTGTGTACCGGCATGACCCGATGCGCTTTGCACAGGCTGCCGTGCGTGTCTGGGGCTGCCAGATGGATTTCGCGCATCCGGAGGTCACGGCACTCGAGGGGATCCGGCGCTTCCGGGCGTTCCTGCACAGCATCGGGATGCCGGTGAATTTCGCAGAGCTCGGCGCACGCGAGGAGGACATCCCGCGCCTGGTCGAAAAGCATGGCGTTGGCACCGGCAGGACCGGCGGATTCGTGGCGCTCTCGGCACAGGACATTACAGAGATCTACCACATCGCGGCAAATGCGAGTGTGTGAGGGAGACGAAAGACTCCTAATACTAATTTCTAATCAAGCTATTGAAATAGCTTGATCAGAAGCGTGCGCTATTTTGTGACGCAAAGCGTCACAAAATTCGTCCCATGCCATTCTCGACGCCGCCTGCGGCGGCTATCAAACGATTGATGTGATCAATCGTTTGAACGAGAATTGGTATAAAAGCGCCGGAGGGAGCCGCTTACAGGGGAGGCATCAGACCGGGGACCTCATAGAGGTCCCCGCTCCCGCAGAATAAAGCGCCCGCTCATCACAGCGGGCGCGTTTTGTATTTCCAGGAAAAGCCGCTTCCTGAAAGATCTTCAGGTTGTGTCGGTACGGTGGCGCAGGCGGCTGATCCGACGCTCGAATTCTCCGCTGTCGAGCCATTCGGTCAGGAAAAACTGCTCGAGCATGGGGACGGTACATGAATAGAAGCCGACCGTCCGCTCATACAGCGGCAGCAGGCGCTCGGGCAGGAGCATGTACCCCGCACGCAGGGAGGGCGCGATGGTCTTGGAAAAGGTGTTCAGATAGATCACGTTCCCGTCCCCGGACTGCGCAAACAGCGTTTCCGGCGCGGTCCCGGTCAGGAGGAATTCCGAATCGTAGTCATCCTCGATGATGACGGCGCCGCGCTGTCCGGCCCATTGCAGATAGGCAGCCCTTCGCTGCGCCGAGGCGGTGATGCCGCTCGGAAAGCTGTGGAAGGGCGTGACGTGGAGAATGTGCGCCGTGCTCTGCGCGAGTGCATCGGGACGGATGCCCTCGGCGTCCATCGGCAGCAGCTCACAGGCGGCGCCGTTTGCGGCATAGACGCGCCCGATCTTTTCATAGGACGGGTCCTCGAGCGCTACGGTATGCTCCCGTCCGAGCATCTGGATGCACACCCCGTACAGGTACTCCGCACCGGAGCCGATCACGATCTGCTCGGGCCGCACCCGGATACTCCGGCAGCGCGACAGATACCGGCAGATGGCGTCGCGCAGCTCGTGGCAGCCGTGGGGCGGAGAGCGCATGAGGATGCGGTCGCCGTAATCGAGGAGCACCCGGCGCAGCATGGCGGCCACGGGCGAAAAGGGGATGTCACTGTGCGGCAGACTCTCCTCGGGCGTGCCCGGTGCCGGGAGGGCCACATCGGACACGGGAAAATCACGCTCGGGCAGGTAGCGCACATAGCAGCCGCTGCGCGGGCGCATCTCACAAAAGCCCTCCTCGCACAGCATCTGGTAGGCATGCTCGACCGTGGCGATGCTCACCAGGCAGTCGCGGGACAGCTCCCGCTTGGACGGCAGGCGTGCGCCGTACAGAAATGCCCCGGAAAGGATCCTTGTGCGCAATGCGGCATAGATCTGCCGGTAGGCCGGTATGCCGCTGCTTTTATCGACTTTCAGATACATGGTCCTCCCCCTCTCTTTTTGTTACAGCATTTCCCAGAAATACCGGTAGACCGTCGGATCCTCCGTCAGCTCCGGATGGAACGCGCAGGCAAGCTGGTGCCCCTCCCGGACGGCAACGATCCTCCCCTTATGCTCGGCAAGGACCTGTACCTGCGCTGCGGCCAGCGTCACATACGGAGCACGGATGAACGGCATCTCGATCCTGTGCCCTGCAAACGTCTCCGTACAGCGGAAGCTCCCGAGCTGCCTGCCGTAGGCATTGCGGCGGACAGTCACATCGAGCGTGCCGAAGCACGGTGCCTCCCCGCTGTCGATGGCACGGGCAAGCAGGATCATCCCCGCACAGGTCCCAAGCACCGGCAGTCCCTCCCGGATGCCCCGGAGCAGCGGATCGAACAGCCCCAGCTCGTGCAGGAGCTTTTTGATGACGGTGCTCTCGCCGCCGGGAAGGATCAGCCCGTCGAAGCTGTCGGGGAGGTCCCGGCACTGCCGGATCTCAAAGCCCTGCGCACCAAATGCCGTGACCCTCTCCAGGTGCTCGGCAAAGGCACCCTGCACGGCCAGTACCCCGATGCGCTTCACTGTCCCCGCTCCTCCATAATGAGCCGGATCTCGTCGGCATTGATGCCGACCATCGCCTCACCGAGTCCGGCGGACAGCTCTGCGATCCGCTTGGCATCCCGGAAATTCGTCACCGCCTGGACGATGGCAGCGGCACGCTTTGCCGGATCCCCGGACTTGAAGATCCCGGAGCCGACAAACACGCCCTCAGCTCCGAGCTGCATCATCAGTGCGGCATCGGCGGGCGTTGCCACACCGCCGGCTGCGAAATTCACCACCGGCAGCCGCCCCGTGTCATGCACCTGCCGGAGCAGGTCGTAGGGAACGCCAAGGCGCTTGGCCTCCTCGTACAGCTCCTCCTCCGAGAGGGACACGGTATGGCGGATCTGGGCATTCATCTTGCGCATATGGCGCACGGCCTGCACGATGTCCCCCGTACCCGGCTCGCCCTTGGTGCGGATCATGGACGCGCCCTCGGCGATCCGGCGCAGCGCCTCCCCGAGGTCCCGTGCGCCGCAGACGAAGGGCACGCGGAACTGCGTCTTATCCACATGGTACACGTCGTCCGCCGGGGAGAGGA